>WJJZ01000011.1 GCA_014729395.1 Candidatus Magasanikiibacteriota bacterium
GGTACTACTGCAATTTTTGTGGAAATAGTGTTTATTTTAAAATACTGAATACGGATCATATTAAGATTCGGGTGGATTATGCGTAAATCATTGGGATCATAAAATCAGGTTTGACTAAAATGTATTTATTGGGCTGAAAGCCCTAATTATTTCAACCCGATGGCAACGCCTCGGGATATACGTGTAAGATATTACTTGCGCCCTGAAAGGGCAATTTAAATTAAACTGTCCACAAATATTTTTCATCAAATTCGATACCATATTCTTTTAAAAACAATAAATATTCTTCCTTGTAGCTCATTTTTTTATGATGAGCTTCCTGATTTTGAATATATTTTTTTGTCTTTTCATGTAATGAAGAACTTACAGAAAACCCTCCATATCCTCCTTGCCATGCGAAGTTTTTATAGTGTTTACCTTTCGTTTTTATCCATCTGCTACTATTCTTTTTGATTTCCTCTATAAGTTTAGAAAGAGCAATATTCTTGGACATAACACATAAAATGTGGACATGATCCTCAACACCATTTATCAAAATTGGCGTTGATTCATTATCTTTAAGTATTGCCCCCATATAAGCAAATAATTCATTTTTTGTTTCATTTAAAATAACGGGACTATTATATTTCTTATGAAATATTATATGAATGAACATTTTTGAAAGTGATTGTGCCATAGGTTTACTTTTTATATTGCCCTTACAGGGCGTATTCATACTATATCAATTATTTACACAAGGCGCTGCCTTGTGCTGAAATAAATTGCCACTTCGTGGCACAAAAATAAGGAATAATTTTTTTCCGCCCGAATCTTAATATGATCCCTGAATACTCAGGATATGGCTTCCACTAAATATGCAGTAAAACCAAAATTTAAAACAATTTTAGTTGATTTAAACCAGGTGGCCCAACCATCTTTGGCATATATGTCCGTTTTGTGCCTTTTAATAGCTGATAAACATCCAACATACTGATTAAGTGTATCCGAATTAAAGTAGCCACTACAGAAAATGCTTTTTTAACTTGGGCTATTTTTTGAATAACAGTCAATAATAATTGGGCTATTAATGTACACCATACCTGAGTATAAATAGCATTTTCATTTTCTCCATAGAAATAATGTAATTGAAAGTTCTGCTTCATTTTTTTAAACATAATTTCTATTCCCCATCGCTTTTTATAAAGAAATGCCACTTCTTCGGCTGTTATCTCAAAATTGTTGGTCAAAAATTCATAATACCGGTTTTTCTCATCTTGGTAGCAAACTTTTCTTAAAATAATAACCTTTTTATTTTTTGTTTGTTTTTTCCCAGTGCTATCCTCTGGGTTATATTCAAGCTTAATTGTCTCGTCCCGTAAAACTTTTGCCTGTCCTCTTTTGCGATAATGTTTACGCGCAACATTGATAACAGTATAAACAGCATTCTTCTTTAATCGGGTAACAAAGTATACTTGTTTATCTGTCCATAATGCAAATTGATGATAATAATTATATGCCTTATCAAAGACTATCATGCTATTAGATACTAATTCCAGACTTTTTAAAAAATTCTTGTCATGCACTTTTGCTGCTGTCATTTTAATAAATCGACCAACCGATTGAACAGCATCAATGAGCATATGTACTTTTAATCCACCTTTCTTTTTGCCGTCTCCTTTAGGATTACGCCCCACACCTTTTAAAATATCACTAAATAGTCGGATTGTCGTTGAATCAATTAAAAGGACTTCTTTAAATGTTAACCCGAACGTCCGGCTGTCCGACAAAAAGGTTTTGTATTTTTTCACAAGAGAAAAATATAAATCTTCAAAGAATTTATGGTCTCTATTTCTCAAACCGTCGCTTGCTGTGCTTTTTGCAGGGGCTTTAGTTAAACCTAAGTGGTTAAGTTTACCACCAAGAGCTCTTAACCCTTCACAAATTTCAGTCATCGAATCGCAACGACTTAATATGCCAAAAAGCATGGTTATAATATGAGTGCGACTCTTGAAAGCCTTGTAATAATAGTCACTTTGGTGTTTATTAATCAAACTTTGTATGTTTACACTTTCTATCAATTTTAAAATTTGTTTTAAAATCGGCTGTCCGACAAAATTAATTTCATTATTTTTACTCATGTTGTAATATGTTTTGGTGTAAAAACAAAATTACAACATGGAGGGGAAACTTTATGGAGTACCCTCCTTTTTTATTAATTTAGTCGGACACTACTGATAACAAATGTTGCATATAGAGGAAATATAGAAAAAAGAGGTGATCAAAAGGTATAAAGAGATAATTTTTTGTTTATTTTAGACAAAAAAATAACTATAAACCAACTTTGAAAAAACTTATATACATATTTATTTGCATTCATTTGACTATTGTTTATGCAGAGAAACCCCAGTTGAATTTTATCCGGTATTCAATTCGTGAAGGACTTCCAAACAACCAGGTATTTGATATTTTACAGGATTCTGCGGGATTTATGTGGATCACCACCTCCAATGGATTATGCAGGTATGACGGTTACACATTCAAAACATATAACACATCACAGAAAACATATATTGATGAAACAGTTGTCAGGGAGATACTAACTGACAATAAAGGAAATATCTGGTGTGCCGGTAATAACCTGCACCGATATGATCCGTCGGCTGACCGATTTATCAAGCTAACAGAACAAATACCATTGGGAGGTATATATAAAATTGAAGTTGATTATAAAAATAATTTCTGGATCAGCACGGACGAATTATCCGAAC
>WJJZ01000012.1 GCA_014729395.1 Candidatus Magasanikiibacteriota bacterium
GCGGACCGGACGGGGCTCGAACCCGCAACTTCCGCCGTGACAGGGCGGTGCTCTAGCCAGTTGAACTACCGGTCCATTAATGTATTTTTTAAAAGGAACTTAATTCTTTCTCTACCCTTTCCTGTTTTTAAAAATTTTTCCTCTTCCATTGCATCTTGTTTATTACAAAAAACTTGATAATAAATAAGCTGCCATGGAATACCTTTTGAGGTAAAAGGAACCTTTCCTTTATTGTGAACTTCTATCCTACTTTTTAAATTACTTGTATAACCAATATATTTCTTCTTTAATTTTTCACTATACAGTATATAGACGTAATACATAATTTTAACCATCTGACTCAGGACTCCCCGCCCGAGGCGGGTGCGCCTTGGGCGCAGAACCCGCAACTTCCGCCGTGACAGGGCGGTGCTCTAGCCAGTTGTCCGACCAAGACGGATCAGCCTTGGGCTGAAACTACCGGTCCATTTAAGTACACCAATTATAGCATACTTGTTAAAAACAAAAAAAATTACTTCTCACCTCGGCCGTGCATTATATCATGTAATTTCTGACCGGGAGTTTTTTCTTTATTTTGTCTTTTTAATTTATTTTCATCTCGTCTAACCTTGGCTTTTTGCCGAGCAATCTTTACCCTCTGGTTGACTTTTTTTCTTATACCCATAAAAAATCATTAAATTTAGTAGCCATAGTTTACAAAAAATTAATATTTTTGTCAATAAAAAAAGAGTAAATTAAATTTACTCTTTAGAAAAAGCGTCGACCGTCAATCATCGAATATTTTTTCCAGATCCACCATAGGACTTAACAGACGCAAAACATCCAAATAGTATTTTTTCTCACGACTGTTTCTGAGCGCGACCTTATAGGCAATATAAATTTCATAATATGAACGGCTTGCCTCATCCAAAGCCACTTCTTCATCTTCAGCCCCCTCAATTTGTTCAATCCGACGATCAGCTCTCTCATAAATAGCATCAATAACAAGTTTTTGAAAGGCCGTTCCGCACACTGAGCGCTCATATGCCTCGATATACCACCACTCTGTGCTCATCTGCTCTCCGCATATTCCCATTTGCTCCAAAGCATATTCGGAGCTTATGCCGTAACTTCTGTGTGCAATATTTGTGCAGTATTTATAAATGTCAAGCCACATATAAAATGCATCTTCCAAGTCCGGATTATTAAGAGCAATTTCCACCATTTGTAAAAACATCTTTTCTTCGATCTTACTTTCACTGAGCGCTGACATATAGACCTTTTGGCACTGCTCATAATTTAGACTTGACCAAAAATCATCAGGCAACTCGTTATGCAAAACGACACAAGCGTCGCCAAATCCAATTTGGTCCGACAAGCTATTCAACTGTTCGAGTGCCGTGATCTCCCTAATCTTTTGCAATGCCTCTTTTTTTACTGTCGGATCCGGAAAAATCTTTTTAATGATTTTCCAATGATCGACAGTTTTTGCCCTTTTAAGTAGAGCCTTTAAAACCAAGTCATATAAATTACCACCTACGGCAATCGATTTATTACTATACACTTCACGGTACCAGTAATCGAAACCACCTTCTCCGCTTTTGATGGCCTTGTCTATTTTGGAAAAACACACATCAACTATTTTGTAATAATCGGAATTGAACCTACTTGAACCGATTAGCCAATAGAGGTCAAGCCAATATTGCAATAGATTTTCTTGTTCTGCAACCTCAAGCAAACGATTAGCAAGTATATCAGCTAATTTTGGATCCACTCCGGCATTTTTCCTGAACACTTCCATCAAGAACTCGAAAGACATATTAGCCAAAAAAGTCGGATGAAAAACCAACTCTTCCGGCATAAATACTGTTGCCTGAGCTCTACCTACAGCTGCACCCAGAAGCTTAAAACGATCTTCCATCTCCGTATCTGTAAAAGAACCTGATTGACGATCGCGAACTTTTTTTTCGCTCATGATTCCTCCTTTTTTCCTTTAATTAAAATTTAAAGGAAAAAATTGTATTTGTCAAGTATAATTATTATAAAATTATTCTAAAATTAGCAAAAAATTTGAATTTGTATGTTAATTATTGTATAATTATACCGCTATTAAAACTAAAAATATGGACAAACATATTAAAATGGATTATAACAAAATTACAGATCAAATATATTTGGGTACCAATAGTTGTTGCCAGATGCATTTCAAAAAAGAACTTTTAAACAAAGGCATTACCGCTGATATATCCTTGGAAGCGAAAAGGATTGATAATCCGGTAGGAGTAAAATATTTCCTTTGGCTACCTACCAAAGATCACTATTCACCAACATTCAAACAACTTTTAACCGGAATAAAAACCATTGAGGCACTGGTTGAACAGGGTGAAAAAATTTACATCCATTGCAAAAATGGCCATGGTCGCGCACCCACTATGCTCGCAGCTTATTTTATTTATCAAGGTATATCCACCAAAGACGCGATTAGGGCGATTGCGGCCAAACGTTCGGAAATCCACATAGAACCACCACAATTAAAGCAACTTCAGAAACTTGAAAAAAAGCTCTCCTCTTTGTAATATACACAGACAATAATCATACTTTCTTTATTTATGTATAAAATACTATTATTTCCAATTTTTTTTGTAATAATAACAGGCGCCGGATGTGATACATTTCCCAAATCCGGATATGACTCCAGCACCGAACCCGGCAACATCACAATCTATGAAGACCGTGAATTTGCCGCATTGGTCGAAGATATCAAAAAAGGAATAAATACTACTGACAGACAAAACAGCACTTCAACCAAAAAGCAACAAACTAACAATACAAATATGAATAATGAAGAAAACAAAATCCAGCTGGAAAACCTATCACCGATTTATAAACAAGCAAATATCAAAACAAACTTCGGTGATATTACGGTTGAATTCTATGGTGACGAGTCGCCAATTACGGTTAACAATTTTTTAAACTTGGCAAAAAAAGATTTTTATGATGGTACAAAATTCCACCGAATCATAAAAGACTTTATGATCCAAGGCGGCTGCCCTCTAAGCAAAGACAATGACCCTACAAACGACGGACAAGGTGGCCCGGGATATTATTTTATTGATGAAATCAACAATCATAAACTGGTCAAGGGATCGCTTGCCATGGCTAACGCGGGTCCTGATACAAACGGTTCCCAGTTTTTCATTGTAACTGCAGAGGCCACCCCATGGCTGGATGGCAAACATACTAATTTTGGTCATGTTGTCAAAGGTATGGACATAGTGGAAAAAATTGCTAATATTGAAATCGATGATAACGACCGCCCCATCCAAGATTTAATAGTAACTGATATTGAATTGATAAAAAAATAATTACTTTTTTGCATAAAAAAATAAACCACCGTAGAAAAAATCGGTGGTTTTTTTAAAAATTTTCTAGATTGAAGTCTTTTTATATATCAATCTTCACAAGCTATCCAATCCTCCGGTACATCACACGGAGTTGGAAAAGACTGACAATTTGATTCCTCATCTTTGCGAGCATAGGTGATCACCTGAATACAAACCCCGGCTTGTGCTTCCTCTTCGGTTTCCAGCCTAAAAGTTTGCATTATTTCATCAAATTTATCCGAATAACCATTAATCTCAATGATTTTTTCTTCTTCATCTCCGATTGGTATTTCAATTACGGTTACTCTTTTACCGTCTCTTGCTGAAATTATCCCATATCTATAAGCCTCATTACCCAAAAATATTATATCCTGTTTATTTTCTTGGGGTATGGGAGGACTTTGTTTTTGTAAAAATATGCTTATATACTCACCTGTGTTGGTATTTTTAATTGTTACGCCATCATTCCAATGTTCAACATTCCAAACTGCGGGATATTCCAAAGAAAAAACAGCAAAACTATTCTCTCTTAGTACCGTAGTTTTGTCCGCTACCGCCTTTTCCGCCGCTTTTTCACGTATTTGAGATGGAGTCGTATTGTTATCGATAATGACAGGTTCATTGTTGAAAGTTTTGTTTATATTTTCAGTAAATTGATCACAACCCGCTCCACCAACCATCAACAAAGCTGAAGCAATACCCATTGCCATAACAATACCGATAAATGATTTTCCGGTTTTATGTTTTTTTCCGCTTTTACCTTTTTCCGCCTTGGCAATTCTTTCCCTGGTTGTTATTACCGTATCCGGATTCAAAGAAATACTGTCAATTTTTTCCCGTACTAAAAATTCGGCAAATTCAGGGTAATCACTAGGTGCTTGACCACAGATACCAACCTTTTTCTTATTCTTGTGAGCCACTTTGATAACCTGCCTTATTAGTGACTTAACCGCTTCATTTCTTTCATCATAGACATGGCTTACTAGAGAAGAATCTCTATCAACACCCAAAGTCAATTGTGTCAAATCATTGGAACCTATGCTAAAACCATCAAAAATATTAGCAAAATCCTCAGCTAGAACAACATTTGAAGGTATTTCGCACATGACATATACTTTTAAACCGTTTTTACCTCTTTCCAAACCAAACTCTTTCATTGTTTTCAAGACATTCTCACCTTCTTCCGGTGTACGACAAAAAGGCACCATTACAATCACATTTTCCAAACCCCATTCTTCTCTTACTTTTTTTATCGCTTTGCACTCCAGACCAAAAGCTTTTTTATATTCTTTTGAATAATATCTGCTGGCTCCGCGCCAACCAAGCATGGGATTTTCTTCTTCGGGTTCAAAATCCTTTCCACCAATTAATGTGGCATACTCATTTGTTTTAAAGTCAGACAATCTGACAATTACAGGATTGGGATAAGAAGCAACGGCTATTCTGCCCACGCCTTCAGCCAGTTTATCCACACAATAATCAGGTTTTTTTCTATAACCCCTTGTCATGGCTCGTATCTTTTTTCTGGCTGTCTTATCTTTTACTTTGGAATAATTTAAAAGTGCCTGGGGATGAATCCTGATAAAATTACTGAAAATAAACTCGAGTCGAGCCAAACCAACTCCGTCTGTGGGTAAAAAAGAAAGTGTAAAAGCATTATCCGGATCACCGACATTCATCATAATGTCTGTTTTTGTCTTTGAAACTTTTTTAATTTCGGTCTTTTTCACTTCAAAAGGCAAAATTCCATTATAAATGTGCCCCTCATCACCTTCGGAACACACAACCGTGACATTTTTTCTTCTGGCCAAAATTTTTCTGGCTTGTTTGACTCCAACTATACAAGGAACACCGAGTTCTCTCGATACAATCGCAGCATGACTGGTCTTGCCACCTTGCTCGGTAATGACAGCACTAGCCATTCTCATGATCGGCTCCCAATCCGGATCGGTTATTCTGGTAACCAAAATTTCTCCTTTTTTAAACTTTTTCATATCTTTCGGATCCTCAATTACTCTAACTTTCCCGGCGCCTATTTTTTGACCAACAGCTATTCCGGTTGCCAAAAGCTTGCTCTTTTTTTGCAGTTTATATGTTTCGATAATGTTTTTATTGGCTTGGGCTTTAACGGTTTCCGGTCTGGCTTGGACAACATACAATTTTCCTGTTTTACCATCTTTTGCCCATTCAATATCCTGTGGACGACCATAATGCTCTTCGATTTGAAGACCCCACTTGCTAAGTTGCAAAACATCATCCTCGTTAATGGAAAATTTATTTCTATCCGAAACTTTTACTTTTTTCTGAACCGTGCCTTTTTTCTTGCCATATACCAATTTTACCTCTTTTGTGCCCAAAATTTTACTTATAATGGCTTTTTTGCCGGCTTTCAAGCCCTCTTTGAAAATATAAAACTGATCAGGCGTAACCCGTCCTTTTACAACATATTCACCAAGTCCATATGAAGAATTTATTAAAACCACACCCTGAAAACCCGACTCGGTATCAAGTGTAAACATCACCCCGCTCGAACCGGTATCCGCATTTACCATAGTTTGTACAGAAACCGATAATGCAACTTCGATATGGTCAAAACCCTTTGTTTCTCTGTATGAAATAGCTCTATCCGTAAAAAGTGAAGCGATGCATTTTTTTACAGCAGTTTGTAAATCTCTTTTACCTTTTATATTTAAATATGTCTCCTGTTGGCCGGCAAAACTGGCTCCGGGTAAATCTTCGGCTGTGGCACTGGATCTGACGGCCACAGATACATTTTTTTTCTTTTCTTGCTTGCACAACTTTTCATAAGCCTTTGATATGTCTGAATTTATATTTTTTGGGAAAGGAGCTTTTACAATCATCTGTCTGATCTTGGCACCTGTATTTTTTAATTTTTTAATATTGCTGGTATCCAAACTTTGCAATTCTTTTTTAATTTTTTTATCCAAACCTGTAGAACGCAAAAATTCCCAATAAGCATCGGCAGTGACTGCAAATCCATTTGGTACATTAACCCCCTTTTTTGTGAGCTTGGAATACATCTCACCCAGAGAGGCGTTTTTTCCACCAACCAAATTTACGTCATTTATTGTAATATTTTTGAACCAAGCAATATTACCATGTTTCTTTGGAGTTTTTTTTGTTTTTTTATTTTTTGACATGAGTAGTTAATTAAAAATCAGTCTTTTACAAGGACTAAATTCTTTGATTGTTATTATTATAACATATTTTGCAATTGTTCGCTAAATTCGGGCTTTTTATGGTGGATAATTGGAAAAAGCTTTTAAAAAAAATTATATTATGATAAATTATCCTACGAATTCACTTAGAATTATGTACGATTTAGCTTTCATTATACCATGTTACAATGAAACCGAAAGGATAAATGATACATTTTTAGAATATTATAATTATTTTGATACGGCAAACTTCTTTAGAGACAAAAAAGTGGCATTTATTCTAGTTAATGACGGCAGTACAGATCACACACTCAAAATAATCGAAAAGTATAGAGAAAAATCCAATGAAAAAATTACGATAAAAATTTGTAATCTGGATAAAAATCAAGGCAAAGGTTGTGCTATAAAAAACGGTATAAATTCGACAGATGCAAAAATATATGGTTTTACAGATGCAGATTTATCCTATAGCCCAAATTTAATTGAACAATTCATGCGTGAATTTCCAAAATATGACCTGGTTATCGGAAAAAGAATATTCAAAAAAGAAAAAAAATATGATTTATCAAGACAGTTAATTTCTAATTCACTGCAAAAAATTGTCAAATATCTTTTTAACCTAGAAACAACCGATACTCAATGCGGTTTTAAATTTTTTTCAAAAAAAACCGTTGAAAAAATTATACCAAAAAGTAAAGAGGGCCGTTTTGCCTTTGATGTGGAATTGATTTTATTAACTCACAGAAATAACCTCCAAACCAAAATCAAATCAATTGATTTTACTCACAGACATGGGTCAACAATTGCCTGGAAAGATGGATTGAAATATATTTTTGACATAATAATAATTTGGGAGTGCCAAACCGCGTATACAAAAAAATTCTTTTTTTTACTTTTTTTAATTAGTTTTATTCTAGTTTTGAGCTTATTTGGTAATATAATTTTTCTGGGCTATTTTTTTTCAGACGATTTCACCTGGCTATGGTATGGACAAAAAATGAACAATAATTTAATTAAAATACTCACATACAAAATGTCGACCTTCTATTCGCCTGTTATCAATGCTTTCTACAGTATAATGTATTCCATATTTGAAATCTCCAGTAAGGTATATTTTATTTTTGGTCTATTAGTTCATATTCTGGTAACCTTTTTGTCCGGAATTTTCATCCTACAAACAACCCGGTCAAAATTGGCGTCCATATTTTCTGTAATTATTATCGCAATTGCCGGCACAGCCTATGAGCCATTGGTATGGATAGGTGCAAATATGCATTCAATTGCAACTCTTTTTATACTCTGCTGTCTAATCTTTTATCAAAAATATTTAACAAATCAAACTGGAAAATACTTAATATTTTCTACTCTATTTTTTTTATTGGCTTTAGGAACAAAGGAAACCGCAATCGTAACAATTACACTTCTTTTTGTATTATTTTTTTACAATAAAACTAAATTTAGTGGTAGTTTAAAAAATAACAAACATATAATTTTTTGGGGGATAATTACTCTCACCACCACAATATATGCCTACCAACAATATTTATGGCAAAAAACAAGTGTCTGGGTAGAAGCAAATATCTGGCAAATAAATTTGATATCCCTCATAAAAACGCCGATAGTAATGTTTGATATTTTCATCCCCGTTTCTCTTTTAAATAGACTAAATATAGAAAATATTGGCATATATGTTTGGCTAATATCCACACTGTTTTTATTATTTATTTTAATAAAATTCCACAAAATAAAGCTGGTTTGGTTAGGGTTTTTTTGGATGATAATTAGCATTAGTCCCACTATTTTTTTCAAAACAGAGCTTTGGTGGCAACCTCTGGCTTCTCGCTATACCTATCTACCAAGAATAGGCATGGTCATAATCTTGGTTGCGATTCTACAATATTTTTTAAAAAAATACAAAAAAAATAAATTTATTCTGAGCACAATCGTCATTATTATAATTTTGGGACTCCAGTTATTTTTTACCCTGTCGAATATATCTTCAAATTACCCCTATGTTTATAGCACCGGAAAAAACCTCGTAAATGAAATCAAACAATTGAAAAATAGAGAAATTAATAAAATTTACTTTCTACCGGACAGACCATTTGAGAACAATACCGCGCATATTGTGGGCGCCGCCTCAGTGATAGCAAATATTGAGGAAGAAAAAATAGTTTTTACAAAAGAAAAATATATACCAAATATGGATAAAAATGATTTCCTGTTTTACTGGAATCATCAAAAAAACAAATATGAAACTTCACAAAAAAATATTGAATGATACACAACTTCAAACGGAATTAGTTGGGTACTTTTTTGTAGGTATTCTGGGAGCTGTAATAGATTTCTCAATTTTTTATTTTGCAATTTATTTGGACACTACCCAAATTGTTGCCCAATGGCTAGGGGCACTTTCCGGTTTTACACATAACCATATTTGGCAGCATTACAAAGTCTTTGATCATAATCAAAAAATTAAAAAAACTTATACACTATCTTTACTGATAGCGATAATTAGTATTATTCTTTCCGGCCCGCTTTTACTTTTTTTTAATCTTTTTATCCCTTATCTCTGGATGAGCAAAATACTTGTAATCACTTGCCAGTTTAGTGTTTTGTTTGTTTTAAGAAAAAAGTTGGTATTTAAAAAAACAGTACAATAAAATTCCCTGCTTTTCTCGGGAGAGGATAAAGAGTGGATAATTTAAAATCCCGAAAGACTAAAAGGCCGAAAGAAAAAAACCGCCTACATTTCTGTTTGCGGTTTGTGTTGTAGTGACGAACTAGTCAACCGACTCATCCGCCACAACATTCTCGGAACATCCCTACATTTTGTCAGAATCACAGCAGTACGAATCTCTCATGTCAATCGGATCGTCCAGATCGCCGTCGACACTGTCATCACACCAGTGTTCCGATGCAGATGGATAACAATCGTTGTCTGGATCCACATACCAACCAAGACGACTAATTCGAGCTCCCAAAAGACCCTTGTCTTTGCACATGACATACCTCCTTTGATGTCTCTTATATTAACATGATGTCCAGAAAGACAAAATAGTATGGCATAAAATTAAGGCTTTGTCAAGCTAAGTTCATCAATTTTTATCTTAAAAAACCCCGCACGTCTCTTCCCGATTGAATCGAGAAAACGTACGGGGTTTAGTTGTGTCGGCGATGAGCTACCAAGGGACCAAGAAACCGAGAACCAGTTCCAAGGCCCCAAGGCAACAAGTGCCTATTTGTGCCTACTTGCGACGGAGAAGGCGAGCACCGGCGTCCCAGTTGAACCAGCCGAGATAGCCCCAGCCCCGAACCCACTCGCCGGCGAACCATGAGATGCAATGGGTGCGCTTGGGATTGTCGGGATTACGCCAGTCGGGAAAGACAAACGCCATCTCGCCTCGCAGGCTCGCGGGAATGTCCTGCTGGTTGTCCAACAGGTACTGGCCGTCGTCCTCGCCGAGGTTGGCACCCATCTCGATCGCCCGCTCGACCAACTTGTGGATGGACACCCACTCCTCGCCGTCCCGTAGGAAGTTGTTGTCCAACAGGTAGTTGTCCAACAGGTAGTTGTCCAACAGGTACCGGCCGTCGTCCTCGCCGAGGTTGGCACCCATCTCGATCGCCCGCTCGACCAACTTGTGGATGGACACCCACTCCTCGCCGTCCCGTAGGGGGACGAGGATGTCGTAGTTGCGGTTCTCCGGGCCAATGTTCTCCATCGTGAGGATGTCTGTGAAGCCAATGGGCTTGACCCCGGAACCGAGGCCGATCGCGAGACCCCATTCGTTGGGGTTGCAGTGCGGGCAATCCTCGAGGCTGTCCTTCTTGAATCGTTCCCGCGGCCAAATCACGCCACAGGCACACTTGATGGTTTTTTCTTGTTGCTCTACCATGTCGCTTCTCCTTGCATCTACCAACAGACAGCTCTACACCAGAGCACCATGCCCCGGGTATATTACTGACATTGTCAAAGAGCAGATACTTTTAAAGGTTTTGTTCTTGGTTTTCTTTTGACCTATTTTTTTAAAAACAAATCAAAAGAAAACCAAAACAAACCCATGCTTAAAAGAACAATTTTAACAAAATAGTATAGCATAAAATTCTGGTTTTGTCAAGCTAGGTTGATCAATTCTTAGCTTATTTAAGGTAAAAAAACACCCAGGTTGGGTGTTTAATTAAATCAAAGCAATTTAAACCTTTCCGGCCTTTCGAGCTTTTCAGGCATTTTAGGCCTTTTTCTAATCTACCTCCCTCACTTCTAACAAATTAACATGTCCGGCTCGACCTACCGGCTCACCGGCAACCACAATAATTTTATCTCCCGATTTTACTTGACTTTGCTTTTTCATATAACTAACCGATCGTTCAACTAATTCTTCTATACTGGAACACTGCGGCAAAATAAATGGGACAACACCCCAGGATAAATTGAGCTGCCGGCGGACCCTATCTTCATTGGTAGCTACAAATATTGGTAATTCCGGTTTGTTGCGGCTAATCAACCTACCTGTTTCACCCGAAATGGAAGCGGCAAGTATCAAAGTGGCCTTTACTTCTTCCGCCAATACTCTGGACATACCGCTTATTACATCATCTATTTTATGCTTCTCTCCACTAGGTTCACGCATCAACATATCATCATATTCCGACTTTTCCGTTTTAACTATAATATCAGTCATAGTTTTAACTGTGACCACAGGATACTTACCGGTAGCGGTTTCATTTGAAAGCATAACCGCGTCTGCATGATCTATAACAGCGTTAGCAACGTCTGAGACTTCCGCCCGAGTCGGTCTGGGATTCTCTTGCATTGAGTCAAGCATCTGTGTAGCGACAATTACCGGTCTGGCCGCGTCC
The DNA here is from genome assembly GCA_014729395.1 of Candidatus Magasanikiibacteriota bacterium. GTDB lineage: Bacteria > Patescibacteriota > Patescibacteriia > Magasanikbacterales > UBA922 > WJJZ01. The sequence continues at coordinate 11,405 of WJJZ01000012.1, forward strand.
AGTGCCTCATCAATTAATTTTTTTTGCACCAAAGGAACATCTTCAGCCGGAATTTCTATTCCAAGATCTCCTCTTGCCACCATAATTCCATCAACCACATCCAAAATTTCTCTTATGTTTTCCACAGCCTCGTTTCTTTCTATTTTAGCCACCAAACGAATCGGCTGCTCCGGCTTTAATCCCAACTCTTTTTCATATTCTTTTATGGAATATCGTAAATCAATAATATCTTCGGCATTTCTGACAAATGATAAGGCAACCAAATCAACACCATACTCAACACCAAACCTGGCATCCTGTTTGTCTTTTTCCGTTAGTGCCCTAACCTCAAGCTCGGTGTCGGGAACATTTATTCCCTTGTGCGAAATTAAAATTCCGCCAACAACAACCGTAGTTGTTATTTTTGTGCCCTCCACCTTGTCAATTTTTACCTCTATCTTTCCATCTGCAAGCAATATCCTCTCCTGCGGTTTTACAAATTTATGTAAATCAGAATAATCAATCGGAATCACAGATTCTGCATATTCGCTTTTTGATGTATCAAAAACCACCGATTCACCTTGTTTAATTACAACCCCGGTCTCCGGTAACAGACCAACACGTATCTTGGGTCCCTGCAAATCCTGCATTATGGCCACCGGCTCCCCGGTCTCTTCTTCAATTTCCCTGATATTTTTTATGAGCTCGGCATGGTTTTCGTAGGTACCATGAGAAAAATTAAGGCGAGCTACATTCATACCGGCTTTCACCATATCCTCAAGGATTTCTTTTTTTTCAGAAGCCGGGCCAATTGTACAGACGATTTTTGTTCTTTTTTTCATAAGACGATTAACAACTAACAATTAACAATTGGCAACTAACAAATTAGTTACCATTTATCAAGCGTTATTCACTGATAAAACCCCCGGCTTGCAAATTCCACAATTTTTTATAAATTCCTTTCTCTTTATTTAGCAGCTCCTTGTGTGCTCCATCCTCAACCACTTTTCCATCATCAATTACTACTATTCTATCCATTTTCATGATAGTTGACAAACGATGAGCAATAACAATTACCGTTTTACCTTTCATCAAGTTATCCAACGCATCTTGAATTAACATTTCTGATTCAGAATCCAGACTGGATGTAGCCTCATCCAACACTAAAATAGGGGTATTTCTAAGGATGGCTCTTGCTATTGCAACCCGCTGTCTTTCACCACCGGATAATTTAACTCCTCGCTCACCAACAAAAGTATCATATTTTTCCGGAAATTCGGATATAAATTTGTGACAGTGAGCTATCTTGGCCGCTCGTATTACATCTTTTTTACCTGCTTTCGGTGTCCCGTATCTAATATTTTCCAACAAAGAACGATGAAACAATATTGGATCTTGGGGCACCATACTGATATTACTCCACAAACTATCCAACTTTACTCGAGAAATATCTTGACCGTCTATTAATATTTTGCCGGAACTAACATCATACTGCCTTAAGAGCAGCCTTACAATCGTGGTTTTACCGGCTCCACTCGGCCCAACCAAGGCCACTTTTTGTTTTGTTGCAATTTTTAAGTCAAAATTATCCAATACTTCACGCGTTTTTTTATAATTGAATCTTACATTCCTAAATTCCACCACAGCTCTTTTTATATTCAATTTCTTGGCCCTCTTTTTATCCACTATCTCGTGCGGAGTTTCCAACACCTCTGTCATATCTTCCGCGTCAGCCAGATGTTGATAAATAGCTCGCAGAGTTCTGCCAAAATTCCATACATGCCTAAAAATGGCAAAAATATATGCCTGAATCAACACAAAATCACCCAAAGTCAAAAAGCCTCTTTGCCAATATATAATAGCCGCA
>WJJZ01000013.1 GCA_014729395.1 Candidatus Magasanikiibacteriota bacterium
CAGTACGACAAGAACAGTCGCATTGACAATAGACAAGTCGAAGAATTCAGCAATAACATAGTTAATCATCATAGAGACTAACAGTGTTATAGCGAGAAAAGTTGCATAAATTATTGCCGATAATATTTTTTTAAACATAAACATTTATTTAAGAGTTAATTAGTAAGACAAATTTCATATAACGTTTGCATATAGCAGAAGTGCCGCCGTTTTTCGTGCGTCTAAACTTTGGTTCAGCACATTCTTTGTTCAGTGCTTTGAACTATCGCATTACGAAGCGGCATTTGGGAGAAGACAACATGACAGTCCATTAAAAGATAAAAAGTCATGTTGGCTGAACCTGCTATAGGCTGTTATGTGATGGAGTAAAAAATTTATCTTCGCTTGCGTCTTTTCTTTAGTTTTGTTTCAGGATATCTCATAACCATAGAGAAAGTTTCTTGAGATGCATCCATATCTTCTAACCTTGAAAATAGGTCTAACACTATCTCTTCGTTTACTTCTTCTTTAAGACGAATTATAAGAGCATGATCAATACCGAGCTCACGATATATATCCTCCATATCTTGAAATTTTTTCTGTTTATTTTTCACCACAGTGTGCTTACCAGTAGTGACATCAACTGCATAATTTTTCCCTTCGTATCTAAAAAGAATATCAATTCCAAGCATACGGTCCAATAGAGCTTCCTTGGACAAGTCTTCTAAACCAAGACCTTCTTCTTGAAGTTTTTGCACAACAAGCTCATGACGTTGAGGTTTCTTCTCTCTAACGCTATCCAAAATTTCTTGTTTTCCACGGTCTAAAGAAAAAATTTCTGCTCCTAAATCTTTGGCGATTTCAAGCAACTGTCGTATTCTTTGCTCGGCAAGCTCGGATACTTTGCTAAGAAAATTAGGTGTTATTTCTCTATGGTTTTTAGGTGATTCTAACATAAATAAATTTTTTACTCTTTCACATAACTATACATATCCCAACTTCTTATATTTTCCTTATATTTTATTTAAAAAAATTTCATCTATGTGCATCTATAATACCCCTATGAAAACACATAAAAACAAAAAAATCAAGCAGCAACCGTCTTTTAAGCGTGGTAAAAACTACCGCCCTTCTCGCGACCCTATCAAAGTAATGGAACAGGAAATGAAATTGCGTGGATTTAGCAAGAAAACTCAAAAAAGCTATTTGTATTATATCAGCGAATGTTTGGGGTTTTCAAATGTGGGACCGAGTAAAATAATAGAAAAAGATGTTAGAGGCTACCTGGAGTCATTGTCAGACCGAGGTTTGTCCGCTTCAACTTTAAACATTGCCTACAGTGCCCTAAAACTTTATTTCAATCAATATTTGCGCAGAAAATTTTTCGTGAATATTCCAAGGGTTAAGGACAAGAGAAAATTGCCGGTTGTTTTGTCTAAAAAAGAGGTTAAGTCCATGATAAAAAGTACGAAAAATCCCAAACATCGTTGTATTATCAGTTTGTTGTATGGTACCGGAATGCGGGTGAGTGAGTTAACGCACTTAAAAATGGGCGATATTGATTTTGAGAGGGATACTATACATATAGTGGCAGGGAAGGGCGCCAAAGACCGGTTGGTTTTATTGCCGGAATCTTTGAAAGAAGTTTTGGAAGGACAAAAAAGCCTTAAAAAAGAACAAGACCTACTTTTTTCCGGTAGAAGCGGTAAGAAATTAACCGAAGCTAGCATTCAAAAGATAGTTAAAGCGGTAGCTGAAAAAGCAGAAATTAAAAAAAGAGTTACACCACATACTTTGCGTCATTCTTTTGCCACTCATCTTTTAGAATCTGGCACGGATTTGCGCTATATCCAAACCCTGCTTGGTCATACTCAAATTTCCACCACCCAAATTTATACTCATGTGGCGAATAATAAGCTGCATGAAATAAAAAGTCCGCTGGATTTTTAAAAGTTTTAATTTTTATGTATAATTTAATTGTATGAATAATGATTCAATCAGACAAATTCTCTACTCTCACACTGAGAGGTTTGGTTTACATGGAAAAATCCTTGATTCACATACTGAAATCCTTGATTCACATACTGAAATACTCGAGTCACATACTGAAACACTCAATTCTCATGGGCAGGTGCTCGAGTCTCATACAAAGATGCTAGAATCTCATGGACGAACCCTTGAGTCACATACTGAAATGCTTGAGTCACATGGAAAAACCCTTGATTCACATACTGAAATTCTTGATTCTCATGGAGACATGCTTAATTATCATGGAGAAATGCTTGAGTCACATGGAGAGCAAATTGATTTTATTGCCGGAAAAGTAATGGAACATGATGGTCAGCTGGATAAGATAATTAGCAAGGTAACGGAACATGATGAACAGTTCCGCCTAATTAGGGAAGAGATGGTAACCAAGAAAGATATTAATATCATCTCCAATACACTTGACAAACTGCTCGGGCTTGCAGAAAAAAGAGATCAGGAAACAGTTATGTTAACTTATACAAGTAAACGTCATCAGAAAGATATTGATATTCTGAAAAAAGATATGAAAAAAATAAAATCAATTGTTGACTTAAGTTAGTTTTCGTAATATTAAGATAGACCACTTGTAAAACAAAAAACCGGGATAAACCCGGTTCTTTTTTTATTTTTTATCCTCTTCTGGTTTTTCTTCTTGTTTGTCGTCTTTAGCATCTTTATTCTTATGTTCATCGTGTCCATGATCGCAGCCCATGTCCAACTCTTTACCTTCTATAATTTTCGCTTTCAGCCAATCCATTACTTTTTTATTTTGAATTGTCATGGCAATTGTATCTCTTACTTCAGGTCGCTTTATGTTTTCCAGATATTGCGGATTATCTTTATACATTTCTTCCATCATCTTGATTTCCTTATCAATTTCCTCATCATGAACATGAATATTTTTTTCTTTGGCAATTTGTCTTGAAACAAGTGCCGCTTTTGCCCTTTTTTCAGCCTGTTGCTTGAAGTCTTCAAATAATTGTTTTTCGTCTTTTTTTATATCTTCAAGATACTGCTTTATTGGAATTCCTTGTTTTTCCAAATTACTTTTTAATTCATAAAACATTTTTTGTCTTTCAGCATCAATCAATACGTCGGGAATTGGTTCAAAATCGGCCTTATCGATCAATTTATCAAGAATTTCAATTTCAACTTTCTGATCGGCTTTGGTTTCCGCCTCTTGCAACATGTTGTTTTTTATCAGTTCTTTTAGTTTGGACACACTTTCTTGTCCCAGAGTTTTTGCAAATTCATCTGTCATTTCAGGCAGCTGTCTTTCAAAAACGTCTTTAACTTTTACATTTATATCCACTTTTTTGCCGGCTAGATTTTTTTGATAATGATCTTTTGGGAAATCAAGTGTAAATTCCTTTTCATCACCTTTTTTTAGGCCCTTTACCTGTTCATTAAAACCGGGGATATAGTGTTTTTCACTCAAGTATACTTGATGATCTTTGGATTGTCCGCCTTCAACCGGAACTTTGTCGATTGACATGTTCATATCCAGAACCAGTTTATCCGTACCTTCGGCTTTTCCTTCTTTTATAACTTCTTTTGCTTGCATGCCACGCAATGCATCAAGTGTTTCATCAACTTGTTTGTCTTCCACTTTTTTTACTTCTCGAACAACTTTTATATTATTAATTTCCGGTAATTTTACGTTTGGCAACAGGGCCACGGTCGCTTTATATACCAAATCATTATCAGGAGCTATTTTTTCTATTTCAATTTTTGGCATGCCGATAGTTTCCAGCTCTTCTTTTTTAATTGCATCATAAAATGTATGCTGAACAATTGATTCCAGGGCTTCCTGCAAAATAGCCATTTCGCCAAGTTCCTTTTTTACTACATCAAAAGGAGCTTTGCCTTTTCTAAATCCCTTTATAGCAGTTCTCTCAGATAATTTTGTTGCAGCTTTTTTTAGGTGTTCTTCCATATCACTCGGTTCAACTGTAATTTTCATCTCAACTTGTGAATTTTCCAATTTTTTTGTAGAATAGTTCATATAATGGTAATTATTTTAATTTTGAAGCACGCCTACAATAACAGTTAGCGGAAAAAAAGTCAATATTTTAGCCTATTTTATAAATATTAAAATTTAAAATATGAGTGAGACATTTAAGCCGGATAATATTTTGGAGTTTCCTAAAAAAGCTGGTGAAAAGGAAGTGAATTCCAAGAATATTGAGTCTGAATCACAAACTACCGAAGAAAAAGATGATTTAAACGAAACCAGAAAGGAGTTAAGAAATTTTTTTGCAGAGATTGCCGGAACTATCGAAACCGCCTCAACTTCTGAAAATTGGTCTACAGAGGATAGATTGGAAGCAATAGGAGAGGTAATTGATAAATTAAAAAATAAAAAGTTTTCTGATGAAGAAATACAGGTTCTTGCAGAACCTTATCAAGGTTTTGACGAGGCGGAAAGTTTTTATAAAAATACTTTTGATATACTGGGGATGATGGAGCAGTTACGCGGGGAAGACAAAGTTGACGAGGCGGAAAGTATGTCAGATGAAATCGAAAGATGGAAACAAATAATAACAATTTGGAAGGATGGACTTGACACAAAGACTTCAATTTATAAAAATAAAAAAGACAGAGAAGAAAGATCAAAAGCAAGAAAGGAAACGCAAGACTGGCTAAGCGAGCGCTAAAAAATAAACAAAAAAACGTCGGAAGATACCGACGTTTTTTTAAAAGTTATAATTAAAGCAATCCGATAATCAGAAGAGCGACAATATTTGCCACCTTAATCATAGGGTTAATAGCCGGTCCGGCTGTGTCTTTGTATGGATCACCAACCGTGTCTCCGGTGACTGCCGCTTGATGAGCAAAACTGCCTTTTCCGCCATAATTACCATCTTCAATATATTTTTTCGCATTATCCCAAGCGCCACCCCCGGCTGTCATTGAAATAGCAACGAAAATTCCGGTTATAATGGTTCCAACCAATAGTCCGCCCAAAGCGGCCGCACCCAGCAACCAACCTACTAAAATAGGAATTAAAACAGGGATTAATGACGGTAGAACCATTTGTCCGATTGCTCCTCTTGTTACAATATCGACGCATCTGGCATAATCGGGTTTGGCCTGTCCTTCCATTATACCTTGTATTTCTTTAAACTGCCTTCTAACTTCTTCTACAACTTTACCGGCAACTTTGCCAACTGACTCCATAAGAAATGATCCAAACAGATAGGGTAATAGCCCGCCAATGAATAGGCCGGTTAATACTTTGGGATCATTGATTCGGAAAGCGGTATCTATTCCGTGTTCACTCAGTTTGTGAGTATAATCGGCAAAAAGAACCAGGGCAGCCAAACCTGCACTGGCGATGGCATAACCTTTGGTAACAGCTTTGGTTGTGTTTCCAACCGCATCAAGAGCATCGGTGGTTTTTCTTACGTCTTCTCCAAGCTCGGCCATTTCGGCAATACCGCCGGCATTGTCAGTAATTGGTCCGTAGGCATCAATAGCAACAACAATTCCGGTCATAGAGAGCATCGACATGGCGGCAATGGCAATTCCGTATAGTCCGGCAGTATAATAAGCAAGTAACATTCCGGCTACTATAAAAATAACAGGTAATGCGGTTGCTTTCATTGAGACCGCCAAACCGGCAATTACATTTGTACCATGACCCGTTTCAGATGCTTTTGCAATATCTTTTACCGGTTTGTATTTTGTTGAGGTATAGTACTCTGTAATCCAGACCATCAGTCCGGTAAGAGCAATACCAATAATAATTGTTAAATAAAGTCCGTTTACACTAAACTTTAACATTGGTGCAAAATAACTTGTCACCAGATACAGGCCGGCTAAAGCCAAGACAGCTGAAGCGATCAAGCCTTTGTATAGTGCGCCCATTATATTTCCCTTTTTTCCAAGTTTGATGAAAAAAGTTCCCAATATGGAGGCCAGGATTGAAACAGCGCCAATTGTTAGTGGAAACATGATAGCTGCGTCTTTGTCAGCAAAGCTAAGGTAGCCCAGTACGACGGTTGCGACCGCAGTAACCGCATATGTCTCAAACAAATCAGCCGCCATTCCGGCGCAGTCTCCGACATTATCTCCTACATTATCCGCTATTACCGCCGGATTACGCGGATCGTCCTCCGGAATGCCTTTTTCCACTTTTCCAACCAAATCAGCTCCCACATCTGCCGCTTTTGTAAAAATACCACCTCCAATTCTGGCAAACACGGAAATCAAACTACCACCAAAAGCCAATCCGATTAGCGCATCAATGTCTTTGAATATTAAATAAAAACCGGCTACTCCCAAAAGTCCCAATCCCACAACCAATAGTCCGGTAACGGTACCTCCCTTTACAGCAACTGACAAAGCCGTACTTAAATCCTTTTTGGCAGCTTGGGCGGTTTTAAGGTTTGCTTTGACAGAAATTGTCATACCAAGATATCCTGCAATGCCCGAAAAAACAGCACCGACCAAAAATCCTAAACCTGTTTTTATACCAACTGTAAACCATAAAATAACAAAGACCACAGCAGCAACGAGAGAAATAGTTTTGTATTGTCTTCCCAGATAAGCTTTTGCTCCCTCCTGAATTGCTTTGGCAATTGATTGCATTCGATCACTGCCTGATGGACGTTTGTTTATCCAATTTATTAATATGAGACCATATAAAATGGATAAAACCGCCGGAATTAGAACCAATAAGTTCAATGACATAAGTTATAATATTAAAAATTATCACTAAACGTGATTATTATAGGTGAAAAAACTCAATACTGTCAATTGGTAATAATATTTTGTTTGTGATAATATTTTGGCGATTGATAAAAATATAATTTTTTATAATAAATTTGACTTAATAGAGCACAATTTTGATGCATGAATCTTCTCATTATTTTTAGGCTATGCTATCATATTATTATCGGCTTTGAGTTTTTCATGAATAGTCATTTTGATTCAAAAAATGAATAAAAAAATAAAGAAAATTTTACTGTACTTACTGCAATTTTTGGTATATACCAAACGTTTTATGGTATATATTTTTTCCTGGTTAGGGGGTTTGTTTATAAAGATTTATGAGTTATACCAGAAATATATCGGCTTTTATGTTTACAAGAGCGGTTTTGTTTTAAGAAAATATTTTATTAAATTAAAGATTCCCTGGGATAGTCGACTAATTGAAATATTTGGAAAGAGAAGCACTTTACAAATTGTGCTTTTTATTGTGGTTTTGGTGGTAATGATTCCACATAGTAAAATTTATACAAAAGATAACGATAGTGTAGCCGGTCAAAATACACTCTTGTTTGAGTTGGCAGGACCGGGTGAGGCTGATTATAGTATTGAAGAGGTTTCCGTCGATGTGACGGTTGCCGCCAAAAAAGAAACACGGTCTTGGCGAGAAGGGGCCGTTATATCGGAAAATTCATATTCAAATGTCGACAACCCCGCCATAACTGAGCATGAGATAGCTGCGGTCAGTGCCGGTGGTACTGCTCTTACAAAACCAAATATTCTTCCCGGAACAGAACTCCCCAGTGTCTCGAGTCGAGTTAGCACTTCAAGAGAAAGAAATGAAACAATAATATATGAAGTGCAGCCGGGAGATGTGGTCGGCGTAATTGCGGAACGTTTTGGAATTAGTGTTGCAACTTTGCTTTGGGCAAATGATTTGAGCTCCGGATCTGTTATTAGACCGGGTGATAGACTGAAAATTTTACCGATCAGCGGTATTGGTCATACTGTAAAGAGCGGCGATACAATTTTAAAATTGGCGCAAACTTATGATGCAGACGTTAGTGAGATTATTAACTACAACAGTTTAAAAAATGATGGACGTGATATATATGTTGGGCAAGAACTGATCATACCGGACGGTATAAAACCGCAGCCGGTGCGCACATATACTCAGCCTGTAAGAAGATATGAGACATTCAGCCAGGTGACAGCTCCGCCCGCATCAGATTCCACTCCTGCCGGTTCCGGATATTTATGGCCGACTTCCGCTAAAATAATTACCCAATACTTTGGTTGGAAACATTACGGACTTGATATTGCCGGTCCAATTGGCACACCTTTGTACGCAACAAAAGCCGGTACCGTAGTTAAAGTTGGGTCACCTTTGGAATGGAATTTAGGTTATGGTGGTTTTGTAAAAATAGACCATGGAGGAGGAGTGACATCTTTATATGCCCACGCTTCCAGTGTTTACGTTGGTGTTGGTGAAAAAGTTGCCCAAGGTCAAACAGTAGCCGGTATGGGCTCAACCGGGCGTTCCACCGGTCCTCATATTCATTTTGAAATACGAGTCAATGGAAAGTATCAGAATCCTTTACAGTATATTAGGTAGTCTGTTCTGTAGCGTTTTGATGTAATGCCAGATCTCAATCCACCTTTGGCCTATACTGTAAAGCCTCGGCAATATGCTGCACTTTTATTTCTTTTTCTTCATCAAGGTCTGCGATTGTGCGGGATATTTTTAATATTCTAAAATAGCTTCGCGCTGAAAGTTGCATTTTTTGAACTGCATTTTTCAGCAAGTCAATTGAACTATCATCCAGACTACAAAATTTTTTTATTTCTCTGTTTTTCATTTCCGAATTTGTTACGATATTTGATTTTTCGAATCTTTTATTTTGAATAAGACGAGCTTTTTCCACTCGTTTTCTTATTATTTTTGATTTTTCTCCAGTTTCAGAGTTATTTAATTTTTCAAAATTAATTCTTGGTACTTCTACATGTAAATCAATTCTATCAAGTAGGGGACCGCTGATTTTCTTTTGATAATTCAATATTTGCGCTTGGCTGCATACACATCTTTTTTCCGGGTCACTCAAAAAACCACAAGGACAGGGATTTTGGCTGGCGACCAATGTAAATCTGGCGGGAAATGTTACCGTACCCTGGGCGCGTGATATTGTGATAATTCCGTCTTCCAGAGGCTGGCGTAAATTTTCCAAAACCATACGAGGAAATTCCGGAAATTCATCCAAAAAAAGGACACCACGATGAGCCATTGAAATTTCTCCCGGTTTTGGGAATTTCCCTCCACCTACCAAAGAGACTCCACTGGCACTATGGTGCGGTGAACGAAACGGTCTTTCGGTAACAAGGGGTTTATTATTTGGCAAACATCCTGATATTGAATATATTTTTGTAATTTCAATCGCTTCGTCAACTGTCATCTTGGGAAGAATAGAGGGTAGGGTTCTGGCTAACAAAGTCTTTCCTGAGCCGGGGGGACCGTTTAACAACACATTATGGCCTCCGCTCGCTGCAATTTCCAAAGCTCTTTTTGCATATTCTTGCCCCTTTACCATTTCCATGTCACTGTCATAGGTTATGTTTTTGAACAGATTTTTTATGTCTGGTTTTTTCATTGGATTGATGTTTTGTCTTAAATTTATATGTTCTATTAGCTTTGAAAAGTCCTTTACCGGAATTACTTCAACTTGATTTATCAAAGCGGCTTCGTGAGCATTTTCTAATGGAACAAAAATTTTATTAAATCCCTGCTTTGCCGCAAATATAGCTATCGGCAAGATTCCATTTGTATGTCGCAACGATCCGTCGAGCGCAAGTTCTCCGACAAACAAACATTTTTCCAGATCATTAAAATTCTTCTTGTTTTGCGCCAAGTACATCCCTACCGCCATGGGTAAGTCATAGGCGGCTCCTTCTTTGCGAACGTCTGCAGGTGCCAAATTTATTACCACGCGATGATTGTTGGGAAATTTCAGGCCTGTATTCTTCCAAACGGTTCTTATTCTTTCTTTAGCTTCTTGGATGGCGGCATCGGGTAGTCCGATTATTTGAAAGCCGGGCCACGAACCCGCGATATCAACTTCTATTTCGATGGGCTCGCATTCCAAACCAAGTACAGAGGCGGAAAATAATTTTATGAACATATTAAAAAAAATTATAATAATTTATTATAAATTATTAGGCATGAAAAATATTTAAAATAAAAATAAAATCACCTGTGAGCGATTTTGGATGAAGTTATATTTGACTTTTTTATTTCATTAAGTCTACAATTATAATATAAAGTTAATATGAAAAAAGAAGAATTTGCAGGCCATCTAAAATATGGTTTCTCTGTATTCAGTTCTTGGGAAATTAGACTTAGAGACAAACTGGTACCTTTGGTGCCTAGTTATATAGAGACTTATCATTTGACTCTAACTACCATATTATGGTCAGCTTTAGTTATTGTTTTCAGTTTTTTGGCTCAAAATAATTTGAATTGGCTTTGGTTGGTATCATTGATGATAGTGTTTCAGTATATCACGGACCTTTTGGATGGAGAGATTGGAAGAAGACGAAAAACAGGATTAATCAAATGGGGCTATTACATGGATCATTTTCTTGATTATATTTTTTTGTGTTCTATAATGATCGGTTACTCACTTATTGTGGGTGATCAGTTCAAGTATCTTTTACTGATGATTCTATCTCTATTTGGGGCTTTTATGGTTAATTCATATTTGGCCTTTGCAACAACAAACAAATTTAGAATTTCCTATTTAAAACTGGGTCCCACTGAAGCAAGGCTTCTTTTTATAATAATAAATACTCTTTTAATATTGATCGGAAAGACATATATGGCCGGGGCGTTGCCATACGTATTAATTCTTTCCCTATTCGGCCTGATTATCGTAGTGTATAGAACTCAAAAAGAAATAATGGCGATGGATATTGAAAAAATGAAGCAAGAATACAAAAAATAAATATCTATTTATTTTTCAATTGATTGTATATAAAAAGAAAAGCCCCGGTAGTAATCATGATGTCGGCAATATTGATTACCGAACTAAAAATTCTAAAATAATCAACTGTTGCCGCAAAAAATATCCTATCCAAATAATTGGATAGAGCACCAAAAATTATTAAAAAAAGTGAAAAAGAGGGTACAAGACTCTCCTTTTTTTGCTTTTTTGATAATAAGAAGAAAATAATAAAACCCAGAATCAGTGGTGTGAGTATCAAAATGATAATATTTGGAAATGGTATAGAAAAAGCAATACCTTTGTTTAAAAAAAGTTCCCAACCAAGCCAAGGATCAATAATGTAATATGTAAAATCTCTATATGTTCTAGCTAAATATTTAAAATATTGGTCAATAATAAAAAAAAGCCCCGCAATAGTTAAGCTAAGATATAGGGCTTTTGGTCTCATAATAAATATTGAGTTTTATGCTTCTTGTGTGAGAGTCTTTTTACAACTTACACAAGAAGAAGAAGTGGGTCTGGCCTCCAGTCTTTTCTTTGATATTGCTTGATCACAGTATTTACATATTCCATAAGTACCCTTTTCAATCCTATCAAGAGATTGATTAACATCTCGAAGTTCTTTTTCAAGTGTTATTTCGAGAGGTTTGTTGGCGGTGTATTGAGCAACTTCTTGTGCATTTTCGTCATCTTTGTCTCCATATTCTGGAAAAGATGCATCAAAGTCGTCTTCGACATGGGGATTCTTTCTTGTAAATTTGCTTAATTCTTGCTCTAGACGCTTTTTTTCATTTTCAAGTTTTGACTTCATTTCTTCTGCAAGATCTTTGTCTATTTTTACATTCATAGTAATAATTTATTTTTCTATGAAGATATTATATTTTAAAAAAATTCATTTGGCAAGTATTTCAATATAAATTTACCATAATAAAAAAAAGGCGAGCTACGCCCTAGTGATTTTTTGGCGCGTCGCCTTTTGTAAATTCATCTTGGACGCGCTTTTTTCAGGCGTTCTCATACCTATACCGGTGGTTGTAGAGATATAAGAGAGCCTGAAATCGGCAAGCCATCCGAAGATGGTTTGAACTTTCCAACCATTTGATTGGTGATTAATCCCCGGTATTATAGCGGCAAAGCATATAATACATATGTTGGGGTTCACCGGTTTCGTACCTACCACTTTTTGTGTTTGTCTTTTTGTTTTTGTTTTAATCTCTACTTTGTATAGAAAAATCTATACAAAATAGAGGTTGGTACGAAACATATAAATAGTTTGAAAAGCTGCATGTTCTCCGCAAAGAAATTGTGGAGAACATACTTTTTTAATGAACTCTAATAATATTATAGCTAATTTTAGTCAATTTGTCAATCAACGTAGCTAAATTTATTAGAAAAACAGCTAGAATTAGCTATTTTGTCTGTGGATAAGTAATTGTATAAACTAGTCTATACAAATGGAATTGTTAATTTTGTTTTTAAATATATATATACTTATCCACATTTTTGTGATGTTATACCCAATGTTATCCACAGTTGTATACAATAGTTTATACAAATTATAACTTTTTTAAGTCTTTAATATGTGATACAAAAAAATCCTTTCAAATTATTTGAAAGGATTTCTATACTGAAAATAATTGCGGTCGAGCGGGGATCGGATCGTTTTCACTATAGATTTTTGTGGCGATTAGTCCTCCTAAATACTCAAAACAATAATATTTAGCCGATCGTCTTGAATTGAGTTCAGTGGTATCATCTCGGTTAGCTTGTTTTAGATACCCCAGCCAGCTATCACGGGGAATATAGTCTAACAATCTATACTCTTTACAACTGAACATGTAGATCCAGAGTTCGACTAATAAATTATTTGGATTTATTGAATGTATCAGTATAAATTGGGGACATTTATATGTAAGTTCGAACTGAAATGCATGTTTTGCAATACTTGTTGCTGTCTTGTCTTCCATGTGTCCTCCTTTTTTTCTTTTATAATAGTGTTGTCCGAATATTTTGTCAATCGAGTTTAGTCTAAATTTAATTAAATAATAAAAAATGACCGGATTAGGTCATATTTTATAAACATGCTTGCAGGGCACAGTTCTCCTTTGGTGAACGGAGTCTTTGCGGGGATAGAGACCAATTTCAAACCTTTTTTATAAAGAATATGCACCTATTCCTGCGTGAGTATTGAAATCATCAATTCCTGTTATGTGAGAAGATTCATCCTCTATATGGTGCCAGCGTCTTTTAGCATTTCGCCAAGTCCCATAAGTTCTTCACCTAGTGATTTCGTCGTTCTTCCTTTTAGTCGTTTATCAGTTGCATTCCTGGCAGTGTCATCCAGCCAGTCTAGTTGTTTCTTGTGAACATATAGACGAAAAATATGACTGGGTACTCCTATTCTTTGAATTTTTGTCTTCTTCGTTCCAATTCTAGCCTCTACCAGCTCGACCTTGCCATAAGGACCTTTATCAACAAGCCACGATGGGGGAAAGAGCGGCGACATTAGCAGTCCTTTGTCTGCTTGTTGTTTCTTTATCTTTTCAAATAGTTTCCAATCAGGATCTTCAAATTGTGGTTCTAGATGTTGAGAGGCCAGATCTGCGACAAGTAATAATTGTTGTCTATCTTGTGGTGACAAGTTTACATCTCTGCCAAAAAGTGATCCAGGAGTCAAAAGTTCCTTCAGTAGACGATTGAGTCGCCCGCGGTCAAGCTTGTCAACCAGCTCCTGTATATTTAACCGATCTTTCTTCCATGATTCAAATGGTACCAAGGTGTCGTTGGTTAGACGAACATACGGTTTTCTTTCTTCGTCTAGGTGTTCTTTTTTAAATACCAGATCCTCACCCTTTCGTAGTTGGTAAGTGTGACCATCGGGGGCTTCAAAAGTTCTTATCTGTTTTTCTCCAATTTTCATTGGGCCGGGACTGAATAGTTTTTGCCTCTTTATTTCTAATGGTGGCATTGGCACATGCTCACCAGGTTGCCTTTTGGACATAGTGTTGGAGTTAGGTCCATAATTATTCAGTATAGCATAATAATTAATAACAAAAAAATGGCCAAGTTAGGTCAAGTTTTAGTTATTAATTAATTTAGTGCGGGGATAGAGACCAATTTCAAACCTTTTTTATAAAGAATATGCACCTATTCTTACGTGAGTATTAAACACATAGAAAACAACTCTATTATATTGGTTCTTGTAGTAAGCGACAATGTGACTTCCCCTATTTGTCCTCGGCTTCGGCTTCCCACACTTTAAGTACTTCAATCCTCCGGTTGTGGTTGTCTTTGTGGTCATTGTTTTCTTGGTATTCTGTATCCCTACTTTCTGTGTCTGAGTGGTTGGTGATAGTTTTGTCGCTATTCCATTGGGGCCGGTCATGTGGATTGCCGCTTTCAGTCATACCGACGTCATTTGTTTGATCTTGGGGCGTTAGCTCATCCGGGTACGTATGGATCTGGCATGTGTTTATGCAGGTACTAAAACCAATATTTGGTGTATATTTATTGTCTTCCTTTACTTTTTGGGTTTTAGTTTCCGGTATCCCAATGTGGCCAATACGTTCTTCAATGGCGTCCATCCGCTCAATAGAGTAAGCGACGTATATAATAAAAATAGGTATGAATAGCGCATTGCAATACAAAAGAACTTTCATCCAGACACTAAGTTTGTAGGTCGGTATTTCTTCTCTTGTCATCATTGCCTCATTAAGACAAAAAGAAAGGGGCTACATATGATGTGTAGCCCCTGGTTGGCTTGAGATCAAAATACTTGTTGGTGTCTACTCCTTCTTTTCAAGTTCTGATAACAAGTGCTTTATTTTGGTACCGGCGATACCAAAGAACAAGCCTAATGCGTATCCTGACAAAAACATGAATACAGGATTGGTTAAAAGGTCAGACATTTGTCATACCTCCTCTTATTATAGAGAAGTGATCTCTGCCTGACCCCTTTCATATACCCTGGCCAGACATAGATTACGTCTACCAGGGTGATGATTGCGAAAGCAGCTAATAATTTTAGCAAATTCGCATCGATTTGTCAATATTAATTAATAACCATCATTTTTCAAAATACCAACAGGTGAGCGGACTTCTCGAACCTGCAATAAAAAATGGCCAGGTTAGGCCAAAAATAGGGGGTAGTTGTTTCCGGTGAACGTGGCTTGATTTGTTGTTCGTTGGAATAGGTGAAGAGGAAAAATCGTCTAAATAGAGCCAATATAGTTTAGTAAATTTTAGACTCTATAAATTATATGATTTCGTGCCGGGAGCGGGACTCGAACCCGCACGGGAGAATCTCCCACGAGATTTTAAGTCTCGGGCGTCTACCAATTCCGCCATCCCGGCTTAATTTCTATGCAGATATGCGCCTGCCTGCGGTTCGACTGTCTTCGACTCCGAGGTCTGACGACCTGTCGCTCAGACTCGAGGAGAGCTCAGCGAAGTTCGACAGGTAGCAATAATCCAGATCTACGGATAGTCCACTGTTTTATAGTAAAAATTATACGTAAATCTGAATGCGTCCGAATATCCGAATCGTAGTTATCCGCATTATAATATCAGATATCTATTTCATAATCAAGTAAGTATCATCATTTTTAATTATACACAAAAATAGCTTCTTTATTAACAGGTTATTAAGAGTTTGGTGGTATATGAGTGAATATATATATTGACAAAGAGCTGTTTTTCAGTTCTCTATTGGTATACTAGATATGAAATAAAAACAAAAATAAAATAAAATTATCTTTTAAAGATTGGAGGTGATAATTATGCTTGTAAAAGAGGTGATGACAAAGCAAGTCATATCAGTCTTAAACAAGATGACTTTTTTTGAAACAGCAAAATTATTTTTAAAACATGGTATAAGCGGTGCACCCGTAGTTAATGAAAAAGGAGAATTGGTGGGTGTTTTGTCGGAAAAAGATTTATTTAGAGCGCTTTACCCAACACACAAAGATTTTTATACAAATCCAAGAACATATATAATTGGTGATGGTTTGGAAAATACAGCCAAAGAAGCTAAAAATAAAACCATAGAAGAAATTTCATCTAAAAGGCTGATAACCACAACTCCCGAGACAAACGTTTTAAAAATAGGCGGGAGCATGGTGGCAACTGGTATACATAGGGTTCCGGTGGTTGACGAAAAAAAATTAGTTGGAATGGTCTCAAGAGGGGATATTTACAGAGCGGTACTAAAAAGAACTTATGATTTATCCATACTTGATGAACAATACGCTTCGTAAATTTAAATAAAACAGCGTTCTGTACAAGCGCTGTTTTTATTTTATCCAGGTTTTTTCTTGGCGGTCTTTGAGATAATTAATATAACGAGCCAATGTAAATAAGAAGTCGCTAAGGCGGTTGATGTATTTTTTCAGCTCATCTTCAATCGGTTGTTTTTTGTTAAGTTTAATAATTTTTCTTTCCGCTCGTCTCGCAATGGCTCTTGCCTGAAAAGTCAGAGTACTTGCCCGTACCCCTTGGGGAAGTATAAAGTTTTTCAGAGGTTTTAATTTTTGCATTTTTTCATCAATTTGTCTTTCAAGTCTTTTGGTATCTTCCTCGTTAATTCGGTCAACTAATTTTAGTTCGGTTTGAATCGATGCCAAACAAGAGCCGACAGTAAACAGATCTTCTTGAATTTTATTTAGCTCATGACTTAGATCTTTCAAATCATTGTCATTTTCAATCTCTGCAATGATTAAACCAATATTGGAATTTAGTTCATCTATCTCACCAATGGCATGCATTTCCAGACAGGATTTACTTACCCTGGAGCCTCCCAGCATTGAGGTTTCTCCATTATCACCGGTTTTGGTATAGATTTTCATATAGTTAAGAGATAATTGAAAATGAAAGGCTTTCTAAATAAGAAAAAATAAGTGATAGGTGATAAGTGATAAAAATTATTAATAAGTTTATCACATATAACCTACCACTTATTTTTATCTTAGCAAAGTTTTGACTCTAATGAAAAATAGAGATGAAAATCAAGTGAAATTTTTAACTGCAGCCCAGACTATCTCCGCAGTTTAAACACTTATAACAACTTCCGTTTCGTACCGTTATGTGTCCACATGTGGGGCAGGCGGGAGCATCACCCATCATTTCACTTAATGACTCATCCATGGCGTCTTTGTTTGAGCTATCTTCCAAACTTGGCAATGTAAATTGGTTTTCATCAATTTCTATTTCATCGGTCTTTTCCTCAGTTTTGACATCATTTTTCAGACTAAGACTCTCTTGTTTGTTTTCGGCAATTCTTGCCATCTGTTCAAATTTATTTCTCCTGATTCCCTTTGGCGGTACTTGTACAAAATCAGTTCTTCCCAGGTATTCCATGCCTAAAACACGGAAAATAAAATCAATTACAGAGGTACAGCTTCTGATATTTGGGTGATCAGTGAAACCGGCGGGTTCAAATCTGGTGAAAGTGAATTTGTTTACCAGTTTTTCAAGAGGCACTCCATATTGCAAGGCCATTGAAACAGAAATAGCAAACAGGTTTAACATACTTTGAAATGCGGCGCCTTCTTTGTACATATCAATAAATACTTCAGCCAGCTTGCCGTCAGGGTATTCACCTGTTCTTAGCCAGACTTTTTGATTGCCAATTTTTGCTGAAATGGTTATGCCGCTTCTTTTTGTCGGTAATTTTCTTTTTTCACCATGAACATATATTCGATGCTCTTTGACTGAGCCGTCATTACTATAACTTTCCATAGCTTGTGTCCCGGGAATATGCTGCTGAAGCAGTTGGCTCGCTTGCTCAATAGCTTCTGATACGGATGCGGGTTCTGTTTGCGGTAACTTAACCGATGTGGTAGCGGTTAGCTGTGTTTTTTCTTCATTAGTTTCCGCTTCATATTCAGTATTATTATTTTTATCTTTTTTATCTTCTTCGTCGTTATTAGTTTTTTTGTTTGTTGACAAAGGTTGACTCAATTTACATCCATCTCTATAGAGAGCAACCGCTTTTAGACATAGCTGCCATGATTGCCAATAAGCTTCTTTGACATCTTCTACTGTTGCCTCGTTTGGCATGTTGATGGTTTTTGAAATGGCCCCTGATATAAATGCTTGAGCCGCAGACATCATTTTTAGGTGTCCGCTCCAGTGAATGTATCGTTTACCTTTTTTACCGCAAGTATTGGCGCAGTCAAATACCGGATAATGTTCTTCTTTTAGGTGCGGAGCGCCTTCGATGGTCATTGTACCGCAAACATATTCATTAGCTTCTTCGATCTGGTCGTCACTAAAATCCATCGCTTTTAGCATGTTGAAGTTTGTATCATTAAATTCATCCGAAGAAAAACCGCATCTTTTCAAACAATCCTCACCCAATGTCCAAACGTTAAAAACGAATTGAATTTCAAATGCACTTCCCAGAGCTTTGTTAAGTGTTTTAATATCTTCATTATTGAATCCTTTTTCTTTCAGACTGGCTTCATTTATATGGGGTGCATTATTGATCTTCCCCATCCCTCGCATATATTGCAATATTTCATCTATTTGTTTTTTATCATAACCAAGATTTTTCAATGCGCTTGGAACCGCTTCATTTACGATTTTAAAATAACCCCCGCCGGCCAGTTTTTTAAATTTAACCAAAGCAAAATCCGGCTCTACTCCGGTAGTATTACAGTCCATTAATAATCCAATTGTCCCGGTTGGGGCGAGCAGTGTTGTCTGAGCGTTTCTAAATCCGTATTTTTCTCCCATATCAAGAGCTTCATTCCAATTTTCTCTGGCAGCGGCCAGTAGATAGGCGGGTGCGTATTCCGGGTCAATACCGGTAGGCTTGATAGTTAATTTTTCGTATTCACTCTCTTCTTTGTTAAAAGAAGCTCTGCGGTGGTTTCTGATTACTCGCAGCATTTCTTCTTTGTTAAGTTCATATTTTGGAAAAGGACTTAAGAATTTTGCCATTTCCGCACTTGTTTTATAGGCTTCACTGGTCATAATGGCGGTAACAGATCCGGTAAATGCATAGGCTTCTTTCGAATCATAGGGAATACCGGCTGTCATTAGCATGGAGCCGATATTGGCATATCCAAGTCCTAGCGTTCTGAAATCATAGCTGCCCTGGGCAATTTCTCTTGAGGGGAATTGTGCCATTAATATACTTATTTCCAAAACAACCGTTATTACCCTGCATGCATGTTTGAAATTGTCTACATCAAAATTTTGTGATTCAGTATCAAAAAATTTTGCCAGATTTATGGATGCAAGATTGCAAGCGGTATTGTCCAAGAACATATATTCACTGCAAGGGTTGGAAGCTCGAATAGGTCCCGATTGAGAACATGTATGCCATTCATTAATATTGTCTTGAAATTGTAATCCGGGATCGGCACATGCCCAAGCGGCATAACAGATTTGTTCCCACAGATCTCTGGCTTTTAATTTTTTACATACGGTTCCATCTGTGCGCCAAGTTAGGTTCCAAGAGCCGTCTCTTTCAACCGCTTCCATGAATTTATTCGGAACACGTACAGTATTGTTTGAGTTTTGGCCGGAAACGGTTTGGTAAGCCTCACCTTCATAATCAGAAGGATAGCCGGCCGCAATCAAAGCGGCAACTTTTTTTTCTTCTTCCACTTTCCAGTTGATAAAATCCTGTATGTCAGGATGATCAAGATCAAGTATAACCATCTTAGCCGCTCTTCTGGTAGTTCCACCCGATTTGATAGCACCGGCCGCTCTATCACCGATTTTAAGCCAGCTCATAAGGCCACTGGAAAAGCCACCTCCGGAAAGTGGTTCACCGGTACCGCGCAGAGATGAAAAATTAGTGCCGGTTCCCGATCCGTATTTAAAAAGTCTGGCTTCTCTCGTCCACAGATCCATAATCCCGCCTTCATTTACCAAGTCATCTCCAACAGACTGGATAAAACAAGCATGTGGTTGAGGATGAGTATAAGCATCTCTCGATTTTGTCATCGCACCGGTGTCCGGGTCAACATAATAGTGACCTTGAGCTCCGCTATTTATATTATATGCCCAATTTAAACCGGTATTAAACCATTGGGGTGAATTTGGAGCACACATTTGCTTCAAATGCATTACAACCAGTTCATCATAAAAAATTTGAGCATCTTCCGGGGAAGCAAAGTAGCCATATTTTTCACCCCAGTACTTCCAGGTACCGACTATGCGGTGAATGGTTTGCTTGACACTGGTTTCAGATCCAAGCACGGGTGATCCGTCCTTATCAAGCTTGGGGCTGCCATCATCATTGTACTGGGGAACCCCGGTTTTTCTAAAATATTTTTGCGCTATTATATCTGTAGCAACTTGCGACCACTCTTTTGGTATTTCAATTTCATTCATTTCAAAAATTACCGAACCGTCAGGTTCGCGAATAGCTGAACTTCTTTTTTCGTATTCAACCATATCAAACGGATTAACATTTTCTTTGCTGAAAACACGCCTGAATTTGAGACCATTTTCATTATAGATAAATTTAGTATCATCCTTTTGGCCCAGATGAATGTTTTGTATGAATTTGGAATCAGTTGGTCCCATATATGTAAGAATATTATTTTAATAAAATTTTATTGAAAATTTATAAGACTATATTTAGTGTATCAAAATTAATTTGACCACAATATATTGTATTTATTACGAGCATTTTACATTATAACATATTTGAAAATATACGACCAAAAAAATTTGTTAGCTAATTTTTTTTGTTTTGTTTCAGCCATAAAATTTTGGATTTAATAATTATTATATGTATTTATCCACAGATAATTTTATTTAAAATCGACCATTGAAATTTTAATTATAAAAAGATACAATAGATACACTATGGAAGAAGAAATATATTCACTAGATGAAAATTTGGAACCAAGATTGGTCGATCCAAAACTTGAAGACGAAGAGATGAAAATGGAAATTACTCTCCGTCCCCAGTGCATTGATGAATTTGTCGGCCAAAAACACATTAAAGAACCTTTACTTATTTCCATGGAAGCGGCGAAGAACAGAAAAGAACCGATCGAACATGTACTTCTTTATGGAAATCCCGGTTTGGGCAAGACAACATTGGCAAATATAATCGCCAAGGAAATGAAAGTAGAGATTAAAGTAACGGCGGGGCCCGCTTTGGAAAGAGTGGGTGACTTGGCTGCTATTTTAAGCAATTTAAAGAGTGGCGATGTTTTGTTTGTTGACGAAATTCATCGTATGAACAAAACAATCGAGGAGGTTTTATACAGCGCAATGGAAGACTTTGCCTTGGATATAATTGTTGGCAAAGGACCTGCCGCCCGCACTCTTCGCATGCCTCTTGAAAAATTTACATTAATTGGAGCTACTACAAAATTAAATTTACTGTCCAGTCCTTTGCGCGATCGCTTCGGTCATGTTTATCATTTGAATTTTTACGAAACCGAGGATATAGATAAAATAATCAGAAGAAATGCCAAAATTCTTGATGTTAATATAAAACCAATAGCCGCAGAGATGATTGCGGAGAGATCAAGACGAACTCCTCGTGTTTCAAACAGACTCTTAAAAAGAATAAGGGATTATGCCGAGGTTAAACATAATGGTATAATAGATGAAACCGTGGCAAGGTCAGCTCTTGATATGCTGCGCGTTGATGATTTTGGTTTGGATGAAGTCGATAGAAAAATACTTGAATCAATAGTGGGAAAGTTTGATGGTGGACCGGTTGGATTGAACACCCTGGCCGCCGCAATTTCAGAGGAAATGGATACGGTAGAGACAATTTATGAACCCTATTTATTGCAAATCGGCATGATAGAGAGGACACCACGAGGTAGAAAAGCAACCAAATTAGCATATAAACATTTGGGTGAAAAGATACAAGGGCAAGGAGGATTAATATAATTTTTATCTTTAGTTATGGTTTCAATACCATTATATGTATTTATATTAGTATACTTGGTTTTTTTGGCTATTTTTGTAGCTTTTTCTCTTGTAAATATATATCATATAATCATGAGCGCTTCTTTTACGTTGGCCAGTTTTGTGGTTTCATTTTTTATCGGTGTTTTAACTATTCTTACCCTCTATTATACTTGGTATTTACTTCAGGATGTGAATTGGCAGATTTCAATACATATATTTAACTCAAGTTGGTTCTCTTAATATTTATGAATGTTGCATTTTTGATCAAGCAAAAAGAATATGAAAAGGTTGTTTTTACTTTGCGAAGACATCCAATAACTTTTATACCGATTTTGTCATTATTTTTGTTATTGATGGCG
Organism: Candidatus Magasanikiibacteriota bacterium; assembly: GCA_014729395.1. Taxonomy (GTDB): domain Bacteria; phylum Patescibacteriota; class Patescibacteriia; order Magasanikbacterales; family UBA922; genus WJJZ01. The sequence continues at coordinate 21,968 of WJJZ01000013.1, forward strand.
GTTCCGGTAGCTTTGTATTTTTTGATTATAAGTATGTATCCCAACTTGGTAGATGGGCAGGTTTTTTATCCACTGGCTGTTTTGTTGGCCAGTGTTTATTATTTGAGTATTTATTTGTTTTTTTATGCCATGTTTGTGGATTATTATTTGGATTTATGGATTGTAACAAATGATAGAATTATTGATATTGAACAAAATGGATTATTTTCACGTACGATTTCAGAGCTTGACCTGTTTAGAATCCAAGATGTGACCACAGAAGTGCATGGTTTTTTTTCGACCTTGTTCAGGTATGGAGATTTGCATGTAAAAACTGCATCGGCCAATATAAATATTGTATTTAGAAACATACCAAATCCGAACAAAATCAGGGAAGCTTTGATAGAAATGGCTGATATTGACAGGAGGTTTCATTATAATGAGGA
>WJJZ01000014.1 GCA_014729395.1 Candidatus Magasanikiibacteriota bacterium
AAAATTTATTAATAAAAAACAATTTGAGTATATAAATAATAAGAGAGGCGAGGTAGGTTATTTACTTTATAAATTAATGAACACTCTAGAGAATAAATAGCCTTTTAAGCCTTTCTGGCATTTCAAGCTTTTTAAGCATTTAGTTATGGCTGTAAACACAAAAATAATTCAACGACGAATAAAATCGGTTAAAAATACCCGCAAGATCACCAAAGCCATGGAAATGGTGGCGGCGGCAAAAATGAGGCGGGCGGTTGAAGCTGCTTTAAATACCAGGACTTATGCGAGTTTGGCTTGGGATTTGTTGGTGAATTTGTCAAAAAGCCAAAAAAAAGTATTGCCATTGCTTGAAACCAGACCGGTAAAGAAATTATTAGTAATTTTGGTAACATCAAATCGTGGTTTGTGTGGTAGTTTTAACTCCAACATTTTGAAAAAAATCGCCAAAGAATTAGCCGATCCAAAAAATATCAGCCGACATAGATTACTTGATTCTATAATAGAACCAAGTGAGAATATAGAAATAGATGTTTTGGGTGTGGGTAAAAAAGGAGTTAGTTTTGCCAAAAAGAACGATTATGACCTGATTGCTTCTTTTACCGAATTATCAGACACTCCCAAATTGGATGATGTTTTACCGATAACAAAAATGGTTATTGATGATTTTATTGAAAAGAAATATGACAAAGTAGTTGTTGCCTACACTGATTACCAGTCAGCCATATCTCAAGTTGCCAAATTACGGCAAGTTTTACCTGTTTCCGAATTTGATTTGGAAAAGATGCTTGAGGAAGCGGGAGAGGATGATGATTTTGATATCAAAAGTGACTTGGATATCAGTGATTATGTTTTTGAACCGAGTAAAGAAGAAGTTTTGGATATTATTTTACCCCGTTTGGTTGAAACACAAATTTATCAAGCACTTTTAGAATCAAGTGCCAGTGAACATAGTGCCAGAATGTTGGCTATGAGAAATGCCAGTGATGCTGCCGGGGATATGATCGAAGATTTAACATTAACATTCAATAAAGCCCGCCAAGCCGGTATCACGCAAGAGATTGCAGAAATTGCCTCAGGTGCGGCTGCCTTGGAATAAATAATTTACGAGTGGTGTGAATTAAATATACTTATGCTATGTCATTTGCTGTGTCGTTCCCATCCTCATTTAAGATAAACTAACAAATTGTCATTCCCGCGAAGGCGGGAATCCAGGAAAACGAACTTTGTATACTGGATTCCCGCCTACGCGGGAATGACAGACGTCTTTTCTGGGAAGTGTAATCGCTAAAATTTAGAATGGGAAGAATTTATTTATACAACTAATCCACATTACTCGTTAATTAATATATTAATTCGTTAAAAACGTATGCAAAATAACAAGGGAACAATATCACAGATAATCGGCGTAGTGGTCGATGTGCATTTTCCGGAAAAGCTACCGGAAATTTACCATGCAGTGGAAACAAAATTACCGGATGGTAAGAATTTGGTTATGGAGGTGCAACAGCATCTTGGGTCAAATATGGTACGAACCGTTGCAATGAGTACGACCGATGGTTTGGAAAGAGGGGCAGAGGTAGTCGATACCGGAGCTCCCATATCCGTCCCAGTAGGTGAGGTTACCTTGGGTCGAATGTTTGACGTGGTTGGTGAATCCATTGATGGCAAGGGCGAGGTCAAATCAGAAAATAAGTATCCGATTCACAGACCGGCACCGGAGTTTACCGATCAATCTACTAAATATGAAATTTTAGAAACCGGTATCAAAGTAGTGGATCTTATTTGCCCATTCTTGAAAGGTGGAAAAATCGGTTTGTTTGGTGGAGCCGGTGTAGGGAAAACTGTTTTGATCCAAGAGTTAATTAGAAACATTGCCCAAGAGCATGGTGGTTATTCTATGTTTGCCGGAGTAGGGGAAAGAACCAGAGAGGGTAATGATCTATATCAGGAGATGGAGGAATCAGGTGTACTTGATAAAACCGCTCTGGTTTTTGGTCAAATGAATGAACCACCGGGAGCCCGTGCCAGAGTTGCTTTGACAGCCCTTGCCATGGCCGAGTATTTCCGTGATGAAGAAGGAAGAGATTTGTTGCTATTTGTTGATAATATTTTCCGTTTTACCCAGGCCGGTTCAGAAGTTTCCGCTTTGCTTGGACGTATGCCATCGGCTGTAGGTTATCAACCTACTCTTGCCACTGAAATGGGATTATTACAAGAAAGAATCACCTCAACCAACAAAGGTTCAATTACATCCGTGCAGGCTGTTTATGTTCCGGCTGACGATCTAACAGATCCGGCCCCGGCGACTACGTTTGCTCACTTGGATTCAACTGTTGTATTAAGCAGATCTTTGTCTGAACTTGGAATTTATCCTGCAGTGGATCCTTTGGACTCAAATTCTACTATTCTCGATCCGAATATTGTGGGTGAGGAACACTATAAAACCGCAAGAGAAGTACAAGAAGTGCTACAACGATATAAAGATTTACAGGATATTATTGCCATATTGGGTATGGAAGAATTGTCCGATGAAGACAGATTGACTGTGTCTAGAGCCAGAAAAATTCAGAAGTTTTTATCACAACCTTTCTTTGTGGCCGAAGCCTTTACAGGTTCAGAAGGTAAATATGTAAAGCTGGAAGATACTATTAGAGGCTTCCGTGAGATTTTGGATGGAAAACACGATGATAAATCAGAGCAGGCATTCTACATGAAAGGGGCTATTGATGAAGTTTAAAAAGGCTCGAAAAGCTTTAAAGGCCGGAAAGGCCGGAAAGGCTTTTGGGTAATATTTAAAGAAGAGCCTTTTGAGCCTTTTAGGCATTTATGGCTTTTCAAGCATTTTATTATGATTAAATTCAAAATTGCCACACCTGAACGAATTATCTATGAAGATGAAGTAAAACAGGTTTCTATTCCTACTATAAACGGAGAGATTACAGTTTTACCAAATCACATCCCACTGGTTTCAGTTCTGAAAGCCGGTGAGCTTAGGATTGAAGACAAAGAGGGTGAACATCCTATTGCCATTGCCGGTGGTTTTTTGGAGGTAAGAGGTAACAATGAATTAATAATTTTGGCTGATAATGCTGAAAGGGCCGAAGAGATTGATATTGAACGAGCCAAAGAAGCTCGTGAAAGAGCTATAAAACAAATGGAAGAAGCAAAAAATAGACAAGATGTTGACTTTGCCAAATTACAGGCAGTACTGGATAGAGAAATGAATAGGATTAGAGTGGGGAGGAAGTATAAAGATGTAGGAAAGGCCTAAAAGGCTGGAAAAGCCAGAAAGGCCTGCTAAGTATAAATTTTAAATTTAAAATTTTGAATTTCGATTGAATTTTAAATTATTAAATAATTGAATTATTAAAAATTGATTCAAAATTTGAAATTCAAAATTCTAGCGTCAGTCTTCAATAGTAAATAAAACACCCAAGCCGGGTGTTATTTTTGGCTTATTTCAGCTAATAATTAATAAACTTAGCTTGACAAAACCTTATTTTTCTGCTATTATTAAGCGTTAAAATCGGTTCATTTTATTAAGGTTTATCCTTGCTTTCTTTAGGTTTGTTTTTGCTTTTAAAGCAGATCAAAAGAAAGCTTTGGGATAAACCCTCGGCTAATACAAAAGTGTCTGCTAGTTTTAGCGGTAATATGCTTAAAGCATAGGGGCTATAAGTGTAGAACTGTTTGACAGCGGATGCGAAAGGAGCGAAAAATGAAGATTACGGTAGAGCAAATTGGTGAGCTGGTGGAGCAGAGCAAGGGAGAAAACCCGAGAATCACCCGGGAAAGCCTGCAGGCCTTCCTGCGGAATCCCCATTCGGAGGTAAACGCCAAGTCGGTCGAGTACGTCGTCTCCGTCGATTACGGGATGAGCCTCGCCGAGATGATCGCCGCCGGTCAGTACGGCTGGAAGAACAGCGACATCAACGCGGACAACTTCCCTGTCGCGGGCGAGGGTATCGCCGAGACCAAGCTCGAGCTTGTCCACCTCAACAAGAAGGCGAGCACGGACGAGGTCGAGGCGTATCTCGAGGAGAACGACCTGCGTCCGGCGACGCTCGCGGAGCTCCTGGCGTTCGGGACCATGTTCCCCGAGATCCAGCGGGACTTCCCCGTGATCGCTCTCGGCTCGTCTTGTGTCCGCTCGGACGGCAACCGGTTCGTGCCCTACCTCTACAGGGACGGCTCCGAGCGGAGCCTCAACCTGAGCTGGGACGACCACGACTGGTACGAGATCTTCCGTTTCCTCGCCGTCCGCAAGTCCTAGGTGCTTGTCGCCTTGGGTCCTTGGAGCTGGTTCTTGGTTCCCTGCCTGCCGGCAGGCAGGCTTGGTCCCATGACGCTTGTGTCTCATGAATTATGAACCAAGCTTGACAGCACAACAATTTTATGATTTATTTAAATTCTAAAATCGATCTTTTAACAATAAGTTAGTCTTGAATTTCCTCATTTCCAATTTCGGCAAGGATAAACGTCTCCTCAAAATAGGAGACAAAGGAGAAAAACATGGAGACTTTGAAAGCAAAAAAAAATCTACCGATCGAAGGACGTAACTATGAGGTTCTTGGTTTTTTTGAAACCGGCGAAGAATCAGAGAGCACCTCAACGGCGGAAGTGATGAATGCGAATTTCGGTAGAGAAGACGGGGAACACTTCCTAAACATCGGCGGATTGTTTATATTTAATTTATTTATAGCATCACGATGCTTAGAGCCTTGTGTTCTCAAAGCCTGAATTTTCTTTTCATTAGACACAACAAAACCCCGCACGTGAAAGTTCAATAGAACGAGTAACGCGCGGGGTTCTTTTATTTATTATAACCATAGCCTTTTGAGCCTTTTAGGTTTTTTAAGCTTTTCCAGCCTTTTATTTATCCCCAAAAAAATCTTGATAATTTAGTACAATTTAGGTATAATATTGCCGTCCCAAATGGGGCGGTTTTAAATTACAAAAAGCCTTGTGAGCTTAGTAAGCTTCGCAGGCCTCGTAAGCATTTTATATTTATGCAAAAAATTAAATCATTTTTGCTTTTAGCTGTAGAGCTAATTGCTTTCTCCGCTATTTTATACTATCTGCGCGGAGCACTGGAACATTCTCATCATCATGAGATAAACACAATCATGCCAATCTTGATTGATATCGCATTTTTGGCAATTTTCGCTTCTTTTGGCGGGCGCTTGGCCAAGATAGTCGGTATTGCCCCGATGGCCGGTAAGATCATTATGGGTATTATCGCCGGACCTGCGTTGATTGGTGTGTTGCAACCAAATGCCGAGGGTGTAGAGATTGCCAGACTGGCCGGTGTGTTATTTATTTTGTTTGAAGCCGGTTTGCATTTTGATATGGAATTACTCAAGAAAAATATCGGTATTGCCAGTCTTGTCGCTTTTTGTGGTGTTTTGATTCCTCTGGTTTCTATTGCTCTGTTAGGCCACTATGGTTTTGGATTGACTTGGATGCCGGCAATATTTTTAGGGGGCGTATTCACTGCCACTTCAGTCGGTTTGTCGGTTGAAGCCTTGAAGCGAGCCGGGAAATTGTCAACCAACATGGGGAACAAAATTGTCGGTGCAGCCGTGATTGATGATATTTTGGGTGTCTTAGTCCTAACTGTGCTGGCAAAGATGTCAGAAGGTCATTTAGAGGCTATGAGCATAGTCTGGATCGGTGTGGCTGTGGTAGCTTTCTTCGGAGGTGCTTATGCTTTATGGAGTTGGGGTGTGGCTGATAAAATTGCCAAGTATCTTGATAAACATTATTTGGATACCAGCACCGGACCTTATACCAGATTTTTCTTTGGCGCTCTTATGATGGCCGGAGCTCTTGCAGCCGTAGTTGGTTTGGAACCTGTTTTGGGTGCCTTTGGTATTGGTGTGGTTTTGTCAAAGGTGGATAATGAAATAAAACACAGTGCCTGGGAAAAAATAGAAGGCTATATGCATATTTTTGTCGGAGGCTTCTTGGTAAGTATTGGTACCATGCTGCCGCGCGAAGCTTTACTAGCGCCAAAAGCATGGATTCTGGCTATTATTTTAACGATTGTCGGTTTCTATGGTAAGTATGTCGTGAAATATTTATTCAAAGACAAAAAAGAAGGAAAATTGGTTGCTCTTGCCATGTCTATTCGTGGTGAGGTTGGTCTGGTGTTTGTAGCTGTAGCTATAAATTACCATGTATTGGATAGCGTTACCGCCGCCGCTGCATTACTCGCTGTAATTCTCGTAACCGTACTTGGGGCTATTTTATTTGAAAAAGGAGTTATGAAAGATAGTGGAAAGAAATTAGACGCACCGGGAGAAGCGATTTAATCTTGAGAAATATAGAAAAATATTGTAAACTAAAGCCGTCTCGTAAGAGGCGGTTTTTTGGTAACAATGAACAAAATAATTTCTACTCGTCTTATTAAAGAATTTAAAATTTTCCACGCCTCTGACTAAGTCTGGAAAAAATTTAATTCACCCTTGGCCTTTCCAGCCTTTCAGGCATTTCTGGCCTTTTAAGCCTTTTTATATGTCCCACACATGTTCGTCCGCGTTAATCCGTTGCATGGATTTTCGCCTTACTAAAGCAATAAACAATTGGATGGAAGAAAAAAATATCATGAATGACTGTGATATTATTTCCATTGCCGGAGTGGTAAAAGAAATCGCTTTAAATAAAGATTCTGAAGCTGCTAAATTTATTCTTTCACAAATTGAATTATCAAAAAAATTACATGATATTCAAACTTTATATTTGATTCATCACACAGATTGCGGAGCTTATGGTGGTCATAGTGCTTTTGATGATTTAGAAGAAGAAAAAAATAAACATATCAAAGATATGAATGCTGCCAAGGTTATAATTGAAGAGAATATTGATGGTGTACAAGTTAAATTGGTTTTAGCTGATATGAAAGATGATGGGGTGATTGATATAGGGGAGATTTAATACATGATACACAATTCATGCCTGCCTTTGGCAGGGAACACGAGACAAAAATTTTGAATCGTGATATGTGTATCGTGAATCGTGTTTTGTAATTTGACAGCATTTTAATAAAAATTTATAATTATAAACAGATAACTTCTAAATAAATAAATTATGGAAGAAAATAAATGCCAAAAGTGCGAAACTGTATTAAATGAAATGAATAGATGTTGTGATGGCGGCACATGCTGCAAAGACTGTCACTCAAATTGCGGTCCTGAATGTAATTGTCAGCCCAATAAAGAATAGATCTAACGGTCTATTTTTTTGTTCTTTTCATAAGGGGGTACGCAAAACAAGGAGGTAGTGTATGAATCCCTGCTTCAAAAGAGCGATAGAGAAATTTGGACACCGGAGGGGTATGTTCCCAAAAGTGTTAAATAAATATTGCAGGAGGTGCAAAAAAGATCGTCGACTTATAAAAAAAACGGCACGATTTTACATTTGCCCCGGTTGCAATACGATGTTTGCCAAATTTTAATACAACTACCTACGTTTTTTTTGGAGAGATCTTTATGGTCTCTTCTTTTATTTGTGTTATAATAAATATAGTATTAATAATAAAATATGAGTAAAAAACCATACATGCCTTTGGTGCTTGGGACAGCAAGAAATGGTCGACGGTCTGAAAAAGTAGCTTTATACTTTTTTGAACTGTTAAAAAAGCATAATGTAAGTTCCCGTCTGGTAGATGTTCGTAAAATGATAACCCCATATACGGTCGCGGCTTGGATGGAAGATGAAAAGGCGGCCGATTGGCGAAAAATTGCCACCAAAGCTGACGCTTTAATAATAGTTACACCTGAATATAATCACGGTTATCCGGGTGAACTGAAGATTTTGCTCGATTATGCTTTTAAAGAGTATGAAGATAAGCCGGTTGGTTTGTGTACAGTATCCAATGGCGGATTTGGTGGCGTCAGATGTGCGGAAAATTTGTTACCCGTTTTACATGCTTTTAAAATGTGTGTTGTGTATGAAAAGATCCATATATCCAATGTGGAAAAAAGTTTTTCAAAAGATAAAAATGAATTGGATGCTGAATATAAAGAAAAATTTGATAATCTGGTAAAATCTCTTGACGAACATATTAAAATTTGAATCAATAATTGATATTTGATAATATTGACTAAATAATATAAATATTAAGCAATAATATGAGTAATATAAAAGCCAGAGTTTCAATGTTAAGTTCCGACGACGTACCTGAAGATATACAAATAATGTATCACACATGGGAGGAAAAATTAGGGAAAATTCCCGAATGGGCCCAGGTGATGGCTCACAAACCGAAGATTTTGAAGCACTTTGCCGGTCTTATGAAAGCAACAATGGGTTCAGAGGAAGTTTCAGAAGAATTAAAATGGACAATAGCTTATCATGTTTCTAAGATAAACGAATGTGAATATTGTGTAAAAGTCACCAGTAAGAAATTAGAATCAATGGGAATGAAGGAAGAGTTGGTGGACGAAGTTGAAAAAAGAGTTGAAGAGATGGAGGAAAAAGAAATGGTGGCCTTGAAATATGCTCATATTACGACCAAAGAGGCTTATAAATTACCTGAAGAAGTATTTAATAACTTAAAAGAATATTATAATGAAAATCAGATTGTGGAAATTACCGCAGTGGTGGGGTTATTTAATTTTATTAATAGGTTTAATGATGCGTTGGGGGTTTTACCCGGAGTTTAAGATTTATATAACTGACGGATTACGGTTGAAACTGATTTACGGATTGAAAAAATATCCGTAAATCGGTCTGTATCCGTAAATCAGTAATCAAAGAAGAATGAGTGATTACGCCTTAAACAATTTCCAAAAACAGGCCGTCGAATATAGCGACGGCCCTCTTCTTATTGTTGCCGGGGCGGGAACCGGTAAAACTTCTGTAATAACGAATAAAATTATTCATCTTATCAAAAAAGGTTTGGCAAAACCTGAAGAAATTTTGGCTTTGACTTTTACGGACAAGGCAGCCGCAGAAATGGAACTTAGGGTCGATGAGATGCTAGGTAATATAAAGGATGAAAATGCCGTAGGATATCTTGACTTGCAAATTTCAACTTTTCATACTTTTTGTCAAAGAATTTTGGAAAGTCATGCCATAGACATTGGATTGAGTAATTCTTTCAAATTATTAACTGAGACCGAAACTTGGCTTATGATGAGAGAAAATTTATATGAATTTGAATTTGATTATTATCGGCCATTGGGAAACCCCACTAAACATATCCATGAATTATTAAAACATTTCTCCAAATGTAAGGATGAGCTGATCGAAGCTTCAGAATATATGGAATATGCGGAAAATATTGAGATTGATAAGGACAATAAAAATATTGACGAAAAAAGTCGTCTGAAAGAAGTGGCCACATTGTATCATCAATACAATCAAATGCTTCTTGATAATAATGCAATGGATTTTGGAGATCTGATTTTTTACACGGTAAAATTGATCAGAAAAAATAAGAAAATTGCAGAGTTGCTGCAAAATCAATACAAATATATTTTGGTCGATGAATTTCAAGACGTGAATTATGCACAATACGAATTGGTAAAATTAATATCAAAAAAAGCACAATTAACAGTGGTGGGGGATGATGATCAATCCATTTATGCCTTCAGAGGAGCTTCTGTATCAAATATAATGCGCTTTAAAGATGATTATAGAAATTGCAAAGATTTGGTATTGAATAAAAATTATCGTTCTCATCAGGCAATTTTAGACATTGCTTATGATTCAATTCAATATAATAATCCGGATAGATTGGAGGTTAAACTTGAGATCGATAAAAAATTAAAATTTTCAGGTAAAAATAAAAGAAACGATGAATCCGGAATTGTCAATTTTTTACATTGTAAAGACGTTGATAGTGAGGTGAGAGAGGTAATAAATAAAATTACTGAAATAAAGCAAAACAAAAAATGTCTGTGGGATGATTTTGCGATTTTAGTAAGAGCCAACAATCATGCGGAAGTTTTCGTTAATGCTATGGAATCTGCCGGGATACCATACGAATTTCTTGCTTCAAGCGGTTTGTTCAGGCAGGCAATAGTAATTGATAGTGTAAATTTTTTGAAACTGATCGATAATTATCATGAATCGATATTGGTATTCAGACTTTTAAAACTCCCTTTTTGGAATTTTAGTGAAAATGATTTACAAAAAATAACAAGTACGGCAAAGCGAAAAACCATTTCATATTACACAGCTTTGAAAAAAGCGCAAGAATTTGGATTATCAAAAGAAGGGATAAAGACTTGTGACGAATTATTGAAATTGATTCACAATGGAATGAAGACAGCCAGATTTGAAAAACCAAGTAAAGTTCTTTATGAATTTTTGGACAAAAGCGGTTATTTGAAATATCTTATTGAAGGTGAGGATCGTGGGCAAGCAAAAGTAATCAGAGAAATTTACCACATAAAGCAATTTTTTGAATACATTGATAAATACGAAAATGCCAATCCGGAAGCAACAGTATCCAGTTTTATAGAATATTATTTGTCACTTTTGGAGTCGGGAGATGATGGAAATCTTTACCAGCCGGAAGATACACCGGATTCGGTTAATATTATGACTATTCATGGAGCAAAGGGTTTGGAATATAAATATGTTTTTTTGGTAAATTTGGTTCAAGACAGATTTCCAACCAGAAGGAGATCCGAAGCAATTAAAATTCCAAGATCTCTAATCAAAGAAGATTTGCCGGAAGGAGATATTCACGAACAAGAAGAAAGAAGGCTTTTTTATGTCGCTATTACCAGAGCAGAGGATAGATTATTTTTTACATCCGCTGATTATTATGGTGGTGTAAGGAAAAAGAAAATCAGCAAATTTCTAGTAGAGCTTGGCTTTGACAGTAAAAATAAAGCAAAAGACGAAACAGGGTCGGTGATTAAATTTTTGCCAAAAGAATCAAAGTCTGTAGAAGAGAAAGCGGAAATGATTTATGAATTACCCAAGACTTTTTCATTTTCTCAAATTCGCAGTTATGAAACCTGTCCTTATCAGTATAAATTAAATTATATTTTAAAATTACAAACAAAAGGAAATGCCAGCTTTAGTTTTGGAAAAAGCATGCATTCTACCATGCAAAAATTTTATAGTAAAATTCAGCAGTTAAATGAAGTAAAGCAGGATTCTTTGTTTGGGTTGCCAAAAGAGACCGTTGTAAAATCAAATATTAAAGTACCACCGGTTGCTAAATTGATTAAAATATACGAAGAGAATTGGATTGAAGATTGGTACAAAAGTAAACAGCAACGAGAAACTTATTATAAAAAAGGAAAAAAAATATTAAAAGCTTTTTATAGTTCACAGGAAAATAACTGGACTATTCCGGTAGCTTTGGAAAAATGGTTTAAGATTAAAGTCGGCAATTATTTGATAAGAGGTAGTATTGATCGAGTTGATAAAATTGATGATAATAAACTGGAAATAATAGACTATAAAACCGGAAAGTCTAAGGAAAAATTATCTACCAACGACAAGGATCAATTGTTAATTTATCAAATGGCTGCCGAGACTTTACCTGAATATAAAAATTTAGGTTTGGTAGACAAGCTGACTTTTTATTATTTAAATGACAATTTACAAGTTTCTTTTTTGGGTAAAGAGAAAGAAATTGATAAGATTAAAAAGAAAATTGTAAAATCAATAGATGAAATACAAAATGGAAATTTTAAAGCTACACCAAGTAAATTCAAATGTAAATATTGCGATTTTAAAGATGTTTGCGGTTACAGGAAAATTTAATTTTTATTTTTAGATTTGATTTAGTTGTTAAACTGTACTATTATATTAATATAGAATTAAATAATAAATCATGAATTTTACTCCATTGGGTAAAGCCCTTGATAATAAAATGAATTCTCAAAATGATTTAAAAAAGCAAGTGGAAGCCTCGCAAATTGTTGAAATTACGGAAAAAGTATTAAAAAATATGTTTGATAATGATATAGCCAAACATGCCAAGCCTCTTTTTTTAAAAAACAGGACTCTGACTATTTCTTGCTCCAGTTCAGTAGCTGCCCAAGAAATTAGGCTTAATCAGGCAAAAATAGTGAAAAAAATAAATAAAGAATTGGGTAAAAAAGAAGTAGATAGGATACGTTATTTGGCATAGGGGACAAGACTTGCCAACTGTATATAAACATTATAAAATAACAGTAGCCATCAAAAGGCTACTTTTTATTAAAAAAAGATATGACTTTTAGACAATATCTCTTTTCCATGTTATTAAGCTCGTCTATGTGTTGGGCAGCCTGGGTTTTGGTAATAATGAATATAAATCCTTTTGAAACAAACTGGATAGGTTTTATGTTATTTTATACAAGTTTATTTTTAGCCTTATTTGGAACCATATCAATTTTTATATTGGCAATATATTATTTTTTGGCAAAAAATGTTCAAATTTATAAGATGGTAAAAAGAAGTTTTAGGGATTCTTTATTTTTATCAGCAATATTGGTGATTCTGCTTTTTTTACAAGGCAAGGGCCTGTTATCAGTTCTTAATTTTACTGTATTTATTTTGATATTGGTATTAACACTAACATTTATATATTCAACAAAAAAATCTAATGCATAATTTTATGAGGCAATCAAAGTTGTTCGTGAAAACTAGAAAGGAAACACCGGCCGATGAGGTATCAACAAATGCAAAACTTCTTATAAAAGCGGGTTTTGTTTTCAAAGAAATGGCCGGCGTATACACACTTCTTCCTCTGGGATTTAGGGTAATAAAAAAAATCGAAGATATAATTCGTGATGAAATGAACAATGTCGGTGGTCAGGAAATTTTTATGACGGTTTTACAAGAAAAACAAGTTTGGGAGAAGACAAACAGATGGAGCGACGAGGTGGTTGATAATTGGTTTAAAACAAAATTGTCAAGCGGTACGGAACTTGGTTTGGGATTTACTCATGAAGAACCAATTGCACGGATTATGAGTCATTATGTGTCTTCGTACAAAGATCTGCCATTTTATCCTTATCAAATTCAAACAAAATTTCGCAACGAAGCCAGAGCTAAATCAGGCTTAATGCGTTTGCGAGAGTTTTCTATGAAAGATTTGTATTCATTTTCCAGATCGAAAGATGAACATGATGATTTTTATGAGAAAATGAAACATGTATATATGAATGTATTTGAAAGGTTGGGTATGGGAGATAAAACATATATTACTATTTCTTCCGGTGGCAGTTTTTCCAAATATTCTTTTGAATTTCAAACTTTATCTGAAGCCGGAGAAGATTTAATTTATATAGTCGATGAAGAGAAAAAAATTGCCATAAATAAAGAAGATTATAACGATGAAATAGTCAGAGATTTTGATTTAAAATTATCTAAAAACGATTTAACTGAAAAAAAAGCGATTGAAGTCGGTGATATTTATTCGTTGGGTTACAAATATTCAAAGGCATTTGATTTGAAATTTGCAAATGAAAAAGGAGAGGATGAATATGTGTATATGGGTTCATATGGTATGAGTCCATCGCGATTGCTGGGATCAATTGTTGAATTAAATAATGATAAAGACGGAATTTTGTGGCCCGAATCCGTAGCCCCTTTTCAAATTCATTTGATATCACTGGTAAAAGATGATAAACAAGTAAAAGTGGTTGAAGAAGTTTATGAAAGATTAAAAAACAGCGGATTTGAAGTTTTGCTGGACGATAGAAATGAACTGAGAGCAGGTGAGAAATTTGCTGATGCGGATCTGATTGGAATTCCAAAGAGGTTGGTTATTAGTGAAAAAACATTATTGGATGATAGTGTGGAATTAAAAAAGCGCAACGAGAAGACGAGTACGCTAATTCCAATTAATGAGATTGTAGAATTATTGAAACAATAAACAATTAGAGATACATGTTCAATTCGGTATTTAAAAAATTCAGCAAAGATTTAGGTGTTGACCTGGGAACGGCCAACACTCTTTTGTATGTAAGAGATAAGGGTATTGTAATTAATGAACCATCGGTTGTGGCAGTTAACATCAAAACTGAACAAATTTTGTCTGTTGGTAATGAAGCAAAAAACATGCTTGGTAAAACACCTCCACATATTCAGTTAACACGACCATTGACACATGGAATTATTTCAGATTATGAGGTAACCGAAAAAATGTTAAAATATTTTATAGAAAAGGTACATGAAGGCAGTTTTACTTTTATGGCAAGACCAAGAGTGGTTATTTGCGTACCCTTGGAAGTAACAGAAGTTGAGACCAAGGCGGTTGAGGACGCCTGTATTGCTGCCGGTGCCAGGGAAGTATATGTGGTACAAGAACCATTGGCAGCCGCTGTTGGATCAAGAATGCCAATCGAAGATCCTGTCGGTAATATGATTGTTGATATTGGTGGTGGCAATACGGAAGTAGCAGTAATTTCTTTGGGCGGTATAGTAACTTGGAAATCAACAACTATTGCCGGTGACGAACTGAACAAAAATATTATTCAGTATGCTAGGGAAGTATTCAATCTGTTGGTAGGAGAAACCTATGCTGAGCAGATTAAAATAAAAATAGGATCAGCAATGAGACAAGAAGAAAAAATGGAATTTCCCATGCGTGGCCGTGATGTTGTCACCGGATTGCCAAGGGAAGTGATGGTCTCCAATGAACATATTAAAGAAGCGCTTGATCGCTCAATAAAAGCCATAGTTGATCATATAAAGATGACCTTGGAAGTTACACCACCGGAGCTGACTGCTGATATTCATGAAAGGGGAATTTTGTTGACCGGTGGCGGTTCACTTCTACGAGGTTTGGATCAAGTAATTGCCACTATGGCTGAAATACCGGTTAGGATAGCGGATGATCCGCTAACCGCTGTCGTAAGGGGGACGGGTATTTTGCTTGACGAAGAAAAAATATTAAAAGAAGTCTCATTACCTTCTGCCAGAGAAACAAAAAAACGCAGTAATAAATAAATATGAATTTAAATAGAAAAAAGACCCTCATTTCTATTAGTTTTTTTATTTTTTTTATTATTTTATTACATTATGTCGGTTGGTTATTGCCTGTAGAAAATTTTTTTAGAAGACTAATTGTGCCGGGATCAAAAGCAATGTATACCTGGAGTTATTGGATCAATCCTGAAGAAATTGATAGGGTGGAAGAATTGGAGGAAATGAAAACTAAATATAAGGAATTGGAAGATAAATTATTATCTGTACAGGTGGATCAGGTCCAACTGGATTTATTAAAAGAAGAAAATCAAAAATTGAGAACTCAGCTGAATTTTTATGATGAACATAATAATTATGAATATATTGGCGCTGAAGTTGTTGGAGAAAATATTGATCCCGTGGGTAGTACTGTGATATTGGATAAAGGTCAAAATTATAATATAAATGAAGGGGATCCTGTTATAGTAAATAACGGTATTATAATCGGAAGAATTTTGCGTGTTGAGGAAGATATATCGGTAGTAAGATTGATTAATGACAGTCAGAGCAAGATCGCAGCCACATTAACCAATGAGGATAGAAGTATCGGTCTGGTTGAGGGTGGTTATGGAATAAGTGTTCGTATGAATTTTATACCGCAAAATGAAAAAATAAATGTTGGCGATACGGTAGTAACATCAGGATTAGAGGAGGGTGTACCGAGAGGATTGCTTATCGGTAATGTAGAGGTGGTTGAAAAAGAGGCTTATCAGCCATTTCAAAAAGCTGTTCTTTCACCGTTTGTTGACTTAGATAAAATAATATTCGTGTCTGTCATTACAAATTCATAATATGAAATTATTATTTCAATTTTTATTAGCTTTGGTAGGCATTATCATCTTATCCATATTAAATATTGGTCTTTCTTATATATTGCCATATCCTTGGTCCAAAATTAATATAATATTTGCCGCCCTTATTTTATTGATGGTTTGGTGGGAGTCCGGTTTTATTGTTTGGGTTGCATTTTTATCTTTTTTTATAATTGAATTGTTTGCTGTCACACCATTTGGCCTCATTCTTTTTTCCAGTACCGTCAGTATATTGATAAGTTATTGGTTTTATCAGTTAATTTTTACAAATCAATCATGGTATACGGCAATTTCATTATCTTTTTTCTCTATTTTTTTATATCGTCTAATATATATTATTATTTTATTAATGTTGATTTTTTTTGGTTTTGATATTAATTATCCACAAAGTCAGTTTTATTATATTTTACTGTGGGAGATGATACTAACCTGCGCTTTAGTCGGGATTATTTACTTATTAAGTTTTTATTTCTCACATAAAAAGCAAAATAATACAAATTTTTTAGTTAACAGGCTATAGTGTGAATGAAGCAAACACAAAAAATATTTTTTTTACTCCGGACTTGGAAGAGGAGTCTCTTGTTGATTTGAAAGGTAAATATAAAAATAATTGGGTAGAAGGATCATTTGATTTGAAGAATTTATCAGGAATGAAACCGGAGGGACTAAAAAAAAATAAATACCTTGGCAGTAGTTTGACTGAAACAAGAATTTTTTTATTTACATTGTTTTTACTTTTATTTTTTTTTGGTTTACTGGGTCGGGTGTTTTATTTGCAAATAATTAAAGGTTCCGACTACAGGTCAATGGCTGAGGACAATAGACAGAGAATTATACCTATAGCATCGGAAAGAGGTTTGATTTATGATAGAAATTTAGTTCAGCTGGCAAAAAATATACCAAATTTTTCAATTGCATTAATGCCACAGTATTTACCCAGGGATAAAGAAAAAAGGGAACTTGTAATTGACAGATTGGCGGATATTACAGGTGAAAGTAGTAATGAAATAAAAGACATCTTCAATCGTTACGGTTCATATAGTCATGAGTCAATTATAATTAGAGAAGATATTGATTATGAAACAGCTTTAAAAATTTTAATAAAAAATTCCGATTTGCCGGGCATTCATATTAAAAGAGGTTCCAAAAGATTATATTTGAATGATTTTGATAATTATGATTTGTATTATACTAGTAGTTCACGGGCGACATCATTGGCTCATATATTGGGATATCAGGGAAAATTGAGTCCGCAGGAATTGGAGGAATTATATGACAATGGTTATTTGCCTTCTGATTATATAGGAAAAACAGGAGTTGAAAAAACATATGAATCAGTATTACGCGGTATATATGGCAGGGAGAGAGTAGAAGTGGATGCTTGGGGGAAGGAAAGATCGGAAATATCACAGGAAGCTCCGATTCCGGGATCACATTTGATTTTAAGTATAGATATTGAAGTGCAAAAAAAATTGGAGCAAATTTTAAAAAGTACACTAACTGAAAATGAAAAAACCAGAGCGTCGGCGATAGCTTTGGACCCTAGAAGCGGTGAAATTATTGCACTGGTGAGTCTGCCGGGCTTTGACAATAATGATTTTTCCGGCGGAATTGACGTGAGTAAATATCAGCAATATCTAAAAAATGAAGACAAGCCTTTATTTAATCGTGCGATTGCGGGTACGTATCCGTCAGGATCCACTATTAAACCCGCAATAGCTGCCGCCGCTTTACAAGAGGGAATAATCAACTCAGTCACATCTTTTCTAAGTACCGGTGGTATAAATGTCGGGCCCTGGTTTTTTCCGGACTGGTTATCCGGAGGACATGGGTCAACTAATGTTAGAAAATCATTAGCCTGGTCTGTTAATACTTTTTATTATTATATAGGAGGGGGGTACAAAGATTTTGCGGGTTTAGGTGTTAAAAGAATTAAGGAATATTTATCTTTATTTGGATTTGGTACGAAATTGGGAATTGATTTGCCTGGCGAGGAACCGGGGTTTTTGCCTTCAAAAGAATGGAAAGAAGAAAAAAAAGGTGAAAGATGGTATGTTGGTGATACATATAATTTATCAATCGGTCAAGGTGACTTGTTGGTAACACCTCTACAAATTGCCAATATGACAGCAACAGTCGCTAATGGCGGTACCCTTTACAAGCCCAGAATTGTACGAGCAACTACAAATCCGTTGACAAAAGAAACCAAATATACGCATCCGGAAGTGATCCGGGATACCTTTATATCGGAGGAAAATATCAATACTATTCGTTGGGGTATGAAGGACTGCGTTGATCATGGTACCTGTCAAATATTGAAAGGTTTACCTATTTCGATTGCCGGAAAAACAGGTACTGCTCAATGGAGTAATTCTGCTGATACTCATGCATGGTTCACTTCGTTTGCTCCGTTTTATAATCCGGAAATAGTAATTACGGTTTTAATTGAAGAGGGGGGTGAAGGTGGTATTGTGGCTATTCCCGTGGCTCGTGAATTTTATCAGTGGTGGTATGAATATAGGTATCAATAATAGTATATAATCAACCTGAACATTACTGTGGATATTAAAATTTGACCATTATTTCAATTTTGATATACTAATTTTAACCGCAACAAGCGGCTGTATTTTTTTAAAAAAGCGTATGACAAATGATGAAAATCAACAGTACATTAGTGCCGATAAATTAGAAGATTTAAAAAAGGAATTGCAAGATTTAAAGCAAAATAAAATTCCCGATTTGGCAAATAGAATAGATGAAGCCAAACAGCTTGGTGATCTTTCGGAAAACGCTGAATATCATGCGGCAAGAGAGGATATGGCATGGGCACAAAGCCGGGTCAAAGAGTTGGAAAATATAATTGACAGCTCGGTTGTTATTACTGAAACCGGATCGTCTGACGGCATCATTGAAGTCGGATCAAATATAAAAGTTACTTTAAACGGAGTAAGCAAAGAATATAAGATAGTTGGCCAACAAGAGGCCGATCCAAGTAGTGGAAAGATCTCCAATGAATCTCCATTGGGAAATGCATTCCTTGGTAAAAAAGAAGGTGATGAAGTTGAAGTTGAAGTGCCATCCGGATTACAATTATATAAAATCATCGAAGTAAACTAAATAAAAAACTTCCTCAAAAAAAGGAAGTTATAATAGCTGAAAAATTATTTGGGCAGGTAAAGTTCAAGTGGGGTAAAAATCAGGGATCGTATTTTTTGATGTCTAGCAACATTAATTTGCCAAACTCTCCCAAACATACCCGATCCTTTGCCAACGTCCTCAAGTACTCCGGCCATAATCATAAAATCAATAAATTCTTCGAATAATCCTTCATCATAATCAATATATTCTTCATTCCGACTAAAACATGAACTATTGGGTATACGCAGTTTTGCTTGACTAAAATTATTTTCAATACATAATTCCAATTCTCTCAAGAGACTGCCATAAGGATTAATAAACCTTGGATTTTTTAGTATTCTGACATTTTGTGATGAGAATGGGAATGAAAAATGATTTTTTTTGGTCAAGTCAATCAGACCATTACGGATTTTTTGTAACTGGTGAAGAATTTCTAAAGATTCATTCAGTTCACCGGTGAACATTCCTGGGAAAAATCCGGCCTCTTGGTACAAAAAATTTTTTGACCAGCGAAAATGATCTTCAATACCCTCAATACGCACAAATTCAACAAATCTTTCCATATTGGCAAATCGCCTGAATGATGTTTTTAAAGAATTAATATTCTTATAATTGATCTTCAATATCAACTCTTCCTCCAATTTCGACGGGAATATATCCGCTCCCATCATAGCGTGACATAAGTGCAACATTTTCCATTTGGTCATTTTTACCCGGTTTTTGTTCATTTTTAGCTCCTTTTGTATTTTAAAATAACGATTTTATATGATATCAGAAAAAAAAGCTACAGTCAATATCGACTTATTTTTAATTATTTATTTAAATTAAGCCAAATAATCAGATTGTTTTATATATTTTTTTCCATTTGAATTTTTATACATTATTTGGTATTATATTTAAGTAAATAAAGGCAATTTAAGTGCTTAATTTTTATATATGAATCAGAAAGACAACGTTAATATTAATGATGAGCGTGAGGTTCGTCTAAAAAAATTAAAAGACCTAAAAGACAATGGGGTCAATCCATATCCATCAAAATCAAAGCGTCAGCATTCAATAAAGCAAGTTCATGATGGGGATATAGGGGATAAGTTTTTTGTGGTGGGTAGGATTGTATTAAAAAGAGAAATGGGGAAATTAACTTTTTGTCAGTTACAGGATGAAAGTGGAAAGATTCAGATTGTATTCAAGCAAGACGAGATTAAAAAAGGATCTTATAAGATTTTTACAAAAAAAATAGATATTGCTGACATAGTTTTTGTCAGTGGTGAAAAATTTTTAACAAAAAAAGGGGAGGAATCCATATTGGTTTCAGATTGGAAGTTGCTTTCAAAATCTCTATTACCACTACCTGATAAATTTCATGGATTACAAGATGAAGAAAAGCGTTTGCGTAAAAGATATCTTGATTTGTTAATTAATCCGGAAGAAAAACAGATTTTTATAAGAAAAGCTAAGTTTTGGCAGTCGGTTAGAAATTTTTTGTTAGGCGAAGGTTTTTTGGAAGTTGAAACTCCGGTATTGGAAGTTACACCGGGCGGAGCTGACGCAGAAGCATTTATTACTCACCACAACGCTCTGGATTTGGACGTGTATCTTAGGATTTCCATGGGGGAGCTGTGGCAAAAACGTTTAATGGTGGCCGGTTTTGAAAAAACATTTGAAATTGGCAGACAATTTAGAAACGAAGGCATGAGTAGAGAGCATCTCCAAGATTACACTCAGATGGAATTTTATTGGGCTTATGCGGATTATCGAATGGGTATGGAATTAGTGGAAAAATTGTACAAATACATAGTAAAAGAAACTTTTGATACCATGAGCTTTGACATAGGTGAATTCAAGAATATTGATTTTGGTGGAAAATGGGAAGAAATAGATTATACAGAGACAATAAAAGAAGTCACTGGAATTAATATTTTGAAAGCAAGTGACGCTGATATCAGAAAAAAATTAGATGAAATGAAGATTGATTATGTTGATAATCAGTCACGAGGACGATTGATAGATTCCTTGTGGAAAGTGTGCCGAAAACAGATCAAAGGACCGGCCTTTTTAATAAATCATCCGGTAGTTGTTTCGCCACTGGCTAAAAGACAGGCTGATAATCCTGAATTAACCGAAAGATATCAAATTATTGTTGCCGGTAGTGAGCTGGGAAATGGATATTCGGAATTGAACGATCCGATCGATCAAGCTGAGAGATTTAAACAGCAGGCTGCAATGAGGGAGGCCGGTGACAAGGAAGCGCAAATGCACGATAGTGATTTTGTTGAAGCACTTGAGCATGGAATGCCACCTACTACGGGTTTTGGGGTTTCTGAACGCTTATTTTCATTCTTAGAGGATCGCCCGATTAGAGAGTGTGTACTTTTTCCATTAATAAAACCGGAGGCCAGAGATCATTAGTTATTTATGAAAAAAATTTTGTTGTTTGGCACATTTGACGTGGTGCATGCCGGTCATATTCATATGTTCAAAGAGGCGAAGGAATACGCCGATCGCTTAATTGTTGCTGTAGCCAGAGATGTAAATGTTGAGAAGATAAAATCTGTCGGAGCACTTCACGATGAAAAAGAACGAGTTGATTTTTTAAAGCATATTGATCTAATCGACCGGGCAGTGTTGGGCTATAAAAATGATCCATATAAAATAATATCAGAAGTAAAGCCCGATATTATTGGTCTTGGCTACGACCAAAAAGTATTTGTTGACAAATTGGCAGATGCAATAACGGAAATGAATTTGAAAATACAAATCGTTCGTTTGCAGCCGTATCAAAAGGATAGGTTTAAATCCAGTAAAATAAAAAAATATATTGAAAGAATAGTATAATATGAATAAAATTTTGATAGCCACCGGAAATCAAGGAAAATTTGAAGAGATCAGCTCTTTTTTAGATAATCAGAGCATTGATTTTATAAGTCTACAAGATATTGATACATCCATTCCTGAACCTGAGGAAACGGAAGATACGATTGAAGGAAATGCAATTTTAAAAGCAAAGTATTATGCTAATAAAACAGGTTATTGCGCTTTGGCGGATGACACGGGTTTGTTTGTTGATAAGCTGGACGGATGGCCCGGAGTAAAAACCGCCAGAATAGCAGGTTCGGACGAAGAGAGGAGGAGTACACTAATGAAAAAAATGAGAGGTCTTCAGGATACCGATCGATCTGCCAGTTTTCAGTCAGCCCTCGCGCTATTTAACCCGGATGAAGATAGTATTTTTGTAGCCATAGGCAAGAAAAATGGCTATATAATCAGTGAAAAGGAAAGTTTTGAGGCGGTCGGTATGTGTTATGATCCAATATTTTATATAAAGGAAAAACATAAAACATATTCACAGATGGATGTTGTGGAAAAGAACGGTTTAAGTCATCGTGGCAAAGCGCTGACAATGATGAAATATCACCTTGATAAATCATATGGTCCTCGGCATATAGTGGTGCCGATTGGTATTTTAATCAAAGATAAAAAAGTCTTAATGCTTTTAAGAAATGATCCTTTTAGAAAAGAGTATCATAAAAAATGGGAGTTTCCCGGAGGTAGTATGGAAATAGGAGAGTCATTACTTGAAAACATTAAAAGAGAGATGAGAGAAGAAACCGGTTATAACGTAAATGTTGAAAAATTTTTACCATATGTGGGAGTAGAGGACCAAGCGGGAAAATGGTGGAAGTACCAAGTTTATTTATTACCTTTTTTATGCAGTATAAAAAGCGGTGATGGTAAATTTTCCGACCGTGAAGCAATTGAATCAAGATGGTTTGGACTTGATAAGGTCTTGGATCAAGATTTGATAGGCTTAAATGATGTTTTGTATAAAAAAATATTACCTGAATTAAAAAAAATCACTAAAGAATTAAAATTATAGGTATTTCAATTAACAATTCAGATAAATCAGATTTAAGCACAGCATTTTTTGTCTTGGCAGGAACAGCTTTCAACTGTGTCATTCCCGCGAAGGCGGGAATCCAAATTAAGTAAGCAATACGCCTTTTGCCTGGATTCCCGCCTTCGCGGGAATGACATTGCTTTTTTCAATAATACCTATAGTGTTAACTTTAGGTATGGATGGGTATCATATTCTAAATTTTTTAATTAGTGCTAATCTTTATTAACAACTTACAATTAATAACTAACGGATTAGTTATTTGTTAATTGCTCATTGTTAATTGTTAATTATTATTATGTTAGACATCAAATTCATTCGTGAAAATGCAGGGACAATAAAACAAAATTGTAAAAACAGAAATGTTGATGTGAATATCAATAGATTGCTTGAGTTGGATGAAGTAAGGCGTGAAAATATAGGAAAAATTGATGAACTAAGGGAGGAAAAAAATAAAAAATCAAAGCAAAAACCATCTGACGAGGAAGTTGAACGCATGAAGACACTGGGGGAATCCATAAAAAAACTAGAAGAGCAAAATTCTAAAGTTATGGAAGAATATAGTGAATTATTATACAAAATTCCCAACCTTACACATCCTGACGCACCTATCGGAAATGAAGATGACTATGTAATTTTGTACAATAATAAAGAACCGAAAGAGTTTAATTTTGAGCCGCATGATCATGAGACATTATTAAGTAATCTGGATGCTTTGGATTTTGAGCGCGGGGCAAAAGTTACCGGTTCCAAATTTTATTTTGCCAAAAATGACTTGGTTTTGCTAAATTTAGCTCTTATAAATTATGGTATACAAGTACTAAAAAAACATGGATTTATTTTCATGCAAACTCCTGATTTGGCAAAAGAAAGAATAATAGAAGCATCCGGTTTTAATCCGAGAGGTGAGGAATCTCAAATATATAAAATAGAGAATAATGATTTAAATTTGATTGGAACAGCGGAAATTACGATGTTGGGTTACCATGCTGATGAGGTACTTGATATGAAAAAAGGACCAAAAAAATACGCTGCTATGTCGCATTGTTTTAGGACCGAAGCCGGTTCTTATGGAAAAGCCAGCAAGGGTCTTTATAGAGTACATCAGTTTGAAAAACTGGAAATGTTCGTATTTTGTAAGCCCGAGGAAAGTGAATCTGTTCATGAAGAGCTTCTGGAAATAGAAAAGGAGATTTGCGATGGACTTAATCTACCTTATCGTGTAATTGATGTTCCCAGTGCCGACCTGGGTGGTCCGGCATATAGAAAATATGATATAGAATGCTGGATGACAATGTTGGCAGAAGAGGGTGGACAGGGTAATTATGGTGAAATTACCAGTTGCAGTAATTGTACCGATTATCAAGCCCGACGATTGAATATCAAATATAAAAATGATCAAGGGGATACAAAATTTGTTCATACACTAAATGGTACGGCATTGGTTTTAAGTCGTTTTCCGATTGCCATAGTGGAAAATAATCAGCAAGAAGATGGCAGTATAATAATCCCTGAAATTCTTCGGGGTTGGATGGGCAAAGATAAGATTGCTAATTAATATGAAAGATTATAAATTAATTATTTTACCCGGCTGGGGTGGTAGTCATGAAACATGGAGTGAATTTATTGAATTGTCAAAAAATGAGTTGGAAACGGTTTGTATAGATTTGCCCTGTTTTGGTGATCAACCATGCCCCGATGAAGTTTGGGGGGTTGAAGAATACGCTGAATTTGTCAAAGACAGAATCCGGGAAATTAAGAAAAAAAATGATTCAAAAAAAATTATAGTGCTTGGACATTCTTTTGGTGGACAGGTAGCTGCATATCTATGCTCAAAAAATGGTTCGATATGCGATTTTTTGGTCTTATCCGGACCGGCTGTATTTAGACAGAAAAGTAGCTTGCGTAATTATATTTTTTACGCGTTTGCCAAATTTGGGAAATTATTTTTCAGACTACCTTTAATGGAAAAGTTTGAAACGACCATTAAAAAAATCTTCTATAGATTAATTAAGTCACCTGACTATAACGATGCCGTTGGGGTAAAAAGAGAAATATTCAAAAAAATTATTCGTCAGGATTTGTCCGGTGAAATAAGTAAAATTAAAAATCCAACTTTAGTCATCTGGGGCGAAAAAGACAAATATGTACCGGTCAAGTATGCCGCTAAATTGGATAATCTTTTAAGAAATTCAGAATTGGAAATTATCAAAGACGGAAAGCATGGCTTGCATATACAACAACCGGAAGCATTAATGAAATTTATTATAAATTTTGTAAATAAACAATGATTTCAGTTTATAACACTATTACAATTTTAATCCTAGTTTCCTGGTTTTTTTTAATGCTGTTTGATTATGCTGAAATGTGCTATGTTTGGCAGCTCAAGTCATATCGCTGGGACAGGATAAGAGATTTTTTTTCAACCAAGCAAGGAAAATATTTTTTTAGAAAGATGCGCATTTTTTGGCGATGTTTGTGGTTGTTTGTTTTACTTGTGGTGCCTGTTGAAATACAGATAATATTACTAATTTTATTTATAATTCAAGAACTGGCAGTTTATGCCATTAGATTATTTAAGGGAAAATGGAAAAGACCGGCACTTTCATATAAAGTATTGATAATAATTATTAGCACAGCCACAGTTGAGTTTGCATTATTATTTTTTTTGAATTTCAAATACGAATTTTTGATGATATTTACAATTATAAGATTTCTCATTCTTTCGTTGGTGATAAGCTTGTATTATTTGGCTGATAGTTTATTGCTTTTACTGTATAGGGAATTGGCAAGACGGAAATTGGAGAAGTATGAAAAATTAACCGTAATAGGAATTACAGGTAGTTATGGAAAGACTACTGTCAAGGAATTTTTGTATCAGATTTTATCAAATGAATTTAAAGTTATAAAAACTCCAAAAAATTATAATACTACAATTTCTATTGCCAAGTTTATTTTAAAAAATGATTTTAGTGATTATGATATTTTTATAGTTGAAATTGGTGCTTATAAAATATATGATGTTAAATTTACGACTAAAATGCTGAATCCTAAAATAGGTATTTTGACAGCCATAAATGAGCAACATCTGTCGTTATTTGGGTCTATTGAAAAGATTCAAAATGCAAAATATGATCTATTGCGCATGTTGCCAAAGGATGGACTGGCGGTTACCAACATTGACAACAAATACTGTAGAGAAAAATTAAGTGAGATAAGCTGCGAGGTGAAGACTTTTGGAATCATAGAGGAATATAATCCCGACGCACTGGTTAAAGACATAAAAGAAGTTGACAACGGTTTAATAATCAGCGGAAGAGTTAATGGTGTCGAGGGCACTTTCTTTGCTCCTGTGGTAGGTAAACATAATGCTTCAAATATTGTCGCTTGTATATTGGTTGCAATGCATCTGGGTATGAAAAAAGATAAAATAATTGAATCAATTGGAAAATTAAAAATGCCGCGGGGAACCATGCAAATTTTCAATTATGGTAATTCAACTGTAATCGATGATAGTTATAACTCAAATCCTGATGGTTTTAAATCAGCCCTTGATGCAATGAAGGTTTACCCATCAGAGAGAAAGAGAATAGTGATAACGAGAGGTATACTGGAGTTGGGAGAAAAATCAGCTGAAATTCATGAAAAAATAGGTAATGAAATAGCTTTTGTAGTCGATGAGTTAGTGCTAGTGAGTAAGGATTATGAGGAATTTTTAAAAAAAGGTGTTGGCAAAAAATATAATACAGATGTTATTATCAAAGATGAAGAAAATGATTTGATGAATTATGTAAAAAATTTGAAGAATAAAAATGCTGTAATTTTGGTAGAAAATAGGATTCCACACAAGGTTTATCAGGAGTTAACCGGTTATAACAATTAAACTATGAAACTTTTTAAAAAGACAATATTTACCGGTTTTGCTCCGAACATAACAAAAAAAGATATATCTATCTCACTATCTTTTTTACTATTCCCGTGGAATTGGCTTAAACTGAAAAATGGTAGTTGTGGCAAAAAAGTACTTAATTTTTTAAAAAATTATTTTGATGCCAATGTTTTTTTGTTTGATAGCGGTCGAAGTTCATTGTATTTTGCTTTAAAAAGTCTGGGTGTAAAAAAAGGAGACGAGGTTTTGGTACAAGCATATACCTGTGTAGTTGTTATTAACGCAATTAAATGGACGGGCGCAAAACCAATTTTTGTGGATATAAATGATGATTTTAATATAGACATATTCGATCTAAAGAAAAAATTATCAAATAAATCAAAAGTTTTAATATTGCAGCACACATTCGGTTTACCTGCAGATATTGATAGTGCTTTAAAAATTTCCAAAGAATATGGCATTAAGGTAATTGAAGATTGCGCTCATTCTTTGGGGGTTAGATATAAAAATAAGCTAACAGGCACTTTTGCTGACATTGGCATGCTTAGCTTTGGTAGTGACAAGGTTATTTCCTGTATTCGCGGAGGTGCTTTAATTACGAATGATGAGAAAATTTCCAAAAAATTAGCTCAATATCAAGATAATTTGAAAAATTGCGGTATTATTAAAATCATTCAACATTTATTGCAAATACCCATTTTTAAAATTGGTAAGAGATTTTACAGTTTGGGAATTGGAAAATGGCTACTTTATTTTTCAAAGTTATTCAATATAGTTAATAGAATCGTTTATAATCAAGAAAAGAGAGGTAAAAAAGTGCCATTTTACCCGACAAAATTACCAAATGCTTTGGCATGTTTGCTATTTTATCAATTAAATAATTTAGAAAAACGGAATGAGCATCGCAAAAAAATAGCAAAAAAATATTTTAATTTAATCGATAATAAAAAGGTAAAATTACCCATTGAAGACAAAAACCATCTTTATCTAAGATTTACTTTAATTACAGATCAAAGAGAAAAATTAAAAAAAATTGCTAAAGAAGAAAATATAATTTTAGGGGATTGGTATGATTGTGTCATTGCGCCAAAAGATATAAATATGAAAGCGACCGGATATAATTATGGATCATGCCCAAAAGCAGAAGAGCTGGCCGGAAAATCAATTAATTTGCCAACAAATTTAAATATTGGAAATAATGAAGTTAATAGAATTGTAGCAGTTGTAAATAATTTATAATTAATATGCCTGTTAATATTGTAAAAAATAAAACCGAATGGAATAATGACGAGGAATTTTTGCAATCCTGGGATTATGGTAATTTTTTAGAAAATTTAGGTAGGAAAATATTGAGATTGTCTGTACAATCAAAAGATGGTAAAACTACACCGGTACAAGGAGTTATATATAAAATGAAGCCGATGATTAAATATGCTTATTTTCCCAGAGTGGATATTAATGCAAATCAATTATCAGAATTAAGTGAGTATTTGAAGAAAGATAAAATTGATTTTATTCGAATAGAACCAAAGATGAAAATTGATTTAGGCGGATTTAATACACACAAAGTTATGAATAGGCAAACTCCATATACTTTAATTTTAGATATAGACAAAAGTGAAGAAGAGATACTAAAAAAAATGCATTCCAAAACCAGATACAATATTAGGCTTTCAAAAAGAAAGGGTGTAACAGTTAAGGAAGAAATTAATTTGGATGTTTTTTGGGATTTGTATAAAATTACTACCGAAAGAAACGGGTTTCGCTTGCATCCAAAAAATTTTTTTGAAAAACTTTTAAAACAAAATTTTACCACACAATTGACTTCCTATTTCAACGATAAAGCTTTATCAACTTCAATTGTTTTAAAACACGATAATAAGATATACTATTTTTTTGGTGCTTCCGGTAATTTTCAAAGAAATCTAATGGCTCCATATTTAATGCATTGGGAGATAATTAAATGGGGCAAAAGACATGGTTGTGATAAGTATGATTTATTTGGAATGGCAAAACCTCTTTCAAAAGAAGATGAAAAAGCAATTTGTTTTCATAATATGTGTTGGGATAGTACTGATCCACTTTCATCAGTAACCAGGTTCAAAGCGGGTTTTGGCGGTAATTCAAAAATATTTGGACAGGCGTTTGATCTTGTACTCAATGAGAAAAAATATAAATTACATAATTTAATCAGGAGGATCAAAGGGAATCCGGTTCCGGTAGGGCACCCTCAAAATAATAGATCTGCAATAAATTTTTAATATGATAAAAATTATAGAAATATTGGATAAGAAAATGTGGGAAAATTTTGTTCTGGAACAAGAGAACACATTATTTGTTCAGTCTTGGAAGTATGGTGAATTTTATAAAAAAATAAATGAACGGTATTGGATTTTTGGCATTTTTGATGATAATAAGCTGGTAGGGGGGTCCTTGGTGTTGAGTACTCATGCAAAAAGAGGTAATTATTTGTATTTACCATACGGCCCAATAATGAGCAAAAAAATAAATGCTGAGTATTTAAAAAAGTTCAGCAAGTTTTTAAGACAATTTGCCATGAAAAATAAATTCGATTTTGTTAGACTTAGTCCTTTTATTGACGATACTGAAAAGAATAGGGAAATATTTAAGAATGCCGGTTTTAAAAAGTCACCAATACACGCGCTTGCTGAAAATACTTGGCTTTTGGACTTAAATAAAACAGAAGAAGAGTTATTGGCTGATATGAAAAAAAATCATCGTAATTTAGTAAACCGGTGTCTGAAAAAAGACGTAAAAATTGTCAAAACTAAAGACCCAAAAGAACTAAAAGATTTTAACAGAATACACGATGAAACGGCTAAGCGTCATAATTTTCACCGTTTTCCTGATGATTATGTTGAAAATGAATTTAAAATTTTTGCCGGTAATGATCAAGCATTACTTATCAAAGCATATTTGCCAAGTGGTGAATTGGATTCAGCGGCCATCTTTATTTACTATGGTAATATGTCTGCCTATCGACATAGTGGATCTTTAAATTTGGATAAAAAGTTACCAACGTCATATCTTATACAATGGGAAGCGATTCAGGAAGCATTGAAAAGAGGAATTAAAATTCATAATTTTTGGGGGGTAGCACCGGATAATGCCGGAAAGAAACATCCTTTCAGAGGTATCACTCATTTTAAAAAAGGTTTTGGCGGATATCAAAAAGATTTATTACCCTGTCATGATTTGCCGGTATCAAACAGATATTATTTTGCATGGTTAATTGAAACCATTCGTAGAATAAGGAGGGGGTTTTAATCACGTTCACCACAACTGAGAAGGAGAGAGAAATCATGTCCGAGGACAATGAAATCATGATCGGTCTGGTAGCGGGAAGTGGTTTTGATATGGAGAGCAGTGGAGTTGAGCTCCAAAAGATGCCTGACGTTGAGTTTGTAGGTAAGATTCCAAAAGCTGATATAATTACTCCGTACGGTGCTCCATCAAGCGATATTTCCATTCTTAGGGTGCGAGGAGTATTGGTTGCTGTAATTCTTCGTCATGGCGAAGGTCATCAATTACCTCCACATTTGGTTCCATATCGCGCCAATTCGTGGATTATAAAAGCACTTGGTGCTCATATCCATATTCAATTTACCGCTGTCGGTTCGCTTCAAGATCATATCAATTACGGGGATGTTGCGGTAGTTAGGGTGCTGGAAAATGCAACCGAACGACCGTTGCCTGACTTACTTGAGGATGTTAGGGTTGCAATTCATCCCAGTTTGGCTGAGCAGACCTGTGACGTTCTACCAAAGCTGGCAAGTGAAGCCTTTCGAAAAGCGGGTGTATCAAATGTACATCAACAGGCAGCACATGTCACCATTCCCGGCCCGGCTTTTGCGCCAAAGTTCAAAGAAAGACAATGGAAGGATACCGGTTATGATTTAATTGGTATGACTAGTGTGAGACCGTCACTGGTTTTGCGCCAGCTTCGGCAGCACTGGGTCGAGATTGCGATTCCAACCGATTCAAGTTCGATTGGCGACGATGAAGAGGTAAATGCCTTGCTCGTATCGCGTAGGATGAAAGGACTTGAACAATTAATATCCACAGGTTTCTGTAATTTCGTTGAAGTATTGGGTTCAAAATTACATTTGGTCGACTGCGCTTGCCATTGGCCAATGGAAGTGGCAAATATGTCAAAAAAAATCACTGTAGAGGCTGAAAGACGATTAATTTTGTCAGAAAAACCTCATCCATACTCATGTGGTTGGTCTAAGCTGATTTCTTAGTAATCAATGGTAGTTCTTGCTCATTCATGAGTGTGCAAGAACTACTTGATTTTTTTAAAATGATAAGAAAAAATAAAAAAAATAAAATTTTTCGCCGAGAATTTAGAAGCAAAAAAGATTTTGCGTGGCAGAAATCTAAGAGAAATCCTTTTGTAAAAAAAAGTAAACTTAGTCTATTACAAAAATTGGAATATCTATTTCTATCCTTGGCTTTATTTATAATGGCAGCTATATTTTTGTATCATCCATATTTTCAAATATCAGACATTAGTGTAGATGGTATTAAGCGAATTGATAAACTGGAGTTTAGAGAAGCCGTAAAAGGGGCTATGGATTATAAGAGATACTTTATATTACCGGCAAAAGCATATGTTATGACCGATACTACAGAATTGAAAAACCTGCTAAAATCTAAATATGCTTTGTCTGACATCAATGTTGAAAAAAAGTTTCCCCATTATTTAAAAATAACTGTAGAAGAACAATTGTCTACAATAATTTATGATAATGGAGATAGGTATAGCTACCTGGGTAAGGATGGAACCATAGTCGAAGTTCTAAGAGAAACCGGAGAAGATGAGTGGATTATAAAAACAAAAATTGTTACATCAACAAATGAAAATGGTGAAATTATTTCAGAAGAAGTGGAAGAATCAAGGACACATATTCCCCCGGTTCACGCTATAATAAATGAAATAGGGGACTATCCGATAATTTACGACAAAAGACACAAAAAAGGCGAGGTTAATGATGTAATGCTATCAGAGCAAAGCACTATGGGCATCCTGAGTTGGTTTAATAATATAAAAAAAATTGATTCGTTACCAAGGGGATATTTTTTATTGGAAAATGAACTTGGTGATTCAAAATATATTACAGAAAACGGTTGGTTTTTAAAAATTAATATTGCTGATAATAGTAAGGAAAAATTGAATAAACTTTTAATTTTGCTTGACGATCAAATTAATTTAGATCGGATTAGCTATGTTGATTTACGTTTTGATGGTAGGATTTATTGGAAATGAGTAGAAATGACCAGGGTGGGGGAGAGGCTTAATAATGAGCCTTTTTTTATATGAATTTTATAAAAATTTTATCATTATTTCATCTTATATAAGGCATAATAAGTTTATTATTCTAAGAATAATTTTATGCCAAGTATAAATTGTATAGATCATTTAAACAAAAATGAAAAAAAAGGTGAATTATTAAGTGATCATTATGTTCATGATTGGTCCATGATTGGTTGGGATGGGGTATATATGTTTAGAATTTGTCGCAATTGCGGGGTCAGGGAAAATGATAAAGGTTATGCCAGAGGCTAGTATAATAGAGGTGTCGCACATTGTATATTATGCGACATGTTAATAAAATATTGGCTCCACGATCGGTATTAAATACTTATATTACGATATTTAAATATAACGAATAATATAATAATTAATAATTTATTAAATAATTATATATTAATACTGTTTATGTAATTTGCTGTTATTCTGATTTTGCTCTGCATTTAATTTTCTGCTTATTTTAGCCAAATAATACACATTTTGCGACACCACAAAAACCAGGCTTATTTTCAGAGGGTATAACATACCGGGTACTTTTGTAAAAACTTTTATTGAAACATGAGGATGCTCTACTTTAACTATAAGATTGAGGACTGTAAATAAAATATTAACTTAAAAAGTGAAAAAAATAAATTTAACTGTAAAATTGCAATTCTAATTATCAAATTTTTTAAAATTTTAAAATTATAACTATTCAATTTATTTTTTTGGATAATATGCTATTATTTTTATATTAACAAAGCAGAGTGTTTGTTTTACCTCTCTCCCCTTTTGATTACAATTCGTCTTTCAAATATTGTGCGACACCAGTGTTATATACCTTTTGCTTTGATGACTGTTAGTAAAGTTTTGAATAAAATCCATACGTCTTTTAGGAAAATGCTAATACACCCTTTTTTGTCAATAAATTTAATATACTCTCTATCAACTTTTGTTTGATCTATCGCACTACCCTTCTCTGATTGAAAAGGTCCTGTTAGGCCACATTTCATAATATAATTATTAAAGTTTTTTTGCTGCCTCATCATTTTGGAATTTTCAACATTGGTTGGACGAGGACCTACCATCGTCATATCCCCTATTATTATGTTCCATAGCTGGGGTAGTTCGTCCATGTAGATTTGTTTTAAAAATCTTCCATAAAAGGTCAGATTTTTTTTATTTTTTTCCAGAGGTTTTGTGTGTATACAATCTGTATCTTTCAATTGATCAAGGACCTTTTTCTTAAAAATTCTGAACTTATAAAATTTAAATTTTTTACCTTGTGAAATTCTAGTTTCCTTATATAAAATTGGCCCGCGTGAACCTGGTATAAAAATTTGCTCCAATAAAATCCACAAAAAGATGAAAATTAAAAAAGGAACGGTAATCAATAATAAAATAAAACTGACCGCTAGGTCAAAAATTCTTTTAGTAACAGGTAATTTTATTTTTTTAGGATTTTTCATGAATTTTATCCATAAATTTTATGTAAACTTGCTGCAATAATTTAGCGTCTTCAAGAGCATTATGTCCATTATATTTCTCTTTATCAATGCCAAGTTCTTCAAAAAAACTTTTTTTACCCATACTATTAGGAGAATAGCCGCTGGCAAATAGCATGGAAGCAAAATCTATCGGGATCCAATATACCGGATGATCTTTTGCAGATTCGAATAAGTCATACCAAAAAACAGAGTCAAATTGATTTACATAAGCCATTAGATAAGGTTTATCAATTTTTTTTCTGTTAGACCCTATAAATTTAATTATTTTTTCTGCAGCTTCTTTTTTGCTGATCTTTTTTTTATTAAGAACAGGTAAAACATTTTTTTCTACCCAGGGATGCACCGGTCCTTTGTAATCAAACTCTATATATAGTTCTTCACCTGTTGGTTTTACAAGGCCAATTGAAAGTAATTCCCCTACCCTACAGTCCAGATGAGTAAACTCAGCGTCGTAAAATATAATATTATTTGAGTATGGTCGCATCTCTTTTAGATTAGATAACTTTTGTCAGTGAAGAAATTTTAGTAATCCTTGACAAGATAATTCAATGGGTTTACGGGTATACCTTTTTTTCTCACTTCAAAATGAAGATGTGGTCCGGTGGTGAATGGTCCGGCACCGGCAGTTTTTGGGCTTCCTCCCGAGTATCCCAATACAGCACCTCGAGCAATAAATTGATCTTCACTTACATTGATTGAACTTAGGTGTCCATAAACTGTAGAGATCCCATTTGCGTGTACAATCATGACATAACTATAACATTGCCAACTACTGCATCTTTTTGCTCTAGCGACATAGCCGGAAGCTGCCGCCTTTACAGCTGTACCCTGTGCGGATCTAATATCAACAGCGTTATGTTCAAATACATTTCTGTAAGGATAATCTTTGTCATGAAAATAGGCTGTTATGTAGCGGCTACCGGTTGGCCAAGATAATCTGGAAGCTCCATCTTGGGGAAGTTGATCCAATTTATTTTCTTCTTCCAGTTTTTTTCTAATTTCATCTTCAATACTGCTGATTTCAGTTTCAATCTGTTCATACTGTTTGCGTAAATTTACCATTAATGTTTTATACATCAGCTCTGAAGATTGTGTTTGAGCCAATAATTCTTGTTTTTGGAAAACTTGTTCTTCCAGATCTTTCTTTTTATTGTCAAGCTTCATTTTCAACTCCGCATAGGCTGAACGTCTTTCTTCTGTTTGTGCTTTTTTGGCTTCCAGTTCTTCTTTTACCAAACGCAGGCTGATCGCTGTTTTTCCCAAGTCTTCTTCTACATTTTCCAGATACTGTAAACGATCATAAAAATCCGAAAAATTGTCATACGCTGCCATAATTTCAATATATTTTTTGTCATCATTTTGAGCGATTTCTCTAATTAATTCGGATATCATCGCTTTTTGTTTTTCAATTACTTTATTTTTTTCTTCGATTGATAATTCCAGACTCTCAATCTCTAATGAGAGTGAATCCATTTTTTCTTGAGTCAGTTGGATATCCAACTCGACTTGAACCATTCGGTTATCAAGAATTGCCATTTGATTTGACAGCGAAGTTGCTTCAGTCTGCTTGTCTCTGATTTTATTTTTATACTCCTCTATACTTTTTTCCAGTTGCTCGATTTTTTCTTGTCTTTTTTGAATTTGTTCATTTAGTGCATCAATTTCATTTTTATTGCCACCGGTATTTTCTGTATAAGCCAAAAATGGTCCGCTAAAAAAGCCAACCGCTATGATTGCAATAATAATAGTTAATATTCTTCTCATACTTAAATTATAACATAATTCAAGTATCGATTCTAAGAAGTTATCAACAAAAAAAAAACGCTTAATTTAGTATATTATTTGAGTTTGGAAATTGCATTTTCTATTCTTTTTAATGTTTCATTCTTTCCAATCACTGCTGCTATTTCAAAAGGCCCGGGTGAATTTTTTTGACCTGACAACGCTACGCGCATCGGCCAGAGTACATCTCCAACGTTTATATCATGTTCCTGTATGTATTTTTTGATTGTTTCTTCCAATTTTTTTTCCAACCAATTTTCATCTTTTATTGGATGCAGCAGTTTATGTAGTTTGAGTAAATTATCTTTGGTTGATTCTCTATCGGATTTTTTCCAAATTAATAATTCCGGTTCATAAACCAGTTCATCTGTAAATATAAAACCCAATGCTTCAACCAGCTCACTCAAATTGTTTACTCTGGATTTTTCCAAATTTATTGCATTGCTTAATTTTTCAAACTCATGAGGTTCGTCAATATCTATTTTTTTTAGAACGCCGGAATTTTTAAAAAAAGGAATAGAAAATGAGGTCAATTTATTTATTGGTAATTCCATCATATATTTTTTGTTGTACCAATTCAGTTTATCCCTATTAAAAACAGCTGCTGCTTTGGTCAGTTTGTCTATATCAAATTCTTTTTCGAGTTCTTCTAAACTGAAAATTTCTCTTTCATCACCCGGGTTCCAGCCCAAAAAGGCGGCGAAATTAATTAAAGCCTGTGGTAAGTAACCCTTTTCTCTAAAATCCTCCACTGAAACATCGCCATGACGTTTGCTTAATTTTTGTTTTTTTTCGTTTACAAGTAAAGATATGTGTGCAAATTCAGGAATCTGCCAGCCAAAGGCTTTGTAAATAGCAATATGTTTTGGTGTTGAAGAGATCCACTCTTCTCCCCTAATTACATGACTGATGCCCATCAAGTGGTCATCTATCACAACGGCAAAATGGTAAGTCGGGAAACCATCAGCTTTTATTAACACTTGATCATCAATCAGCTTATTCTCAAATTTAACCTCTCCGCGAACGAGGTCACTAAATTTGGTAACACCATTATTTGGCATTTTTAGTCGAATTACATAGTTTTCCCCCGCCTTTAAGCGCTTTTCCACTTCATCCGGACTGCAATCACGGCAAGAACCATCATAACCCGTTGGTTTGTTGTTTTTTTGCTGAATTTCTCTTAATTCTTGTAGGCGCTCCTTCGAACAAAAGCAATAATAGGCTTGATTCTTTTTGATCAGTTCATCTATGTATTTATTATAAATTCCTAAACGTTCAGATTGAATGTATGGGCCATTTTTCCCAATTTGAATTATATTTTTTTCTTCGTCGAATTTTACTCCCTCATCGGGTATTATTCCAGTCCAATAAAGTGAATTCAAAATATTTTCAACTCCACCCTCAACAAATCTTTCTCTATCTGTGTCTTCAATTCGCAAAACAAGCCGGCCATTATTTTTTTTGGCGAATAAATAAGCAAAGAGAGCTGTTCTAAGACTTCCAATATGTAAAAAGCCTGTTGGGCTTGGTGCGAAACGTGTTTTAATCATAGAAAATTTGAATATAGAATTTTGAATTATGAATTTTAAATCAATTTTTAGTGTTTCAATTCATTAATAATTTTAAATTCAATCAAAATTCGAAATTCAAAATTAATTATTTTTGAACTACTATTTTTTTCAGTACTATGCCCGCTGAAACCGCCACATTCAATGATTCAGCATTACCTTTGCCCGGAATTGTATATCTCTCCCCCATTTCAATAATCTCACTCCTAACACCATGTGATTCACTTCCAAAAACGTAAATATTATTCTTCTTTGGTTGTAACTCTTTTAAGTTCTCACCATCCATTGTTAATGATACGATACTGTAATCTTTCTGTGTTAGATTTTTTAAATCAGAAACAATATCTTGGCTTTGGTATATTCCGGTATGAAAAATTGAGCCCATGGTAGATCTTACCGTCTTTTCATTATACACATCTACGCAGTTTTCTGAAAGCAATATATTTGGCAGCCCAAACCAGTCGGCCGTTCTTATAATTGTTCCCAAATTACCCGGGTCCTTGACAGAGTCCAGGCAAATTATTGGTTTGTCATTTATAATGTCCAGTAAAACTGTTTTTGAATATTTTATAACCGCTAAAATACCGGGGAAAGTTTCAGTTGTTTTTATATCTCCAATATCTTTTTGGGCGCAATAGTGAATTTCTATATTTAAGCCTTCAGCTTTTTTAATAATTTCTAAAATATTTTTATCTTCTTTCTTTTTTTCTTCAATTACAATAAAATTAACATTTGAATTTGATTCTAAAGCCCCTCCCACTCCTTTTATACCTTCAATAATAAACTCAGCATATTCTTTACGATATTTTTTTTGATGGAGCTTGTTTATATGTTTTTTAATATTTCTTTTTAACATAATTTCTAAGATAGAATGTCATTCCCGCCCCCCCCTCTACACGAGGATAAACTCCAGCGGGAATCTAGGAAATAGAAAGATGGATTTTTGAATACTGGATTCCCGCCGGAGCCTGTACCCTTGTAAAGGAAGTGGTATTCATATACTGGATTCCCGCCTTCGCGGGAATGACATTGAGACGATTTCTTCTGTAGGGGGCGGGAATGACATTGGCTTAGCTTTAATCAATGTTAATTATTTTATACCACGAACAATCCAGCGTCCAATTTTGTCCAAATCTATTTTTAAATTTTTAAACTTTGAAAACATCTTTTGAACCTCCTTCTTTGTATAAAAACTATGTGGCAAGTCTTTTTCCGGCCCTGATTGTGGGGCAAAAGTACCTTCATCAATCTTTTTATTTTTTTCGAATGTTTCCCATTTTTTAGCACTTTCATAGTCGGGTACAGTAATAAATATTTTTCCATCCTGAATTATTGCCTTATATATTCTATTAATTAAATCTTGGACATCTTTTTTTGTGCCGTGGTGGATGGTAGAGATGGAAATAATAAGATCATAAGTATTTTTTGGTATATCAAATTCAAACATATTGGCATGAATAATATTTGAATCACTACCTAACAATCTTTTACTCATTTGCACGGCTGTTTCACTGGAATCAATTCCATCTGTTTTGAATCCACCGGCTTGCAAAAATTTTAAATATTTTCCGGTTCCACATCCTATATCTAAAACGTGTTTAATATCAAAATTTGTTTTATTTAAAAATTTTTTAAAAACAGGGTGTATTTCTTCAGACAGAGTTGCCCAAGCTTCACCACCTTTTTGGTAATCTTTGTATATTTTATCCCAAATTGTCATAAATTAATTTTTTACTTGATAAAATTCAATTACATTCCCTTCGGTATCCTTAGCCTGAAAGATCAGGTATTCCCCGATTGTGTCCAAAGGTAGAACAATTTCACAATTTTTGCTTTTTATCAATTCTAACATCTTATTTATATCCTCAACTTCAATATTTGGCACGACATTATTCCCCATTAAAACTTTTTCATCATCAAGCGCCGGATTAAAAAGAAGAAAACTAACATTTTCAAAATCAAATGAGCTCATTCTCTCATCTTTTGAAGAAACTGTAGTATCGAATATTTCTTCATAGAATTTTACCGCTCTGTCCATGTCTTTAACAGCTAGATACACTGCATTAAATTTTGGTTTCATATGTAATTAATCAAAAAAATGTCGTTTGATATTTATAGTTGCACTAATGACAAGTCCCGGCAATGAATATACAACAAAATTAATAAATATCAAAAAACTATAAAAGATTATGTCGGTGTAAATACTCGCTGGTATTGAATGTAGTATAGTATCTATGCCAAATATATCGAATAGGAGGTCCAACAATAAAAATGTTGGTGTATTTACGAATTCCCCTATTTTGTATATATGACATACATTCACTTCTTTCATTTCAGAAAAACTCATGGACGAACAATATTCGTATTTTTCCGGAATAAAAAATAAAGGTATTACTACCAGGCTGGCAATCACAGGTAGAATATATATGTATTTATTTAATATTATTTTTTTGATTAGTTTCATACAACTTTTTATAATTTAAAAATAAAAATTTTCCGGTGGCCTTCCATATCCTTTTTATTCTCCAAGGCTGCAAAATTAATCTCCAAAGCCACTCCAATCCAATAGTTCGTATCCACTTTGGTGCCCGTTTGACTTTACCGGAAATAAAATCAAATGATCCACCTACACCCATAGCAATTTTTAGACTTGGCATTTCTTTTAAATATTGATTTATCCATTTTTCTTGTTTTGGATGACCAAAGGCGACAAATAAAATATCAGGTTTAGTTAAGTTAATATTATTAATAATTTGTTGGTTTTCTTCTTTATTTAAATCAATCTGTATTGTTATATTGTTATATTGTTTCATTGTTATTTTTGGGCCAGGATGAATACCTGAAATTTTTAATTTAGGAAATTTTTTAATTAATTCTTTTTTTGTTTTTTCAACCACATCTTCACTTCCTGAACCAAGCAAGTAAACACTTTTTTCTCGTTCTGCTGCCAATTTACAAATATCAAGCATGAGGTCAACTCCGGGAATTCGTCTAATCCTCCCTTTTGTAACAAACTCAATCCCCTTTCCGTCACAAGTATTTAAGTCACTTGAATTTAAAATATCTCTAAACTCTTTATCTTTTTGAGCATCTACCAACATTTCAGGGTTTGGAGTATAAATTTTATATCCCTTATTGTTGTCTAAAAAAGAAGTAATTTTTAATAGCACTTCTTTTTTGGTTAACATATCCAATTTAACACCCAGAACATCTTTTTTCATAAAATAATCTTCTATAAATAGAGGGCAAGTTGATTATATTTTTACCCGGACACCAGTAAATATATCATAATTATAAATGAAATTATTATTATAAAAACAAAAATGAACCAAAGCGGACTATCCTCAATGACTACATTTTTTCGCTCTCTTTCTTTTTTCATGGTAGCTCCTTTTCTTGCCCTTGACCTCCATTTATAGATTATTATTAAAATGAACTTGGTTAATTATCTTATATCTTGGTCCATCAGAATTTAAAATACTTTCATATATATTTATTGTTTCCGGTTGCCAAACAATTTTTTCTACATCTATCGAATATAGTCCATCTATATGTCCTTTTTTCTTGTTTCTGGCAATAGTAACATGTGGTTTCCATTGTTTGTTAGCGTCTAAGGATTGATTTAATATCAGGTTTCTTTTAAATTCTTTTAAAATTTTTTTGGCATAATTATTTTCTTCTTTTATTTTTATATGAATCATTGCCGGATTATTTTTATTTGGAAAAGCGTTTAAATTATCAAACCAGAATTGTGGTGCTTGTTTGGAGTGAATAATTGATTTTAATAATTTAAAAACCCTTTCAATATCTTCTTTGTTTAAATTGCCTAAAAAAATGAATGTGAGATGTAAATTTTCAGGACTAGTCCATTTTAAATGAGATTCTTTATTTAGTTTTTTTAATTTGTTTTGGATTTTTATCGCTTCTTTGACCGCATTTTTTGACAAGGGAAAAGCAATAAATATTCTTTTTCTTTGCATAAAATATGAAGGATAATAAAACCATTTTAATTTACTTATTCTAATAATATCTTATTTGACACCAAGTTTCAACCGTGGTATATTATCACTCTAAGCAAGTGAGTGATAATTTTAAATTCAAAAATTTATGATTTTGGATTTATGAATTATGATTAATTCTTTATGATTCCACAAAATTTCACCCAAAAATCTCAAGAATCATTGTATAGATCTTCTCAATTGGCCTCAGAAAGAGGTCATTTTCAAGTTGAACCACCACATTTATTTTTCGCCTTGTTAGAACAAGATGATGGTGTTGTAGTATCGGTATTGAAAAAATTAAATGTTAATCTCGAAGAGCTTAAACAATCAATTGTCAAAATGATTGACGCTATTCCGAAAAAAGACACCAATGCTCAGCCCAGTAATATTGGTCAAATACTTTTGGCACAATCAACCATGTATTTATTGCAAAATGCAGCAAATGAGTCAAAAAAAATGCAAGATGATTATATTAGTGTTGAACACATTTTACTTTCTTTTTTAACAAATAAAAATCCAATTAGTGATATTTTATCGAAACAGGGAGTACAATATGATGACGTCTTGAAGGTTTTGGCAACAGTAAGAGGTGGTCAAAAGGTTGACTCCCCTACTCCTGAGAGTAAATATCAGGCTTTGGAGAAATACGGTATTAACTTTACAGAAAATGCGCGTAAAGAGAAATTGGATCCGGTGATCGGAAGAGACGATGAAATCCGTAGAGTCATGCAGGTATTATCCAGAAGAACCAAAAATAATCCTGTACTCATCGGTGAACCGGGTGTTGGAAAAACAGCCATAGTTGAAGGTCTGGCTCAAAGAATTGTAAATAATGATGTACCCGAAAGTTTAAAAGATAAAGAAATAATTGCTCTTGATATTGGAGCACTTTTGGCCGGCACTAAGTTTAGAGGAGAGTTTGAAGAGAGATTCAAAGCCGTATTAAAGGAGGTAACTGACTCAAAAGGAAGAATAATCCTTTTTATAGATGAATTACACACCATTGTCGGGGCAGGTTCCAGTGAAGGTGCGGTTGATGCCAGTAATATGTTGAAACCCAGTTTGGCCAGAGGTGAATTACATACTATAGGAGCGACGACAATCAAAGAATATCAAAAACATATAGAAAAAGATGCCGCATTTGAGCGGAGATTCCAACCGGTTATGGTCCACGAGCCGAGTAATGAAGACTCGATTGCCATACTGCGTGGAATAAAAGAAAAATATGAAGTGCATCACGGGGTGAGAATTACAGATCCTGCTATTGTAGCTGCAGTAGAATTATCATCTCGATATATAACTGATAGATTTTTACCGGATAAAGCAATCGATTTGATTGATGAAGCTACTTCCGCACTTCGTATGGAAATAGATTCCATGCCCGATGACCTGGATAAAATGAGAAGACAAATTATGAAATTGGAAATTGAACTGAGAGCTCTTAAAAAGGAAAAAGATACGGATTCAAAAGCCAGAATTGAAAAATTAAAACAAGAATTGGCTGATTTGAAAGAACGCAGCAATGAATTGGAAGTTCATTGGAATAATGAAAAGGAAATTATTACAAAAATAAGACGACATAAAAAAGAAATCGATAAATTAAAACAGGAAGCGGAAATTGAAGAAAGAAAAGGAAGCTTGCAAAAAGTGGCTGAAATTCGTTATGGAAAAATTCCGGTGATGGAAGAAGCAATTGACAGAAATGAAAAAAAATTGGCTGATATTCAAAAAGGCAGAGCCATATTAAAAGAGGAGGTTAACGAAGAAGATGTCGCAAACGTAGTATCCAGGTGGACCGGTGTACCGGTAAAAAAGATGCTTGCAGATGAGAAAGAAAAATTGACCAATATGGAAAAAGTGTTGACAAAGCGCGTGATTGGACAGGAAAAAGCGGTTCAATCTGTCTCAAATGCCATACGCAGGTCAAGAGCGGGCGTTTCGGATGAAAAAAGGCCAATAGGTTCTTTTATATTTTTGGGTCCCACCGGAGTCGGTAAAACCGAGTTGGCTAAAACTTTGGCGGAATTTTTATTTAATGATGAGGATGCGCTGGTTAGAGTGGATATGACCGAATATATGGAACGACATGCAGTAAGCAAAATAATCGGGTCTCCTCCGGGTTATGTTGGTCATGACGAAGGTGGTCAACTAACTGAAATTATTCGAAGAAAGCCATATTCGGTTGTATTATTTGATGAAATAGAAAAAGCTCATCCTGATATTTTTAATATAATGCTTCAAATACTGGAAGATGGACATTTGACTGATGCCAAGGGCAGGAAAGTAAATTTTAAAAATACGGTAATTATTATGACCAGTAATATTGCCAGCGACACCATAGCATCTATGGGAAAACGCGGTGAGTTTGGTTTTGATGATAAAAAAAGTGGAAAACAAGCTATAAAAAAGCAAGAAAAATTAATTAAAGATAAGATAATGGATTCACTTAAAAATCATTTTAAGCCTGAATTTTTGAATAGAGTTGATGATATTATTATATTTTCTCCTCTTCAGAAAAAGGATATTGAAAAGATTGTTGATTTGCAGTTGAATAATATAAGACCTCGCTTGAAAGATAAAAAAATTAATATAATGGTTACTGAAAAAGTAAAAAAATATCTGGCAAAAAAAGGTTTTGATCCTGATTTGGGCGCCAGACCACTGAAAAGAATTATTCAGACTGATCTTCTGGATAAATTGGCTATGGAAATTTTGGAAGGTAGCATTAAAGAAGGTACTAAAGTAGAGATAGATATTAAAAAAGGAAAACTGGAATTTCAGCAAGTCTAAAATCATAAAGTAAAAAAAAGAACCCAGGGCTCGCATTGAGCGCCTGGGTTTTGTGTGCTCAGTCGTTGTTGTGTTTACCTGCGGCTGAGCACACAAACGTAATCTTGGCAGAAAAAGTGAGCACCAAATTTTTTTTTGGCACTCGTCGTTACTACGACAATGGCGTTCTTCCAGCAGACGGATCTGTTTTTCAACATCATCGGGATGTTCCTGTCCACCGGAATCCTCTTCTTTTTCACTTTCAGTGCTTATTACACTTTGGTCTTCATCGGTCTTTTCAATACCGATTAGGGAGCCTACAAGGATCCCAATAATGAAAGCTGAGAGAAGAGAAAGAATAATTGTACGTGTTTTCATACCGAACCTCCTGCTGTAAAGAACGTTTTTCATCGTAAACCTACTCTGACCTTATAAAATAAGTTCAAAATAGGACTACGATTCCAGGTTGAAAAATACTAATCATCATATCAAAAAAAAAGCCTTTTGTCAAGAGAAAAAGGCCTTTATTTAGCTTATTTAAGCTATTTTTTGCAAGTCTTTTTTAAGAAATTTTTAAACCGTTTCTGATAAACCAACAATAGGCTTGATACGTTCAATATCTTTGTCATGTCGATCTACCTTGTCTGTTAACTCTCTAATTCTATGAGTTTGTAGAGTAACTTCTTGATCTTTCTTTTCCGCAAGCCCAACAAGCTTATCAACATTATTTGAAATCTCTTGTAAATCTTGTTTTGCCGCCATGTTACATTCAATACGATCCAATCTCTCACCATGCTCAAGTTGGTTGATAGTAAGGTTATCAACAACACTGGAAAGATTTTTTAAATCTTGCTTAGTGGCCATATTGTCTTCAATACGATCCAGTCTATTATTGTGTTCAATTTGATTGAGAATGATTTTATCTTCGTTCATAATTTTTTTTATTACACTTTAA
The DNA here is from genome assembly GCA_014729395.1 of Candidatus Magasanikiibacteriota bacterium. GTDB lineage: Bacteria > Patescibacteriota > Patescibacteriia > Magasanikbacterales > UBA922 > WJJZ01. The sequence continues at coordinate 44,560 of WJJZ01000014.1, forward strand.
GTATAACTTAACAAGAAAAACAATGTCAACGAAAATTCGATAAAATCTATATAAAATTTTGATAAAATATTATTCCTCTGGGAAAATTCTACCCCCCTCTTTATTGTAGAGTTCAATCGCCAACACCGGGCAGGACTGAGCGGCTAAAATAATATCTTCATCACTATGAGCATTCGGGTCAACTACGTAGGCAAGATTTTCTTCATCTACCTGAAAAGTTTTTGGAGCTACAACAACACAGGATTGGGCACCAATGCATTTTTGTCTATTTATTTTTATAAGACGGATTTTACCGCTTTCTTTATGTACTTCTATTATCTTTTTCATAATTTATATTTATTCAATTTCTATCGCTCCCAGGGGACAGCTTTCTATTGCCTGCTTGATCATTTCTTCATCATCATGTGGTTCGGGTAAAACCGTACCTTTACCATCCTCGCCCACTTTAAAAGTTTTACTCGCTAAGATCTCACAAGTCCCGCAGCCAATACATTTTGTTTTATCTATTTTTAATTTCATATGCAGATTTGAGTTCACGGCCAGTAGCTCACAGACATTGTTGTATGTCTTGCATGCTATTTGATGGCCGTGCCTATTTTAAATTTAATTATTTTTTACAGACAACATAACATTCTACTGTGAACGGTGAACTGTTGGCTGCGAATTGTTGTAATCCTCTATCGCTTTTCTCAATGCCTGATCACCTAACACCGAACAATGAATTTTTCGCGGAGGTAAACCGCCCAGTCTTTTTAAAATATCTTGTGGTGTAATTTTCTTAGCCTCTTCGATATTCATTCCTCCATTTTCCAGTATCATTTCAGAAAGTATGGAGGTGGAGGCAATCGCACTGGCACAACCAAAAGTTTGCCAACGACAATCAGTTATTTTATTTGTATTCGGGTCAACTTTTATCATAAAAAGCATTTCATCACCGCATGCGGGCGACCCTACTCTACCCTCTCCATCGGATTTAAAATTTCCTTCTTCTTGTTTTTTTAAAATATTTCTGGGATTAAAAAAATGATCTTTGACTATTTCAGAATAAAGCCAATTATTTCCTTGCTTATCTATTATTTTTGCTTGTTGTTTATTACTCATACTTTTGTGTTTAGTGGAGATATTTGTCGAAGTTTTTCAACTATTGGCGGCAGTATCTTCATTATATATTTTATATCCGATTCTGAATTTTTCTTACCCAGTGTCAAGCGTAAACTGCTGTGTGCCTGCTCTTGGCTAAGTCCACAAGAGATTAATACATGAGACGGGCTTAAAGACCCGGAAGAACAAGCTGAACCTGTAGAACAGATGACTCCATATTCATCCAAATATAAAATCAGAGCCTCTCCTTCGACATCAAGGATGGATAAATTTAAGTTATTCGGCAGTCTTTTTCCTATTTTATCAGAAAGTTCCGGTCCATTTAATTTTACTTTATCTATCTTATCAGTAATTTCTCTCCACAATTTATTCCTAATTTTAATTAATCTTTCATTTTCTTCTGTCTTATTTTTTTGAACTTTGTGAAGGGCGTCAGCTATACCAACTATTGCAGCTGTGTTTTCAGTGCCCGCCCGTAATCCCATTTCTTGGTGGCCACCAAGAATCATAGCTTCAATTTCCACACCTCGCCTCTTATATAATATTCCTACACCTTTTGGCCCATAAATTTTACTACCATTCAATGTCATCAGGTCAACATGTAATTTTTCGACATCCAAATCCAATACCCCTGCTGCTTGGCAAGCATCACTGTGGAAGTATGGATAAGAGGTGTTATTTTTTTTACGCCATTTCAGTATTTCTCTACCAATATCCGCAATCGGTTCTATTGTACCTATTTCATTATTTGCATACATGATTGAAATTAGGATGGTATTGCTTTTAATTTTATTTACCACATCCTCTATTTTTACAAAACCAAATTTATCAACAGGTAAGTAAGTGACCTCAAAACCTTTTTTTTCCAATTTTTTGCATGCGGATAATACGGCAGGATGTTCTATTTTTGAAGTGATTATGTGTTTACCTTTATTTTTGTGAGCCTCCGCTATTCCAAAAATAGCCAAATTATCAGATTCGGTTCCGCCACCGGTAAAAATAATACTATCCGAATTCGTATGTAGAATTTGAGCAATTTTTTTTCTAGAGTTTTCTATTGCAGAGCGAGTTTTACGCCCAAGATTGTATAAAGAAGATGGATTGCCATAAAATTCGTTTAAATACGGTTGCATTTTTTTTAAAACGGACTTTTCTATATAGGTAGTAGCAGCATGATCCAAATATATCTCTTTTTGATTTTTTGTTATTGTTGAGAGATCAGACATATTAAATAAATTCTGCTAATTTTTTTTCTGATATTGAGTTTATAAACTTATTATTAACGTATTTAAACACATTTCTAGCTGTGCATGTATTCTTATTTGGACAAAAACCGCCCTTGCGTAGACATCCAACTACACCGGATGGACCATCAATGATTTCAATTATTTCTTTCAGAGTTATGTTTTCCGGTTTTCTTTTTAAAAAATATCCACCATGAGCTCCACGCAGAGATCCAATGATTCCGGATTTTCTTAGAGATCGGGCTATTTTTTGCAAAAAGAGAAAAGATATGTTACTCTCTTGAGAGAATTTGCGCAAGCTAAGATACTCGCCGGAATCCAGTTTTGCAAGTGCTATAGTCAGCTGAAATGTATAGTCTACCTCTTTGCTAAAATGAAACATACAAAATCATACTTCTCAAGTATAATATACTATTTAATAAACTCCTGTCAATTTATTATGAAACATTTGCAATCAATAAAACTTATTGAAAAAAAAGCCATTGCCGAGAATACTTATAGTTTTATTTTTACCAGACCTTCAAATTTTAAATTTATTTCCGGTCAATTTGTTCAGTTTCATTTCAAGGTCAACGAAAATAATGTTACCAGATCTTATTCCATATGCTCAACCGAATTTGATGAAAATATTGAATTTTGTATCAAATTTCTTGAAAATGGTTTAGCTTCAAATTATTTAAAAAAGATGAAACTTGGTTCAAAAATAAATATTTCAGGACCATTTGGTAAATTTGTTTTTAAAAATAATAATATAAAGAATCATTTTTTTATCGCCACCGGAGTAGGAATTGCTCCTATTGCCTCAATTTTAGATAATCAATTAAAAGTAAAATCAAATTTGAATAACGATTTTAGTCTTTTGTTCGGTTTGAGGCATGAAAATAATATTTTTTGGCTTGAAAAGCTAAAGAATTGGAATAAGTTTGAAAATTTTCAATATAAATTATCATTATCCCAGCCTAGTCAATCTTGGTCCGGCTTACAAGGACGTGTTACGAGTCATTTGCCAATCAATACAAATGATACCATGTTTTACTTGTGTGGAAATATGAACATGGTAAAAGAAGTGCGAAATTTACTGATGAAAAAAGGAGTCAAAACGGAAAATATTTGTTTTGAAATTTTTTAATTTTATATAGGTAGAGTTAAATTAATATTACCGGCCTCTTCGCCCACAGAATTTTGAGGTTCGGTCGGCGGGTCAAAATTAACCCCGATTGGCATAACATCTCCCGTTAAAGTGGGATAATAAATCATTCTATTTTTTCTACCATAGTCATAAACTTCTTTGGTGACTTTTACATCCTGCTCGCAGTATTCTTTAATTTTATCTATTTTACCTTCCTCAAACCATTTCATTGCCGCCAATCCGTCAGCGCTTTTTTCTATTTGCAGAGTAGCTTTTGCAATATCGTTTAGCTTGTACCTTTTTCCACTTGATTCCTTGATAACTTTTAATAAATCCAAATGAGGAAATTGCATTAAATCTCCGGTATAATATTTATTCATAATTGGCAGATCAAAATGTTCGCTATTGTAGCCTATCAATCTGCCGGCTTTTTCTAAAATTGGCCACAAATCTCCAAGTTCGGACTCTTCAAATGAGCTATATTTGTCATTTTCATAATTATATATCGAAACAACAGTTATTCTTAGGTCATCAAATTTCTTAATATCACCTATAGTCTCAATATCAAGAACTATTTCATTCATAATTTTTTTGGGTATTAAAAATAATAAATTTAAAAAATAGATTTTATAATAAAGTTAACAAAGATGTTCTTTGATAAGTTCGCTAAGCTCATTTACATGATCTTCTTTGTCTTTCTCCATTTTCTTCCAAAATTTTTCACATTTTTCACAACCATCGGTTTCATTCAAATAATGCTCTTTTATACGCCAAAGACTTTTTTGTTCCTCATTAATTTGAGCCATCAAATTATATAAGTGGTTATCCATCATTTAATCACCTCCTGTCAAATCAAAATTTTTAAATTAATTTTATGATATGAATAATACCATATTTGAATAATCAAAACAATTATTAGTAGTAAATTTCATTTGACTTTATTAATCAAAAAAACTAATATATTCATGTTATGAAAAATGTAGTTTTGATACATTATGATGAAATAGGCCTGAAAGGAAAAAACAGGTCTGCTTTTGAAACGAAATTAATGGATAATATTCGAAGAAAACTGAAAATTTTGAATTTAAATCAATGCTCCCTGAAAAAAAATTACGGTTGCCTGGTAATTGAATATGATAAAAATTTAACAAGCCATGAAAAAATATCAGAAATATGCAAGACAAGTTTTGGAATATCAAATTTCAGCTTTTCATATGAATGCAATAGTGATTATGATGAAATTGAAAAAAGTGTAATGAATATAATTCAAAATAAAAAATATAAGACATTCAGAATAACCGCTCGACGTTCAAATAAAAAATTTAAACTAAATTCTCAAGAGATTTGTATAAAAATTGGTGATATTGTTCGGACAAAATTTAATAAAAAAGTTGACTTGGAAAATTTTGATCTGAATATCTATATAGAAATATATGATAAAAAAACTTATATTTATTTTGAAAAAATACCATCAATTGGCGGCCTACCCACAGGAGTAGGTGGAAAAATAGTTACTCTATTATCAGGCGGCATAGACTCACCACTCGCTGCTTGGTATATGCAAAAAAGAGGCTTGGATACCGTATTGGTGCATTTTCATTCGTTTCCTTTTACAAATGCAGCCTCGATAGATAAAGTAAAAGAACTGGCCGAAAAATTATCAAGATATTCGCCTGAATTAAAACTTTACCTCTGCCCATTTGGAGAATTGCAAAAAAAATTACTTTGTGAAATACCCGATGAGTATAGAATAATATTTTATAGACGATTCATGTTTAGAATTGCTAATAAAATAGCAAAAAAAGAGGATTGTAAAGCGATATCCACAGGTGAATCCATTGGACAGGTGGCTTCTCAGACAATCGAAAACATTTCTGTAATTCAAGAAGCGAGTGATTTACCTATCCTAAGGCCTCTTATAGGATTTGATAAAAAAGAAATAATAAATAAAGCAAAAGAAGTCGGCACTTATGAGACTTCTATTTTACCCCACCAAGATTGTTGTTCACTGTTTTTACCAAAACACCCTCAGACAAAAAGTAAACCGGAAACGGTCAAGATGATAGAAGAAAAATTGGATGTTGATTTGATGATTCAAAAAATTATCGAAAATGCAGACAAAGTCACAATTATTCCTCACTAATTATTTTCTTTTTGTTTTTTGGCAAGATAACTCTTCTTTGTAAGACTGGTAAAAACTACCGGAATAAAAATCAGTGTTAGGACTGTGGAAAAAATCAATCCGAAGATAATGGAAAAACCAAGCCCTTGCCACATTTCTTCTGAAAGAGCAAGCGGTAAAACTCCAACAATAGTAGTAAGAGAAGTAAGGAAAATCGGCTGCATACGAGCTAGCCCAGCTTCTATAACCGAATCGGTAAATTCAACCCCTCTTTTTAAATTCTTTAATATTCTATCTATTAAAACGATAGAATCATTAACTACAATTCCGGCTAAAGATACAATACCTATAAAAGCCGGCAAACTAAATGCCAGACCTAAGAATGCCAGACCTAAGAATGCACCCACAATCGCCAGTGGTAAGGAAAAAATTATGACAAAAGGTGTTCTGAAAGAGTTAAATTGCAAAACCAATATAAAAAGAATTAAAAATACAGCCAGGATCATGGACAAAAACATTTCAGAAAAAGATTGCTCTATCTCTTCATTTTGTCCGCCAATTTCCACATTATATCCGTCGGGTAAATCCATGTTTGGTTTTATTTCATTGTTAAATTCTGCTATTATTTTTCTCAAATCGGCGGTTTTTGTTGTTTGTGCGCTCACTCTTACGACTTTCTCACCATCCAAATGACTAACACTTAAAACTGATGGCTCCAAATTTAATGTCGCTACTTGTCGCAAAGGTACTGTACCCTGACTTGAATTAAGCATTATATTTTCAAGTTCATTAGTATTTGTGAGAGATGATTTATCGTATTTTACTACAATGTCAACATCATCACCGTTTATATTAAGAGTTGATACATTAATACCATATATAGCTTGACGAACGGTATTTGCTATATTTGTTACATCAAGTCCGTAATATTTAGCTTTTTCTCTATCAATTTTGAAGACAAATTCACCGCTTGTTTCTTCTATGCTATCAGTTACATTTATCAGTCCATCTATTTTTGCAAGTTCTTTTTTTACTTGATTGGAAATTTGTATAATTTTATTCAATTCATCACCCTGAATCCTTAACTCAAACGGAGCTCCGGAAGGAGGACCTGCTTCAATTTCTTCTACATTTACCTCTCCGCTACTGATAGCCTGCAAGTCGTTTCTGATCGAATCAGCGATTTCATAACTTTTTCTATCTCTTTGCTTGGTAGGAATTAAATTTATTACGATCGAACCAATATGTTCACCACTTGCGGAGGACTGACCTCCGTAAATGGAAAAACCTTGACCAATATTGCTGACATAGTTATCTAATTCAGGTATTTTTCTGATTATAGTTTCAGCTTCTGCCATTACCAAAGAAGTTTCTTCCAGCGTTGAGCCCGGGGCAGTTTCGACACTTACAACAAAATATTCAAAATCAATTTTAGGGAACATTTCAATTTTCATAATTCCCAAAATAGGTAGCATAAGAGTCGCAAACAAAAGAATAATAGCGGATAAGATGACCAGTCGGCGATTACTTTTTTTTACTAATAATTTCCTAAGAAATTCTGTATAAATAGCTTGTAATCGGGAAATATATTTTTTTATTTTAAATAAACGGTGGGTTTTTCCATTTCTTCTTTGTTTTTTATAAAATTTTGCAGATAAAGTCGGTATTATAATAAGAGCCACGAATAAAGAAGCTAACAAAGTGGCACTGAGTGTCAGAGGTAAAATACTCATGTATTCTCCTATAATTCCGGAAACTAAAAGCATGGGTAGAAATGCCCCAACTGTTGTCATTGTTCCTGATATGATAGGCCAGCGATAATTCCAGATTGATAACAATGCTGCATCCAATGGACTTCTGTCATGGTCATGAATATATTCATTTATCCCTTCCATTACTATGATCGAATTATCCACCATTAAACCCAAAGATAAAACCATTGCAAAAAGAACCATGCTGTTTAGGGTCATGCCCTGAACCAGTATAATAATGAAAGATAACAGGAATGCAATTGGTACAGACAATCCGGTAATTATCGATCCACGGATACCAAGGACTAAGAAAAGTAGAAATACTATTAAAATTACAGTCTGTAAACCGCTTGAACCCAATCTTTCAAAATCATTTTTTATGTATACGGAATTATCATTTGTTTTTAAAATCAACAAGTCTTCGGGAAATTTATTTTGACTCTGCAGTTCATCTATTCTTTTTTCGACATTGTCTGTAATTTTCAATATATTGCCGCCGGTTTTTTTGAAGATTTGTATGGAAACCGTATTTTGAGGTGCTGAATCCCCCACTCCAATTCTGGAATCATTTTTTATCTCTTGATAACTGTCCTCTATGATTGCCAAATCCTTTAGATATATAGGTGCATTTTCTATATAAGTAACAATTATTTCATTTAAATCCTCTATTTCGTCAATTTCACCGACAACTCTTATATTATAGTTATGATTTTCTATTTCCAAATCTCCCGCCGGTAAATTGAAGTTTGATAAATTTATAGCGGATGCGATTTGGGATAATGATAAACCATAAGAAGCAATTTTATTTTGATCAACCTTGACCTGATACTCACGGGTCAAACCACCTATAATAGGAGCTCTGGAGACATCAGGAAGATTTTCAAACTCTTCTTGTAATATATCGGCATACTTTTTCAATTCTATATCACTATAATCACCTACAAAACTGTAGGTGACAATTGGAAAATCACTGAAATTTATCTCCGAAACCATCGGATCTCCGGCATCATCGGGTAAATCGGGCTTTGCCAAATCAACAGCTTCTTTTAATTTATCAATGCTGTCCTGAATATCCGCCTCAGCTTCAAATTCCACAAAAATTGAGCTAAACCCCAAATTTGATGCTGATTGATAGGTCTTTATGTTTTCTACATTCTTTATTTTTTCTTCGAGTTCGTCCGTTACAAGTTCTTCGACATCTGTCGGGTTGGCCCCCGGATAAGAAACCGATACGGAAGCGTATGGAATTTTCACCTCAGGTTCTGATTCTTTTGGTAAAACTACGATAGCATAGGCACCTAAAATAACAATAACCGTCAGAATGATATAGGTTACCCTGAAATTTTTAACGAAAAAACCCGGAATCGAAGACTTTGTATTTATTATTGCTTCATCCAATTCTTCCTTCAATATTTCATTGTCTTTTTTATCAAAATAATTATTCATAAATTAATTTACAAGAATTTCAACTTGGTCCCCCGGTTTAGTATTTCTTGTTGAATCGACAATATAATCAATTTCTTGTAATCCTGAAGTAACTTCAATTTTGTTACCAATAATTTTGTTGACCTCTATTTCAATTTCTTCAATCAGACCATCCCGGTTTACAATATAAACGGTTTTATTATCGGAATTTATACTTACTGCTTCAAGCGGTAATAAAATAGGTTTTTCAGTACCTTCCGTACCATTCTTTTCAATTTCAATATCAACAAATTGACCAACCACAAACGGCAGTTCTTTTTCGCTTAGAGCTATTATAACCTCGACTTTTTTCGTACTTGGATCAATGCTGGGTGCGATATGTGTGACAATACCATCATGTTCTTTATTTAATATTGCTTTGCTTCCTAAACGGATTGTATCTAGGTCATAACTGTCAACATAAGTTTTTACTTGTAATCCATCCAGATTTACAATCGAAGCAAGTAATTGACCCACAGAAACAAGCTCGCCTTTTTTCGCGTTCAATACCGCTACTTTGCCATAAATTGGAGAAGTTAAGATTGTTTTGGCAATTGAAGCATTAACAGAGCTAATTCCGGATCCCGCTCTTAAAATTTGTGCGTCTTGTGATTGTAATCCCGCTTCTAATTGTTTTATTTGCGCTTCTGAGGCGGCTATATCGGTCTTTGCTTGCAGTTTTGCGGTCTCTAAGTCACGAAGGGCTTTTTCATATGCAATTTTATATGATTCAAGACTGCTTTTGGCATTTTCAATTGATTGTTTTGCACCTAAAACAGAGTTATAAACAGAAGAAACAGAAGATCTGGAATTTTGTATGGTATTAATAAAGCCATCTAATCTTGTTTGTGTAATAGAACCGATTGCCAATGTTTCATCCAGCATTACCGTCATATCCAGCAAATGCTTATTAAATAAATCCAAAGTCTCAATCATTGAAGAAATCGTAGTATCCACTTCAGATTGGGCAAAATTAATATTTAATCCGGCAACTTGGTTTTTTAAAATTTCATTCTTATCTCTGGCAATCTTATATGAATAATTTGCCGTTTTTTTATAACGTCTATCCAATGGTGACAATAAAATTTCAAAATCATCATTAATTTTTTCATTATCTATACCTAAAATATTATCAGAAGCAATTAAAACTGAATTTAGTGTGTTTTGAGCATTTATAAGCACAGAAAGCGCATTCTCATAAGCGTCCTGAACCACTTGACTTTCACTGGTACTTTTGTTGAGGCGTAAATTATTTTCCGCATTTTTTACATTTGATTCTGCCGAACTAATCATGTTTTGAGCTGTCACTAAAACTTTTTTATGATTCGCTTTTTGCGCTTCAAGCTGGGCTTTTAATTGATCTTTGCCGGCAAGAGTATTCATATAGTCAGCTGACATTTGACCTCTTTGAGCCAAAAGTGAAGAATTGTCCAGTCTTGCGATTACCTGATCCGGATATACATCATCGCCCAATTTAACATTAACTGCGGTTATACGACCCATGACTTCGCTTTTTATATCCACCTGCTCAAGTGATTCGACTTCACCGGTTACTTCGATAGTTTCTTTAATATTCCTAATGTCATCCAAATTCAATAATTGGACCTGTGGTCGATGTTCAGTTGTGATAATGGTCTCAGTGTCATCACTTAATACTCCGGAAGCAAAAATTAGTACAATCGCTGTAATAAATAATATTAATAATGTGATTCTAATTTTTTTTGATATTTTAATTTTCATAACATTTTTTAAAATTTTCAATAACTTCGTTTGGAGAAATATTTTTCCAATTATTATCAGAAGTTACACCGTCAATAAATAGTTTAATTATTTTATCGGTATAAATTAAATCGATTTGATTATTTTTTTTATGTAAAAAAATTGTTTTTACAATCATTGAATAAAATTCTATAAATTCATCCGTACTAATATTTTTACTTATTTTTACTGAGTTATCTTCAAACAGCATGTTTAAGATTTTCTTTTTATATTTATCCACCTCAGATTTTGAAACTGATTCTGAAAAAAAATTTTTATTTCCCAAATACATTTCTCTCACAATAGGTCTATCATTGAGATAAAAAATCGTTCCAAGTAGATTTTTGTAAAGACGTAACTTAGAATTTTTTTCTCGCTCTATCAATTTTCTAAGTTGCTTGGCTAATTTTGTTTTATCACACAATGAATCACAAATTTCCACATAGAGCATGTCTTTGTCCTTAAAATGAAGATAAAAAGTACCTTTTGCAACACCCGCTTTTTCAACGATTTCATCTATGGTAACTTTTTTATAGCCATATTTTGAAAACAAATTTAAAGCCGCTTTTTTTATAATTTCTCTTCTTTTATTTATTTTTTGCATCATAAATGACTTTTTTAACTAATTTAGTCATTATATACATATAATTTAATCCTGTCAAGACAAATAAAAAAAACCGTTTTGTTTAACGGATTTTTTATATTTATTAAAAAATTAAACCATTTTCTTGAATTTTACAGTAAATCTCGGTTCGTATTCATTTCCATTTTTATCTTTAATTTCAATTGCTTCGCCTTTCATCATTTTTGTTACGGCTATATCAGATAATAGTTCATTGTCAGATTCTATATCAATCTTTAAATCCTCTAATTTGGTGAACTCAGATGAAAACTGCTCTTTTATTGTATTTTCAATTTGTTTTTTTCGTTCACGTAATTGCTTCAATTCATCTTTTATCTCCCTGTATTCGCCTGAGCTTTCCAATGCATCTTTGTAGGCAGCTTTAATATCCTTTTGTTTTTGTTTGTGTTCTTGAATTCTGTCAAAAATTTGTTGTATATTTTGCATATTGATTATGAAAATTTAGTGCACTCATTATATCATATATATAACTAATGCTAAAGTCTTTAGCTCTAAAAAGTGTTGAATAGATAGTTTGGCAATTGGATAATTAGGTCTTATTTTCAAATTATTTATTAATCCAATTGTCTGGTTGTCTATTTACTAACTCCACTCTACTATTGTATAATTAATATATAATTCATTAAATTGGGCACATGAGTGAATATACCCAAAAATCAATTGAATCTTTTTTCAGTGATTATAATGTAACTGATCCGGACCTAAAGGCAAAACTTTTGCCCGAACTTACGGATATTATATATGATTATAATATGCATATTGTGAATTTGGAAAAAGAAACGGATGAGTATAAGCGTAATCAGATTATGGTTGGAATAAAGGAGTTAAGAGACAAAATTGATGAAATTTTCAGCGACAACCTTAAATCTACAAAATAATTGTACTTAAAATTACTGTTTTAATTTTTTTTGTTAACCAATAAAACATGTCGCTACCAAACAGACCTATAGCATTAATAATTTTAGATGGTTTCGGAATCGCACCGTCTAACCAGGCTAATGCAGTGACTCTGGCACAAAAGCCTTTTTTTGATTCACTTTTACAAAATTACCCGACCTTACTTTTGCAGGCATCCGGACTAAACGTGGGATTACCGCAAACAGAAGTTGGTAACTCTGAAGTTGGCCATGTAAATATTGGCTCCGGGTTGCTAAAATATCAAAGTTTGCCACGAATAGATAAATCCATATCCACCGGACAATTTTTTAAATTGAAGCCTTTGCAAGAAGCCGTTGAAATGGTTAAAAAAAATAAGAGCAAATTACATCTGGTTGGTATGATTGGTAATGGAGGTGTTCATAGCTCCCAAGAACACTTGGAAGCTTTAATAACTTTTGCAAAACTTTCAAAATTAAAAAAACAAACTTACTTGCATGTATTTCTTGATGGACGTGATACTGCTAAAGATTTAGGCAAAGAATTCATGGAAAAAACTCTTGAATATTGCAAAAAAGAAAAAACAGGACAGATAGCCTCAATTTGCGGTAGAGCTCTGGCTATGGACAGAAATAAAAACTGGGAAAAAACGCAAAAAGCATATAATGCAATATTTTTGGGCCAAGCTGAAAAAACTCATCGAGGTCCTGTAAAAGCCATTGAGGAATCCTATGCGGCCCAGGTTTACGATGAACAGATGGAACCGGTTGTAATTACCGATCGCAAAGGCAATCCCACAGCCACAGTTGAAGAAGGTGATGTGGTAATGTATTTTAATTTTAGAGCTGACAGAGCCAGACAACTTACACAGGCTGCGGTTGAACCGGAATTTAATAAATTTCCCAGAAAAGAACTGCAAAATTTTAAAATGATCACCTTTACCGAATACAAAAAAGGCTTGCCGGTTGATGTTTTGTTCCCGGTAGAAGTAATAAAAAATCCGATTGCCAAAGTTTTTAGTGATTACAATTTAAAACAACTTCACATTGCAGAAACTGAAAAATATGCTCATGTTACTTTTTTCTTGAATGGCATGCAGGAGGATTCTTTCCCCGGCGAAGAACGCGTTCTCATCCCCTCCCCCAGCGTTTCCACATATGATGAAAAACCGGAAATGTCGGCCTATGAAGTTACCAATAATATTTTAAGATGTCTCCGAACTGATGCATTTGATTTTTTTGTAGTAAACTTTGCCAATCCGGATATGGTGGGACATACCGGTAACTTACAAGCAACTGTAAAAGCGGTAGAGGCGGTAGATTCTTGTTTGGCAAAAATTATTCCCGAAATTGTAAAAAAGAACGGGATCGCTTTTGTTGTGGCAGACCATGGCAATGCCGAAGAGCTGATTAACCCGATTACAGGGGCGGTTGACAAAGAACACAATAACTATCCGGTGCCTTTTATAATAGTGGGAAATCAATTTGCCGGCCAACCAAACGAGCAGCTTGCCGGAACAGATTTATCACTTATTACACCGGTAGGAATATTATCTGACGTAACACCAACTATTTTAAGTCTTGCCGGGATTCCCCTACCACCGGAAATGACCGGAACCAGATTGATTTGATTTTAATTATCTTGACAGGCATCAATAAATGATTTATATTATCGCATCGAACCTAAGGAGGTAAAGATGCAACATATAATTCCATTTAGTCAGTTGGACAAATTTGAAATCTTTTGCTTGCAGACAATGATCAAACCGGACCATCGTCATCGTAAGATAGATTTTTGCTTGAAAGGCACGATACCGAGATGTGTTATATTATGTCACGGTTGTCCGGAACTAAAAAAACAAAGAAGTAGTATATTAGATGTAGAAAATTTAAAAAAATGTTACAGGTACCTTGTATCATTTTAGTGGATATATGATTGTATGTATTGCCGTGAGTGTTAATCATCACGGTTTTTTTATTAAAATATGCTTATTTTAGCAAAATATTTGCACAATTATATTGACAAAGAGCTTTTTTTGTGGTATAATTATCCATTATTCTTAAATTTTTAAGGATAGTGAATAGGAAGGTCTTTACTCTCTTATAGCTACAAACAAGGGGTGTGTAGCTACTCAACTCACGATCAGGGGATCGTGGAAAGGTTTTTACAATGAAGACGGATAAAATTCAGCACAGTATCATCAACGCTCTTCAGCCGAGGCTTAGCTGGTTCGCATATGCAAAGAAATGGATAAGGGTTCCTGAAGATCTGTGGGGCACCCTCTGCCTAATCGCAGAAGCGGCTGCCAAGGCGGCAGAAAGTGAATGGTTACTGGCTCAAGCAGGTTCCCCGCATCGTAGCACGTTATCCTGCATGGAGCTTGAAGAAAAAACCCCGCAGCACGCAGGGTTCCATTTGTCCATTCTGACCTACCACGATGGTATTGATGAGACACTTAGTTTCATAAAATATGTAGGTCATGAATTTGAACTCGAAAAGGAGTCGCTTGGCAAGGCTCTCCAGCTGGCCGAGGAGGCAACACGTGAACCCCAAAATCTAGAAGTACAACTCGAGGTCAGTTGGGCCGAGTATCTCCCTTCTCGAATAATCAATCCACTCTACAAATGGAGGAGGGATGAACAATAATAATCCCGGGTAAGCGTATTTGTTAATTTCGGGAATGTCTTACCGCATTCCCCTTCTAAATATTATCTTTAAGATTTAAAGCTAATTGAAGAAGATATGAAGAAAATTATAAAACTATTAACTATTATTTTCGTAATATCGGGAATCCTCTTCCCCAGTCTTGGTCTTGCAAAAACTGAACCGCTTGTATTACCTACTAATAGTTTCATTAAATATGAAAAAAGACCGGTAGTCTATTATGTCGCTTCGGATGGTCGCAGATATGAATTTCCTAATGAGGAAACCTTTTATACTTGGAAAAAAGATTTTTCAAATATAAAAAAACTTAGTTACAGAGAAATTAGAAAAATAAAAAAAGGTAAACATACTATTACCGTTCACCCCGGCATAAAACTTGTTAAATTCCCGAAATCAAGTAAGGTCTATGCAGTAAGCTCCGGAGCAGAATTGCGCTGGATAAGTTCTGAGAAGGTTGCCAGAGATCTTTACGGATCAAAATGGACACAAGAAATAATTACCCTGCCGCTTGAAGATTTGGAAAACTATGTCTTTGGTAGCGATATTGATAATGTCACTGAATATGACAAACAATATCAGATTTATCATAACTATTTTATTGACAGGGAGCTTAGAAACAGAGACAAACTGAACCCGGTAAAAACAAATAGAAAAACCACTATTACGTCTGTTAATCGACTACCTACACTTTCTTACCTTCGTGAAGACCTTCGAGGACGTCTACAACCTGGATTTAAACCTGAAATTAGTTCATATACTCTTAATGCTCGATATAATGAGGAAGAGGTCACCTTGAAACCAAAAACAAGAGATAAAAATGCTAAAATATTAGTAAATGATACAGTCATTGAATCCGGCATGAGCATTACTCTTAAGCTTAATCAGGGCGAAAATAATGTAAAGATTCGCGTCAAATCAGGTGTTAAATCAGTGGAGTATAATTTACGTATAGTTAGAGAAACTGAAGATGAAGTTGATCTTGGTTTAAAATATATTAAAGAAAACCTAAAATCTTCGATTTCACCAGAATTTGATCCAAATGTTAGAAACTATCAACTAAATGCCAAATATTCTGAAAGTATTCTAAAATTAAAAGCGGCTACAAAAGATAAGGACGCCAAACTTTACATCAATGGTAATCCGGTCCGGTCAGGTAAATATATATCCCTACCACTCAAAAAAGGTGAAAATAAAATAAGGATATTCGTCTCGGCCGGGAGCAAAAATAGAACTTATTATTTTACTGTAAATCGTTCTAACTTTAAAAGTCTGGAAGATGCCCAACTAAAGTATATCCGTACCAATCTAAGAGATGATTTATCACCGGAGTTTTCTCCGGGTAGAACCGAATATTATATTAATGCGACTGAAAATGAAGATGAAGTAAGAATTACGACTAGCCCAATTGATAGATATGCCGACGTATATATTGAGGATCGAAAAACAAAAAGAAGAGTTATTAAGCTTCATAAGGGTAGTAATATAATAAAAATCCAATCCTATTCTACTGAAGGCGCCAGGATGACTTACTACGTTAATATTCTAAAATAATCACTTCAAAAACAGGGCTCTTAAAAGCCTTGTTTTATTTATATTTGTATATTTTCATATTAAAGTCAGATTGTTTTTTGTATTATAATAGATATTTTGCTAATATATATAAGGATCTTTCACATCCCAACATAGGAGGATAAAATGGAAGATGAAAAGGCAAATGTTATCGCCTTCAAGAAATCGAAAACCGAAGATGATGATACGATTGAAGATATATGGCAAAATTCTGAAACATTGGACCAAGCTTTTCAGAGAGTTATGAAGCCTCTGATTGATGAGCGTGATGCACTAAAGGAGAAAAATTCCGAACTTGTCGAACTTGTCGAAGAAAAAAACCGAGTAATCATTGATTTCTCACGTGAAAATTTATTTTTAAAACGACAAGTCCTTGATACGGATTTGGTACGCCACACTTTTCATGATATTAATAACTTACTGACGTCCATAATTGGAAATGGTATGATGATTCCGAGTTGTTCAAAACAACAACAAACTGTAAAGCATGTTGAATCAGTCATATTTGCTGCTGAGCAAATGGGGGATTTGATTAGAAATGTTCAGGATATTTTGCACAAAGGGGGTACACAAAAAGTATCTGTTGATATCAATGATATAATTCGGCGTACCGCCGGTATGATCCGTGTAAAAATAAATCTAAACCTCGATCCATCGAGGCCCTACATACTAATGAATAAAGCTGAATTTTTTCGCATCATCTATAATCTGGTACAGAATGCTTATGATGCACTCACGGATGAAGCCGGAAGAATCGAAATCTCTACTGCAATTTTTACCAAAGATGAATCTCTGAATGATATTTTTGCTGACCATAATAAAAAGAATGTATTGATAACCGTTAAGGATAACGGTCGGGGGATGACAAAAGAGGTAAGACAAAAAATCTTTGACCGCTCATTTACCACAAAAACTATAGAAAAGTGGAAAAGTGGTCTTGGCTTGACTCTGGTAAAACAACTGGTTGAAGCTAGTGGAGGTACTATATCGGTAAATTCATTGGAAGGTGTTGGTACATCCTTTTATCTTCAATTTCCTTTGATTGCAATGGGAAAGGCCTAATAATATTGGGTCTTTTTTTATTGAGACATGCTAGTAACCAAAATGATATTTTTTAAAATAATAATACCCCACTCTTATGTAGGGTATTATTTTTTGCTCGGCGGGCGAGATTCGAACTCGCGACCCATTGGTTACATCGATTCTTACTCTTTCGAATAAGGATGGACTATATCATCACCCGTGCCATAGACTTCTTTAAAAGAAGAACACTGGGGTGCGAGGCGCTTCCTCCTTACCAAATCAAATGATTTGCAGAAGTACTCCCGAAAGGGATAGTCTCTGAACCTTCCCAACTCCATATGTGGTGTTGGACTCGGCTGCTGATCACCCATCCAGATTAATAAGGACTAGGGCTTCCAGCAATTCACCTCGTTTTCATCTTGATGTTTCCACCAAGAGCTGCTTTTAAATACAGCCAATTGCTCTACCACTGAGCTACCGCCGAATTAAGTTTAAATTTGCTTACGAATTGGACATTCATAAACAAATTTGACCTAACATAACAAAAAAGCGAAGTGGTGCCCACTGCCTGCCCACCGAAGTCCCGAGCTTGTCGAGGGACGGAGGTGGGAGCTACCGCCGATCACGTAAAGCAGACTTCGTCTGCCACGTGACAAGATCATTTTATTTTAAAACCAAACTGCTCTTGTCGCGTGGTGAGCGAAGCGAACTTTACGCGAAGCTACCGCCGAATTAAGTTTAAATTTGCTTACGAATTGGACATTCATAAACAAATTTGACCTATTTTTAGTTTTGTGAACAAAAAAATTATAGCATCTGTGCTAAATTCAGTCAAGAAATGATTATTTTATTTACATTTTAAAAAAAATTTATCAAAATTTTATTATAATTGTTTTATAATACTTGCATAAATAGCTCTTTATGATAAATTATAAAAAAAACTATTATGAAAATTTTAGTGGTCGAAGACGAACCAGGTCTTCAAAGAGTATTACGAAATACTCTGAAATCTGAATGCTATGCAGTTGATGTCGCCAAAAATGGTGAACAAGGCGCTTTTTTGGGCACAACTGGAGATTATGATTTGATAATTCTTGATAACATGCTTCCCAAGCTATCCGGAGTTGAAGTTTGCAAAACGATCAGGAAATCGGGTAAAAAGAACCCAATACTAATTTTGTCGGCTATCTCTGAAATTGAAAAAAAGGTAGAGATGCTCGAAGCGGGGGCTGACGATTATATGTCAAAGCCTTTTTCAGTTGATGAATTACTGGCTCGAATCAAAGCCCTTTTACGCAGACCTAAATCATTATCCAAAGAAAAAATAAAAATAGGCAATCTATCTATTGATTTAGCTGATTACACAGTTAAATTGAATAACAAAGCAATTGAATTGACAAGAAAAGAATTCATGCTCTTGGTATATTTGGCAAAAAACAAAGGGAATGTAATGTCGAGAGGAAAAATAATGGAACATGTGTGGGACATAAACGCAGACCCTTTTTCCAATACTATTGAATCACATATATTGAGTCTGCGAAAAAAAATCGGAGATAAGGGTAAAAATAATATTATAAAAACAGTTCCCGGCAGAGGATATAAAATAGATTAAAAAACAGCTGCGATCCTATGCAACTGTTTTTATATCTCTCTATTATTCAAATTTTATGGGTATTTCCAGGGCATCATCATTTTCCGGAAGCCCGGATGGATTATCTTTTTGTAATATTAAACTACCATAGTCGTACAAATCGGGCTTTTCAAATTCTAAAACTGCCGTAAAAGGAATAAAGTCTTCCGTCATCCAATCAGCACTTGTGGTGGCAAAAGATTCTGCTATTATCCTTCCGTCCCAATCTGTCAAAACTACCGGAAAAGATCCTTCAAAAAACCATGTGCCTCTTGCCTCTCCGCTTATACTGAGTGGACTATCAACACCTTGGTTCGGTCTTGGTTTATCCAATCTAATCAAATCTTCTTTTTCAAGTTCATTTCCAATATTTTCTGTATATGTCTTTCCTTCTTCGGTTCTACATTGTCTAGGATAGCTTTCCATTACAGCATTACCCGCTGCAACACAATCCTCAAAACTATCAATTTTAAACTGATCCTTGAAGTCTTCACAGTACTCCTCCCACATTCTTTGACACTTTTCAGTAGAGGGACACCAGCTATAGCCGGCTGCCACTAAACAATCGTGGTCGTCTTTGTCACCGCCTATCAGTTTTTCTTCGTCACAACCTGTCAGAGGCTTTGGTGTATCCGGAGAACCGTGTTCTATCCACTCCCCTTCTACACAAATCCAATTATCTTCCGGTGTTAACATCCTTAGAGATATTATAAAAATAATTGAAAGTGCCAAACCAATAAATATAAATAATACTAAACTTTTTTTCATATTAATAGTTATAAAACAAAATAGGCTAGATCATAAACTTATCCCCCAAAACAAAGCCTTCTTTTTTTATTTCATACTCAAAAATTGATTTATTATGGTCGCTGCCACGCATTTTAAGAATATTACACAATTTTCTTACGCTTTGTTCTCTCTCTACATACCGTAACAAGATAACACCGTCCACAATTGATCTTAAACGCATCTCATTACTTGATAAGTTACCCAAAAGCTGCCCTCTGGATGCTCCAAAATTTTCAGACATAAGATAATTTGCCAGACAAGTTATTTCCTTTGTTTTAAAAAAACCAACTAAATTAATCAAAAATTCCCTAACCTCAAATTTATCTATTGTAGCCGATATCAAACTTGAAATGGAATCAATAACTACTCTTTTTATATTTTTCTCATTCACGATATCCACGACTTCCTACAATATTTTATCAGTTACTAAATTGATTAGAGGAGCATTTAAATAACTAAGTTGCCTTTTTTTTCAAAGGAATCAAAGTTCCAACCATGCTCTTTGGCTGTTTTAAATACCTGTACCTTTGACTCTTCCAAACCTAACCATAAAACATTTTCACCCTTTTTAACGCCTTCAGTTAAAAAATGCATACCAATGGTTGTTTTTTCACTACCGGTGTTTCCCCCAATTAAAATTGTATGCCCTTGGGGGATTCCTCCCCCCATTAATTTATCAAAAGCCGGTAAACCAAAAGATAAGCGCTTTTTAAAATTTGTTTTAAACACAGTCGTATCAATAGGGATTTTTGGAAAAACGGTTATACCATTATTATCAATAACATACTCCACCTTTCCGTTTCTATATTCCACACCTCTTAATTTTCTAACATATAAATACCGACGAACACTATTAAAACTAAATTCGGTTTTTAGCTGGATAAACCCGTCCAAAGTATATTCCTCTACACCATATTTGGTGAGATGGTCGCCATCCGACCCAGCTTCTGAACTAAAAATCATAGTTATGCCGCTTTTTTCCAATTCTTCTGAAAGTTTAAACAAGATATTTCTTATCTTATCATGATTCTTGAATCGTGTAAACAAACAGGCCATAGAGTCAATGACAACTCGTTTAGCCTTAATCTTGCTAACAGCATGTTTTATTCGGATAATAATTGGTTTTAAACTATATTCAATTTCTTGATCTACCCCTTCGCCATCCAATACTTTTAATTCAGTATATGACATATTAACAAAAGCGAGTTTTTTTTCATTAACAAGCTCCTCAAAATCCCAACCAAAACCGGAGACATTTTTTATGATTTCTGCAGCTGTTCTTCAAAAGTAACAAAAACACCATTTTCTTTATATTTTGTAATTCCATGATACAAAAATTCAGATAAAAATACTGTTTTTCCTGCCCCAGCCTCTCCGGATACGAGTAAGGAACGTCCGGCCGGAAAGCCACCGGACAACACTTCATCTAAACCCTCTATACCTGTTTTTACTCGATTAATTGATAATGGCTTTTTTTTATTTTTTTGATTCATATATTTAATACTATTAAATTTATTTTGTCATTTCATCCATCTTTGTTAGCACTTTTTCACAAGCTTTTAAATTATAAAAACACCCTAAAATTGAAAGATCCTCTGAATCCTCCCTGCTCTCTATTTTTTTTCATAAAACAGGTGTAGCCACTAAATTTTTCTCTTCAGCTATTTGAGGTTCTTCATCTATATTAATAACATCCAAACAAAAATCGCTATCATAATGATCATTCAAGAGTTTTCTTATCGCTTCAACATGCTCCAAATGTTTTCCACCAGAAATAAACAGAGTAAATTTATGGTTACCAGTACATTTAGGCATAAAATAAGATATGAATTATTAATATTAGTATATCACATAATTAATATTAAAAGTAATAATCAATGGCGAAAATATATATAATATTTGAAAACAACACCTGGATTAATATTGATAAAGTGGACCAAAAAGCAATTGATATTGTAAAAGTGCCAAATTGAATTTACGTCTTTGTTTATAAAATATTTTGTGATAAACTATATATCAATACTATTTTATGAGAAATACTGAACAAACAAGTTATTCTAGTTTAGAAAAAAAACATAAAGGAGAAATCTGGCCTGGTGAGATATCTTTTACTGAACCCCAAGAGAATAAAGTAATAAAACGTTGGGTAAAAAACCCGGATAATTTCTTGGGCAAAGGAGGTGCGGGAATGGTGTTTGACTTAGGTGATCAGTGTATCAAATTAATCGAAAATAGACACGCCAGTCCCAGAGCCCACATGTTTAATCTGGGAAATATACCTGTCAAAGAATTTACCATCCAAAGGATGTTAAATGATTTTGAAATAAAAGGTGTTTTTTCCCCGCAAGTAATACGTCTGCTTGAAGATGAAAAAATTTCAGCTATAATGATGGAGCGTTTGGATGCAGTTAATATGCAAATGGTAATGAATGGAAAAGAAGAATTACCAAAAAAATTTGATCTCGATGATTTTTTTGAGAGACTGGAAGATTTTATTCTTGCAATGCATGGTGAATTAGGTGTAGCCCACAATGATTTGGAGGCAAGAAATATTATGATTGATAAGAAAACCGGCCTACCAAGAGTAATTGATTTTGGCAGGTCTGTTTGCAAGTCTGAAAACACGAATATTTTTGAAAAAGCTCAGAGAGAAGATGACCTAAATTTGAACAAACTTTACGAAAAAATGGAGGAGTTTCTTGACAAACTTAACAAATAATGCTATGTTCTGAAATACATATGTATCGGATTTATCAAACACACTGATCATTAATTTTTTACATAAGGAGACGTTATGAACCCTAAAAACAAACACATCGTTTCTATATATGCACCAGAGGTTATAGAATTGGCTAAAAAGGCAGCTAAAGAGATAAAAGCAGGTAAAAAAGATCCTCTAAAAATTCAATTTGGTATAGAATCTGGATACTTTTATCTTTCAGGCGATCCTAAAAAGCTGGTAAATCCATACTTAATTGATGTTCAAGGAGAGAGTTATTATATAGGAACATTTTTAAGTGAAAAATATTAGGAAACAGGATGTAAGACTTTACAGTCCCTACCCTACTTCATTCACTTACACAAAAACAGATTAAAGTCTGTTTTTTATTTATCTCACCCAATCTTACAATCAAGAATATTAACTTTAAATTTTCCTGAAATTAAACAAAAACAAGGTCTTTTTAGAACCTTGTTTTTATTTGCTCGGGGTAATCAACCGTATCCGTACGGAGAATTAAATTTAATTTTTTATATTTGCACAGAAAATTAATATAATCCTTTCTGATTAAAGAAATCTGAATACTTATGATCAACATTCTGAATATGCCCAAGCCACCAATCCCTTAAAAAATTACTTAATTCAATATAAAATTCTTTGTCGCTAGATTTTTCTAATTTATTTTTCATTTCTAGAACTCTTTTTTTATAATTATCGTGTTGAGCGATATGAGAATCAGTATCAGGATAATCAAATTTTTTAAAATATTTTTCCTCAGTGTCTAAATGGTAATTGCCATAGTCTATTAATTCTTCTATTACTTTTAAAGATTCATCTTCTTTAATGCTCTTTTCTGTTAAACTATAAATCCTATTAATAATGTCAAACATTTTTTTGTGCTGTTCGTCTATTTCTTTTACATTAACAGAATAAATTGGTTCCCATTTTAATAACATATTTTTATAGTTTATTTTATAAAATCTTAATTATATTATATCAAGAAAGATTAAAAAGTTCGAGTCTTGCTCTGGGCTATAAAAAAATACGGCTAATTTTAGCCGTATTTTTCGTAGCTCGGGGACCAGGATTCGAACCTGGATAGCTAGGACCAAAACCTAGAGTCCTACCATTAGACGATCCCCGAATCGCGTAAAATGGACTCACGTCCATCACGCGACGAGTTATGAATTTATCACATCTCGCCCCGTGGTGAGCGTCAGCGAACTTTACGGGGCCATTAGACGATCCCCGAATTTTGTAGAATGTACTTAAATCCACCACTCGACAAGTTTGGTTTTGTCACATCTCGTTTTCTGTGTCGTGTTGTTATACTCGCAGATATCTTCTCATTGCCAACAGGCTGGTAAATACGGTAAGCACCAGCACACCAATAAACTCAATGCCAAACACGAGCATTATATTAGAAGTGAAGTAATCTGTCAATAAACTATATTTGTTGAAAATCACTGAAACAAAGGGATCAAGGAATCCTGCAGCCGCTACAACCAGCAAATAAGTAACGATAATACTAACAGCTGAAAATATCAAAGCATTAATTAAATAAGGTCCTCGTACAAACCAATCTGTGGCACCAACTAATTTTTTTATACTTATTTCTATTCTCTGGGTATATACGGATACTCGGATTGTGTTGAAAATAATCAAAAAAGCAATAATCCCAAACAAACCCGATAATGCAATACTGAATCTCTCTACTTGGGTAGTAATTGTATCTATTCTCTCAATAGCTTTTTCAGTGTCAGCAAAAGTTTTGGATTCAATAATGTTTTCGTATTCCGGTACATTCAATGATTTTATAATTTTTTGATAATCACCCGGTTCGCGTGTTTTCACTACGATTGTGGGACCAAGTGGATTTTCACCCAACTCCTCAAGAGCTGCTAGCACATCTGTATTTTCTTTGTGCTGCTCTCTAAATTTTTCCAAAACCTCTTCTCTGGAAAAATAGGTAACCTGTACCACCTCAGGAGCTGAACTGACATATTCACTAACCTCTTTGATTTCATCTTCAGTAGCATCTTCTGAAAAATATATACTTACATTAATTTGATCTTTCACAGTCAAAGCGGCTTCTTGTGTCAATACTCTCACAATAATAAGAGCATTAATAGACAAAAGCATCAACACCAAAATCAATACTGTCATAAAAGACAAGCTGATATTTCTATACAAATCTTCTATGGCAAATTTAATTACTCTAAGAAATGAGAGCATATTGAATTATAATTCTTGTTTATTTATATCTTGTATTTACCGTGTCGCACATCTGATATGATTTTTCCATTATCCAGTGTAATTACCCTTTTCTTTAGTTGGTTAACTATTTCCCTATCATGAGTTACAAGTAAAATTGTTGTACCAAATTCATTTATTTTTTTTAAAATATTTATAATATCCTGAGTATTTATCGTATCTAAATTCCCCGTTGGTTCATCAGCTACTAAAATTTTTGGTCTATGCACCAATGATCTGGCAATAACTACGCGCTGTTGTTCTCCGCCGGAAATCTGATGCGGATAACTATCCATTTTATGTTTTAGACCGACAATGTCCAAAACCCTTGGAACAACCTCTTTTATCCGATTATGAGTAGCTCCGGATACTTGCAGTGCAAATGCAACATTTTCCTCAACCGTTTTTTTAGGTAATAGTTTGAAATCTTGAAAAATAACGCCTATTTGACGGCGTAAAAGCGGTATATCTTTATAATGAATTTTAGTAATATCCCAACCGCCAACTTCCACCTTTCCACGATTGGCCTTTTCCTCTGCAATTAATAACTTTACCAAAGTTGTTTTACCCGTACCACTTTGTCCAACTACTGAAACAAACTCTCCCGGCTCAACATAAAAAGTAACATCATCCAATCCGATGCTCTTTCTAGTATAATATTTTTTTACGCCGGACATTTTTATCATATACGATATTATATCACATCTCAGAGTTTCTATTAAGCCGGCTGTGTATGAGTTTAATTTAATTTGAGCCGATAGTCGGAATCGAACCGACGACCTCTTCCTTACGAAGGAATTGCTCTACCAACTGAGCTATATCGGCATTTTTAAAACATTACTTAAATAATTTTTTTATAATGATAAATAGTAGTAATATCTGAATTAATTTAATATATTTTACTAAAAAAATTACTATTGTCAAAGCACTTATTGACAAACCGAGCTATTTATGTATAATTAATAAGTTCTTTAACCCAAAAAGGAGTATATTATGCTTGCGTTTTTTGCAGTTATATTGATTAGTATTCTAATTTTAGTTGCAACTGTAGCCGCTTTTGTCAAATTTAAAAAAACTGACAAAAGCAATGAAAAAAAAGGTGATATTATACAAATGAAAACATGGTATCCTGACGAGAGTCAAAATCAAAACACAGAGCATGAAAATCAAGAAAATAACAGTAATTCCAGGTCTACAATGATTGGGATGCCCTACTTGGGCGAATAAATCAATATAAAGGGCAATTTCATTGTCCTCTTTTTTTTAGCTAAATTTAGATAATTTTAGTTGTTAATATTGACAAAATAACAATTATTTGTTACATTTAGATGTTTTTTGCGTCTAAAATTATAAAGGGTTGCTTATGAGTTGATTGAGTATAATTTGATTGAACTTAATCAGATCCTAACCAACAAAAACCCGGGAGGTGCAGCGTGGCAGGATTTATTTTGTTCATTTTACTCTTTCTCTTTGTGGGAACGATATGCGGCTATCTTTCATTAATTTTCCTGGAATGGAGAAATACAAAAAAATCTCGAGAGGAGAACCATACAAGACGTCTAAACCGACGTCGTATTCTCCATCGAGGTGGTGCCGAAGAAACGCGGATTGAGCTGAAAAGCCGAGTAATTCGCGAATACCGACAGCCAAAATTACGACTGGATAATGAATGGTCGGTCGGTCGAGAAGCAAATGAAGATGATAATAAAAAAGATGATGAAGATGATGATGAGTGGGTTCGGATCGATCTCCATCAGCCGAATCCTCAGAAAATATTGGAGTTCCCCAGGTCATCCACTCTGCTTAGTACGGCAGTTGGAATGAAATTCAATGTGGAAGATGATGAAATTGACGAAATAGAGGATGGAAAGTATAAAAATGGAGGTTAGGTAATTTTCATTGGCTGCGCCTCCACACCGGAATCTACGATTCCGGTTTTTTTTCGGAGCGGGTGAAGGGAATCGAACCCTCGTATCAAGCTTGGGAAGCTTGTATAATAACCATTATATGACACCCGCATTAAAAAATACCGACTATTGCCGGTATTTTATTTATTGAATTTCTATTCGGCTAAAATATCAGCAAAAGGATTTTCAATATTTATTTTTATATCAATTTCAGCTTCACGTAATTGATCATTCATGAATTCAGCAAAATTAAAATCCTTACTTTTTGTTGTGGTTCGTTTATCATTAACTTTTACAATATGGTATCCAAAATCGGTTTTTATTAATTCATCGCTCAATTCGCCAACATCAAGAGCAAAAATGGCTTCTTCAAATTCCGGCACCATCACACCACGGCTAAACCAACCCAAATTACCGCCTTTATCCGCTGTCGCATCGCCACCAAATTCAGCTGCAAGCTCAGCAAAATCTTCTCCTGCCTGAATTCTGGAAAGTGCTTCCTGCGCTTCTTCCATAGCTGCTTCTTCCGAATCATAATTTTCAAAAGAGAATAAAATATGACTGGCATTGACCTCTTCTACCTCTTCTGTTTCACCCTCTTCATCTTGAATAGCCATGTTTGCCAAATCTTCTTGCAATTTTTGTTCAAGCAATAGAGGTTTTAAAACTTTATTTACATAATCATCCAATGACCACCCATAAGTATCCATTAATTCTTTTTCCGCTGCTTCTTCATTTTCAAAATCTGCCAAAATATTCTGTTTAGCTTCATTTACTTCCTCCTCGCTAAGTTGAATACCATTTTGTTCAGCTACCTGCCTTGTTAATTCATTTGCCACCAGCCTGGCCAACACCTGGCTTGAAATTTCCTCATCACTAACATCGGTCATCTCTGCCGGATATCCTTGAGATGGGGCGATTTCAGTATAATATTTCTTTAAAGTTCTAAAATCATTAACATATTCCGAATATGATATTTTAGTGTCATTGACGGTAGCTGCAGGTATGTTTAAAGCATCAGCAACCTGCACAATTGTTTCATTGGTCGATAAATTCTTCACGGCATTGTTTACATAATAATAAGTAATTCCCAATCCAATTAATATAATTAGACCAAAGCCGAGTAAAAATAAAGGCAACATCGACTTCTTGTTCATTTGATTTTTTTCGGTTGCAGGAGCTTCCACTTTCTGCACCTCTTCTTGTTTTTTATTTGTCTCCATAGATTTATTTATTAAGTACTATTATGTGTAAAGTAATATAACCATTTTACAGGATTAGATACATCACGTCCAGTGCTCTCTTCTCCACTTTCACCTTCGATTGGTTTATCTCCGGATTCCAAGTCTTTTAGTACGACAACTTTTTCCCCGGGTTTTTTTAAATTTAATTCCATTCTGGCTTTCTCCTCAACATATTGATCGCTCATTACATATTGCAATATTTCCATAGATTCAATTTTTTTTGCCTCAAGTGCTTGAACTTCCCTCTCCAAATTTCTTATCTCTTGCCTAATTTTATAATCTTGGTAATAAGCTCGGAAATATCCCCCACCTACCATAATAATTAATAAAACTGACAATACTAAAAATAAACGCGACGCAAAAAAACGCTTTATCCAGCTTTTTTTGGTTTTTTTTTCCATATATTCATTATAACACAAAAAAACCGTGCAGAAAATTATTTCATTTTCTCCTTAATCGCTTTACGCACTATTTTACGATCATCCCAATCAATCATTTTTCCGTTTTGTATACACATAGCCTGTTCACTACCTTTTCCAGTAATTAAAATCAAATCCCCGGATTCAGCCATATCAATCGCTTTGTTGATTGCTTCTTTTCTATCCAATATTTTGAATAAATTTTTTCCAATCTCCATACCCACTTCTTCAGCACCGGTTGATACGGCATTAATTATTTCCACAGGATCTTCATCATAAGGATCTTCATCAGTAATTATAAATATGTCTGCTTTTTCTCCTACCAATTTACCAATTGGTATCCTTCTGGACTTATCCCTTCCACCACCGGTTGAACCGCAAACATGAATTATTCTTTCAGGCCCTATTAAATCGACAACTTTATAAAGTGATTTCAATGCTACGGGTTCAAAAGCATAATCTACAATAACTTGAAAACCCAATTTTTCCGCCTCTGTAATAAATTCTATACGTCCGGGTATGGGTTTAAAATTTCTGGTGGCATCCTCAATAGTTTTCCAGTTAATATCTATAGTTCTGGCAGCACAAATTGCAGCCGTTATATTCATTATATTATGTTCACCAAACATCTTAACATCAAATTTTCTATCTTTTATTTCAAAATGTAGACCCTTTTCATCTATTTTTATATCTTTAGCCATAATTTCACTTAAGTCCCGTGTGTCAATTATAACTTTATTTTTTCTTCCAAAGGTCCACATAGAATTAAATTTTGGATTGATAAATTCAGTGGAATGCTCATTATTTGCATTCACTATACATGTTTTTTCAATAGGACTGAAAATAGACAAATTATTATTTGTATTTTGTTTTTTTGGAGAGGAAGCAACATAATTGAAAAAATCCAATTTAGCTTGTTTGTAATTTTCAAAACTACCATGTGACTCAATATGTTCGGGATACAAATTTGTAAGCAAAACCGTGTCAAAATTTATAAACCTATGCCTATGTTGTACCACACCTTCCGAAGTTACCTCTATTATCGCTACATCGCATTTTTTATCAACCATTTCACGCAAATACTTATGGATTTTCATTTTACCAAGCATAGTCATTTTTTGATCGTTTAACTTTTCCTCACCGTTAACGTAAAAATCTATTGTAGTAAGAGCACCGACTTTTAGTCCGGAATATTCCATAATTTGCCTCATCAAATAAATCGTACTGGATTTGCCGCTTGTACCGGTTACACCGATGACTAAAATTTTATTGGATGGAAATCCATATTTCAAAGCTCCAAAAAAAGCATATAAAAAATGCTTATAATTTAAAACTTTTTTCGGTAATATTTTTTTTAATATATTCTTCATCATAATTAACTATCTTTTCTTAAACTCAAATCATACACTATTCCTTCAAGTCGCTGTACCGCACTCTTCGCCTGATCGAACTTGGTTCGCAAATATTTGGTCAGGTTAAATTCTATTAACTCCCCTATTATCTCTTGTCCGGCGGTGGCGCATTTTTTTACTGTTTGTAAATCATTATCAGTAGCCGCCTTGACCGCATAACGATACAACTCTCCCGGAACATCGCATAAACCGGCGGTAAAAATTTCCGGACTTACTTGCAAACCGCGGACCTTCGCGATTTTACCACTCTCGATGAATTGAAAAAACAAGTCGGCCTCCACATACTCCTCGGCAGCAGCCTTGAACGAACCCTCGAAAAATGCTTTTCGCTCTTTTTTATACTTGTACGCCATTTCTTGAAAAATACGCGCTGCTTGATCCATTTTTTCTCGAGCTTCGTTCATATTATCGCGGTGGAGAGCGAATATGGCCCGTTTAGAGTGATGCAAGGCTTCATTACTTACAGTAATCACATCTTTTCTTATCTTATCATATTCGAGCATTTGTTTTTTTACCGTGTTTATATATTTTTTTGTGACAATATTCATAGAAATTATTACCTTAAATGATGATATTTTTTAACCAGGAAAAAACCTTTGACCAGCTCTATCAATGCTAAATTCATAACACCAAAAGCGATTATGACCAACCACTCAAACCAACCTAATGGTACTGTGCCCAAAAGGATTTGTAAAGGCGGCCAATAGATAGATGTAATGAGCATTATTAATCCGAAAACTAAGCTACCGATGATGTATTTATTGCTAAACGGATTAATATGCCAGACCATGTGATTCATACTGCGCACCGGCAGAATGAAAAAGAGTGAGTCAATTGTTAAAGCCGCGAAAACCATGGTTCTGACCAAGTCAAGCTGCCCTTCGTAGTAGTGGAAAAAATATAGATACAGCCCGATCAGAATAAAATTTGAGACGATTGTTATGATTAAAATTAAGCTTTTCATTTCCTTGTTAAAAATTGACTCATTCTTTTTTCTGGGCGGTTCCTTCATGTTTTCCTTGTCTCCTTTGTCAAAAGCCAGCGCTATATTCGGAAAACTGTCTTCTATCAAATTTACCCATAATATCTGTACCGGTAAAATAGCAAGAGGATAACCAAGGATGAGAGAGCTGGTTATGAGTAAAACTTCTGAAAAACTACCAGAAAGCAGGAAAACTATCACTTTACGAATGTTTTGATAGATTGTCCTCCCCTCTTCCACAGCAGAAACTATCGTTGACACATTGTTATCCAACAAAACCATATCGGAAGTTTCCTTGGATACATCAGAGCCAGCACCCAAGGCTATGCCCATGTCAGCCGCCTTTAAAGCGGGGGCGTCGTTTACACCGTCTCCGGTCATAGCCACAACCTCATCGTTGACCTGAAAAGCTCTGACTATTCTAATTTTATGTTTGGGTTCCACTCTCGCAAAAACATGTATCTTTTTAACCAATTTGCGTAATTTTTCGTCTTTAATTTTCTCAATATCAGTGCCGGTCATTGTATGTTTATCTTCACATGGAAGATCAATTTGACGTGCAATGGATTGGGCCGTGCGCAGATGGTCTCCGGTAATCATGACAATACGAATACCGGCTTCTTGGGCAATCCTGATGGTTTGCTCTACGTCCGGCCTAAGTGGATCGGACAAGGCCACCAAACCGGCTAAAACCATGTCTGTTAAATCCGATTTATTTAATTTATTTTTCTTTTTATCCGCCTTTTTATAGGCCAAAGCCAGAACTCGAAAACCTTGGCCTGTCAATCTTTTTTCTTGCTCCCTGAACCAGTGTAACTTTTTTTGGTCCATTTTCTTTTTTTGACCGTTATGTTCGTAATATGAACAAAAATCAATTATCTTTTCTCCGGCTCCTTTGGTGTATATAACAGAATCTTGTTCCTCTTTATGAAGAGTAGCCATATACTGCAAACTTGAATCAAAGGGTATTTCATCACTCCGCCGGAACACTTGATCAAGATGATGTTTTTCCAGACCAACATACATGCCCGCCTGAACCAAGGCAGTGTCCGTGGTATCACCAATAAATTTCCAGTTTTCAGTTTTATCCCGTGGATTTTCCAAAGAACCATCATTGCACATTACCCCGACCTTTAACGCTTTGAGCGCATCCGGGTGGCGCTCCTCCTCTTTCATATCAATGGCATGAAGTTCTTTGAAATTTAAATCTTCACTCGATGTTACCAGGTATGTGACATGCATTTTACCTTCGGTCAAAGTGCCGGTTTTGTCTGTACAAATCACACTGACAGAACCGAGTGTTTCAGCCGACAGTAATCGCCTAACCAGCGCATTTTTACGCAAAATTCTCTGCATACCGATGGCCAAAATAATGGTGAGAGATATTATTAAACCCTCGGGAATGGCTGCAACGGCCACAGCCACGGCAGTTTCAAACATTTCAAAAAAGCCATGTCGTTCTCTGGGGCTGAGCACACCCAGAACAAAAATAGCTGTAGACATCAAAAGTACAGCAACACCGAGCAACTTGGCTAGGCGTGATAATTGTTTTTGTAGCGGAGTCTTTTCATCCGCAGTCTTTTTTACCATGGATGCAATCTTCCCTATTTCCGTATTCCCTCCCGTACCGGTCACCACTATGGTGGCCTTACCTTCCGTCGCCACCGTACCCCGATAAACCATATTGGTCCTGTCGCCCACCACTGTTTCCTTTTTTAGCCGGCCCACTTTCTTTTTGGCCGCCTCGGATTCTCCGGTTAAAGCGGCTTCTTGTATTTGTAAATTATGGCTTTGTAAGATGCGTCCATCAGCTTGAATTCGATCACCTGCCTCAATAAACAATATATCTCCCGGCACAACTTTGTTACTGGCTAAGGACTTTTTTATACCATCTCGTAAAACTGTGGCTTTATACTCAATCATTGATTGCAAGCGACTTAGAGCTTTACTGGCTTTGTCTTCTTGAATAAAACCTACGATGCCGTTAATACCGGCACTAAGAAAAATTACGGTCATATCAATGAATTCCTTTAAAACCCCACTAACCGCCCCGGCAACCAGTAATATGATGAGAAGAGGGCTTTTCCATTGATTGAGAAAAATTTTTAGCCTGGATACTTTTTCACCGGACTTGGGCAAGATGTTTTCTCCGTACTTTTTCAGTCTTTTTTCAACCTGTTTCTGTTTCAAACCTTGTTTGGTGGTGTTAAGTTCTTTTAAAACTTGTGATATACTGAGTGAATGATACATAATTTAGCCAAATATTGACTTAACATGAAAAATAGTATATCATATTTGCGTACAGAACTGAATTAAGTCTTCATCCGATGGTACCGCGTAAGGCTTACTTCGCTTATTACGCGGCAGACAGTAAATTTACAGAAATACCAATTACGATTTGCAATATAATGACCAAAGGTCATTATCACGGTCCGGTAGCTCAGCTGGTAGAGCAGCAGCCTTTTAAGCTGAAGGTCCTGGGTTCGAAACCCAGCCGGATCACAAAGTTAATAGCATTTTTCTTATCAAAAATACAATTAAAAAACCACTTCCAATTCACAGAAGTGGTTTTAATATCTGAACCTCCGGATCAGATAATATAAAATTAGAGTTTATTTTTGACTTTTTTGTAAATGGCTTCGGCTGTAAAGCCGAATTTGTCAGCCAGAATTGATCCGGGTGCCGATGCACCAAAATGATCTATCCTGACCATGAGAGCATTTCGTCCGATGAGAGAAGACCAGTCTTGACTGGAAGCTTCAACCGAAACCCACAACCCGTCGTGATCCAAAATTGAAGAAATATATTCCTCAGCTTGAGACTTGAAAATTTCAACACTGGGAACAGAAACAACTCTGGTTGGGATATTCTCATCACTCAATTTTTGAGCACATTGGATTGAGGTGGAAACCTCGGAACCTGTTGCCAAAAAATTAACTTTGGTACCACCACCATCTCCGGAGTTATAAACCTCGTAAGCTCCTTTCAGCACCTGTTCGGGTTTGAAATCATCGGGCAACTCAAATTCAGGAATAGTCTGCCTGCTTAGAGCCAACGCGACCGGTCCATTTGCCTCTGTGAGCGCCCATTTCCAGGCCATTTCCGTTTCAATAAAATTAGCCGGTCGTATGACGGTAATTCCGGGAATCAAACGTAAAGCCGGCAGGTGCTCAATTGGCTGATGAGTTGGTCCGTCTTCACCTACCCAAAAACTGTCATGGGTGAATACATATACGACCCTCAATTGCATCATTGCGGCCAATCTAATTGCGGGACGCATATAATCGGAAAAGACCAAAAAAGTCCCGCCAAAAGGCAGCTGCCAACCATAAACGGCAATACCGTTCATGATAGCAGCCATGGCATGTTCACGAACGCCGTAATGAATGTTTCTTCCAATGAACCCACTCTCAACACCATCACCCTCCAGACCGATAAATGACGAGGACTTGATGATTGTTTTGCAGGAAGGTGCCAAATCGGCACAACCACCCATTAATTGAGCATTTGAACTTGAAAGCTCTTGAATTATTTTGCCGGAATGCACACGCGTTGCTGCCGACGATATTTTTGAACAATCCGGAGCAGAGATTGTTTTTTCAGAGTTATCGCCTTGCAATAAATTCGACAACACCCGTGAATCATTGGGGTTTTTATCCCGCCAAATTTGCATTTCACGATGCCATTGCCGGTATTGACGAAATTTTTCGTTTTTCAACTCATCAAACCTGGTCCTTACTTGATCAGGCACAAAAAAATTTTTCTCATTCGACCATTTGAGGGCACGTTTGGTTGCTCTGACCTCGTCTACGCCCAAGGGTGCACCGTGGCAACTAGAATCTCCAGCTTTATTCGGACTACCATCACCAATTACGGTTTCGCAAATGATGAGTGTCGGATAGTACTCAAACAAAGCTCCGGAAATGACATTTTCAATGTGCTCGTGGTCATTACCGCGAGCTTTTTTTACAGCCCAACCACGGGCTTCAAAACCGGCTCGTACATCCTCGGTAAAGGCCAAGTCCGCGGGACCTTCGATTGTAATGTTATTTTGGTCAAACAATACAACCAAATTATCCAAACACCAATGACCGGCAAGGGAAATGGCTTCTTGAGACACACCTTCCATTAAATCACCTTCACCGAGAGTAACAAATACATTATGCTTAATCGGTGCATCTGGAAATCTCGCTTGAAGACATTTTGCCGACATCGCCATACCAACGGCGGCAGCCAAGCCCTGCCCAAGCGGTCCGGTTGTAAATTCTACCCCGGGTATTTCACCATATTCGGGATGTCCGGGGGTAAGACTCCCCCACTGACGAAATTTTTTCAATTCATCCAAGGGTAATTCATATCCCCACAAATGTAGCATCGAATAGAGCAAGCTGGATGCATGACCTCCCGACATGATAAACCTGTCCCGAAACATCCAATCAGGTGCCTGAGGATTAAAACGTAAAAAATTCTTCCATAAAACATATACAAAATCAGCCATACCCATCGGAGCTCCGGGATGGCCGGATTTCGCCCTTTCAACCATGTCCACGCACATCATTTTTATGGTTTTCACACAAATGTTGTCGATCTCTCTGTTTGGCATTCCTCACCTCCTAACTGTAAATGAACGTAACCGAAAACTACTGTTTTTTAACATAAAACAGGTATATCGGTCAAGAAAAAGTATTTTTAAAACAGGCTCAATTGATTTTTTTGAGTAATTCCGATTTATTATTGGCCGGATTGTTTATTTGCTTTGTTACTCTGTGTAATTTAATATCCGATTCGGGAATTTTTTTAAAAAAAGACTTTATAACTTCCTGTTTGTTTTCTTCCAACCATACCTTTTCATCTGACTTTTTTAAAATTACCGGCATCCTATCATGAATTTTGCTAATTTTTATATTTGGTTGAGTTGTTAGTATCGAGTAAGTTGGTATTTCTTTGTTTTTTTCATCTACATAGCTTTCCCAAATTCCGGCAAAAGAAAAAATTGAATTATCCGCTAAATAAATATAGAAAGGATTTTTGTCTTCATCCCACTCAAAAAATCCATCAACCGGTACCAAGCAACGCCTTTGCATTATAGCTTTTTTAAAACTTGGTTTTTCAAAGATGGTCTCTGAACGGGAATTTATAAAACCCTGGGGCCTTTTGTCTTTTAACCATTTGGGTAAATAACCCCATTTGGCAAGTGTTATTTCTTGCTTACTGGTATTTTTTATTATTGGCAATTTTTGTCCGGGTGCAGCATTGTAATTAGGCTCAAAATCCGCCACAAACTCAGCATTGTAGCGATTTTCCAATGCTTTTTTACTCACAGCGATTGTTGTTCTTCCACACATATAATTATTTTATAACTTATCCACAATTACGTCCATATATGGACTGTTGATAACTGAACGATTGTTCAGTATAATATAATTAATCATATGTCAAAAGAAGAATATAAAAATAAAATTGGAAAATTTTACCAAAAACATAAACGCATGCCCTCTTATTCGGAAATTATGTCTCTTTTAAATTTTAAATCAAAAAATTCCGTATATGAACTGGTTAATAAACTAAGAAAAGAAAATTTTCTAGACAAAGATGAAAAAGGTAAACTCATACCCAAAAAAATATTCGGAAATACCAAAATTTTAGGTACGGTAGAAGCCGGTTTCCCTTCCCCGGCCGAAGAAGAGTTGGCTGATACAATTACTCTGGATGAATTTTTAATTCCAAACAAAGAAGCAACCTACATATTAAAAGTTTCCGGAGACTCTATGAAAGACGCGGGCATAATGGAAGATGACATGGTAATAGTTGACAGAAGCGCAAAACCAAAAAACGGGGATATAGTTATTGCCGAAGTTGATGGAAATTGGACAATGAAATTTTTTATAAAAAAAGGCAATAAAATTTATCTAAAAGCGGCCAATAAAAAATACAAAGATATTTTACCTGAAGAAGAATTAAAAATTGCAGCCGTGGTAAAAAGTGTAATAAGAAAATACTAATATGCAGCCGGTAAATCTTTTTAAATACCCAAAAGCCATACTCCATATTGATGGTGACTGTTTTTTTGCTTCATGCGAAGTGGCCAAAAACCCATCCTTAAAAGGAAAAGCGGTTGTTACCGGCATGGAAAGAGGTATAGTATCTTCACTAACATACGAAGCCAAAGACAGGGGTGTGAAAAGAGCCATGAGTTTGCCGGAAGTAAAAAAAATATGTCCGGATGCGATTTTTTTGCCATCAGATTACGAGACTTATTCACTTTACTCGATGCGAATGTTCAATATAGTCCGCCGTTATACCTCTATTGTCGAAGAATACAGTATTGATGAGTGTTTTGCCGACCTTACAGGTATGCAAAGACCTTTGAACATGAATTATGAAAAAATAGCCGAACAAATCAAACATGACTTGGATACTGAACTCGGTATGACTTTTTCAATAGGACTGGCACCCTCAAAAGTTCTCGCCAAAATCGCTTCTAAATGGAAAAAACCATCAGGACTTGCATGCATACCGGGCAGGGATATACATCTTTTTTTATTAAACCTAAACACAGAAAAAGTCTGGGGTATTGGACCAAAAACAAGTGCATATCTAAAAAATTTAGGCGTAAACACAGCACTTGAATTTGTAAATCGCGATAAATATTGGATAAAAGATAAATTAACCAAACCTCATTATGAAATTTGGCAGGAACTAAAAGGAAAAAGCGTTTATAAGGTTGAAAAAAAGGCAAAGAAAAACTACCAATCAATAAGTAAAACAAAAACTTTTACCCCGGCATCGACAGACAATGAATTTGTCTTTTCTCAACTCTCAAAAAATATAGAAAACGCCTGCATCAAAGCCAGACGCCACAACTTATCCAGTAACAAAATATTTTTTTACTTAAAAACCCAAGAATTTAAATATATTGGAGCGGAAATAAAACTAAACAGATTTAGTAATCTACCAACCGATCTGATACAAGTGGTTAGGCCGATCTATAAAAAAATATATGACAACTCCAAACAGTACCGCGCTACGGGCATCATAATTATGAATCTAAAAATAGACAACAAAATACAACTTGACTTATTTGCCGACCCGATAAAAATTGAAAATATGACCCAAATTTTGGGTAGTTTAGATAAAATATCAAAAAAATACGGCAAACATAGCCTTTTTTTGGGATCCAGTTTTAAAGCTATGTCTCATGACCAACACCAAGGAGACAGAGCCAAACAAGCCGACAGAAAAACAATGCTTTTCAAAGGTGAATCAAACAGAAAAAGAATCGGCATACCAGTTTTAGGAAAAGTTATTTAATTATGGACGCAAGCAGGTTTTAAATATTTTCATAACCTCATCTTGTCCCGAGACATTGGTATAGTTTCCATAATTAAATTTAAAATTACCACTATCGGATTCAATATAATTTAGAAAAATATCCTTAAATCTTTGTGGAAGAGCGCAACATAGGTGAACGAAATCGTTTTTTTTCAAAATACTATCAGTCATTTCAGCAAATTTTTTCAAATTATCATCTCTCTCTTGGGCACGTAAATCAGAAAGACTGTCAGGACGACCGCCCTGTAATCTTTTTCCTCGACCCCGAGTAAAAAAGAACCCTTCTTTATCCGAATAACGAGATTTTTTTATTCTTTTCTTTTTTATCAGTTTAATTTTATTTTCCATTATTTTATACCACATAGCTTCATGTGCACTGCAAACGACTAAAAGCGATGGGTAGTGAGAAATTTTTTTTATCATAAAATTTTAGTTAATTTTTATATTTATAGTATAATATCCCAACAGATATAATGCAAAATATGAAAAATAAACCACAAATAGGCGTTGGGGTTATAGTAACTAAAGATGACAAGGTATTACTTGGAAAAAGAAAAAGCTCTCATGGCACGGGAACATGGTCCTTTGGTGGCGGTCATCTGGAGTTTGGGGAAAGTATAGAGGATTGTGCAAGGCGAGAAATTATGGAAGAAGTAGGTATAAACATAAAAAATATACAAAATATAGCATTTACAAATGATTTTTTTGATACTGAAAATAAACACTATGTAACACTATTTGTAACAGCTGAATATAAATCCGGTGAAGTGTGCAGGATGGAACCGGATAAATGTGAAATTTGGGATTGGTTTGAATGGGATAAACTACCCAGACCCCTGTTTTTACCAATTGAAAATCTACTTTCTCTAGGATACAATCCATTTAAATAAAAAAGGGGTAATCTTCACGAGATTACCCCTTGTGCTTCATAATAGAAAAACCAAGCTTAAAATTACAAACTATTCTCCGGTCTCGCGCTATCAATTTCCAATATTTCAATTTCCGCCCCGAAGAAAATCGGAACAGAGTTATCTGCGCCTATAATGACAACTTCTGCCGACGAAGAGTTGCGGACAAACAAGCCCCTATCACATTCACTGATAGCCTCATAATATGTGACTCGATAGTGACAAAGGGTCTCGGGTTTACACTTTAAATAAGCGACCGGATCCTCAATTTCAGCCGGTTTAAGGCTCTCTTTTTCGACAATATTTTCGCTTTGTTTGTGGTTGTTTTGAAAAGGTGCAAACATCAGGTAAATAATACCCAAGCTTAAAACACTTCCCAAAAAAAAGCTAATTAATATATAATGAGCTATTAGTTTCATCGACTCCTTATCAAACATTCTATACCTCCTTTTTTTTGCTTGGTAAAGCAACTTATAATAACACTAATATGAACTTTAGTCAAGAATATTGAATAAAAGGCGAAAATTT
The DNA here is from genome assembly GCA_014729395.1 of Candidatus Magasanikiibacteriota bacterium. Taxonomy (GTDB): domain Bacteria; phylum Patescibacteriota; class Patescibacteriia; order Magasanikbacterales; family UBA922; genus WJJZ01. Next base: position 84,027 of record WJJZ01000014.1, read on the forward strand.
GTTAAAATTTAGCTGTTTTTAATCAATCGGGAAAAATGAAAATATCCCTTTATACTTTAGGTTGTAAACTAAACCAAGCGGAAACAGATGAACTAAAAAAATCGCTTATTAAAGCGAATTTTTCAGTTGTACCATTTGATAGTGGAGAAGATATCGCCATTATTAGAGCTTGCGGTGTCACTTGTGGCGCTTCCCAACGAACTCGGCAGATGATAAGAAGAGTAAAAAGAAAAGGGGTGTATGTAATTGCCACCGGCTGTCTGGAAGACAAAAAAATGCCCGAAATAGATTTTATTGGAAAAAATAATGAAGATGTCTTTTCAAAAATTACTTCCTTAGCAGGTTTTAACTCCCTTAATAAGGGAGTGGAAAAGGTGGTGGGTTGCAAGTTGGAAAGAAAAACTCGACTTAGACTCAAAATTCAAAATGGCTGCAATTTTAATTGCGCATACTGCATAATCCCCTTCTTTCGAGGACGATCTGAAATAATTCCAATGGAAGAAATTATCAGAAAAGTAAAATCAGCCAGTGAAGCCGGGTATAAAGAAGTTATTCTGACAGGTGTAAACATTTGTCAGTATAATGATAATGGAATGTTTTTATCAGATCTATTAAAAAAAGTACTGGATAAAACAAAAATTGAAAGAATCAGATTGGGCTCGACTGATCCACGTTTAATTACTGATAAATTAATAGAAGTTTATAATAATTCTCCCCTTTTACCTCACATGCACTTATCTTTACAAAGTGGTTCAAATACGGTTTTACAAAAAATGAATCGAAGCTATACAGCTGAAAAATATTTTAAAATCGTACAAAAATTTAGAAAAATTAATCCCTACTTTTCTTTTACAACTGACATAATCGTTGGTTTTCCCGGTGAGACTGATGATGAATTTAGGCAAACTTGTGAATTTGTCAGGAAAATTGGTTTTACTAAAGTTCATGTATTCCCCTACTCTTCTCGTCCAGGTACAACAGCAGCAAAGATGAAAAAACAAATCCCGGCTGATACTAAAAAAACAAGAGTCAATAAATTAATAAAACTATCAAAACAGGTGGGGCAGGAATTCGCTAGCAAATTAATCGGAAAGCAAAGACCGGTTTTGTTTGAAGGTAAAAGAGAAGGATATTGGGAAGGCTACACTCCGGAATATGTCAGGATCAAAATAAACAGTAAAAAAAATTTAGAAAATAAGATAATTATGGTAAAATTAGAGAAAGATAATATAATATTTTAAAAACAAAACTGTCACTCTAACCTCACCACCTCAAACCAACCACATATTATTCCGCATCCATTAAAGCTAAACTAACGTATTACCATTCCCGCCCCCCATCTGTATAAACCAATTCAATGTCATTCCCGCCCCCCATCTGTATAAACCAATTCAATGTCATTCCCGCGAAGGCGGGAATCCAGTATATGAATAGCACTTCCTTTACAAGGGGACAGGCTCCGGCGGGAATCCAGTTTGATATAACTATGAAAAAAATATATTACGTTTATATACTGGCCAGTC
>WJJZ01000001.1 GCA_014729395.1 Candidatus Magasanikiibacteriota bacterium
GCGTCAGCCAGATGTTGATAAATAGCTCGCAGAGTTCTGCCAAAATTCCATACATGCCTAAAAATGGCAAAAATATATGCCTGAATCAACACAAAATCACCCAAAGTCAAAAAGCCTCTTTGCCAATATATAATAGCCGCATACATTATTCCAATTTCCAATACGATCATCAAAAAAGTCTGACCGGCTTCAAAAATAGTATCCAAATTCCAAGTAAAATTACGTAAACTTCTCACCTTTTCCTGAAGATTGGAAAATGATTTTACTTCTTTTTTATAACCGGAAAAAAGCTTGACATTATTATGATTTGTCACAGTGTCAGCTAAAAAACCACTAGCCTTTGTCTCCGCTTCATTTCTTACGATATCATACTTAAGCTTATATTTTGCCAGTATTACATTAATAATTAGAAATAAAAAAACCCATGACAAAATTATTAAACCCAGCTGCCATTTTCTATAAAACAGAACAACTAAAATTACGGTCGTGTTTACAAATAAACCGGTAAGGTACCAAATAATATTATCTGCAATTACTTCAAAAGCAAAAACAAAGCGATTTACCCTTTTAACAATTGAACCGACAAAATTGTCATTAAAAAAACCGAATGAATGCTTGTGCAAGTATGCATAACAACGAGTAGCCAAATCTTTCATTACTTTCGGTTGAACATAATTGTTCAAAAATCCCGAACAGCGCCAAAAAAACCAACTGACAAGCTCCAAAACGGCAATAATAACCAAAATGGAGATTAAAATATCAAATATTGCCTTGTCGGAACCCGAAGAGGTAAGCGTATCAAAAAACTTTTTATAATAAATTGGCACGATCGATTGAATGGCCGTTGCCGACGTAACACAAAAAATTGTAAAAAAAATCAGCCATTTATATTTGGCGGCATGATGAAAAAAAATTTTAATTGTGGACTTTGTATACTTACCCATTCATTTATTTTAAGTCTACCAAACAAACCCCTTCTTTGATTAATAATTTTCTTTTCATTTTTGCTCCACGGTTATAATTACCGATCTCTCCATTACTTTTTATTACCCGGTGACAAGGAATTTTTTCATAATCAGTATTACTTTTCAAAACATTTCCAACAGCTCTGGCAGCTCCGGGTTTACCTGCCATAATCGCCACTTGCTTGTATGTCATGGTTGAACCCTTGGGAATATTTGCTACGATCTTCAGCACCTTTTCAGTAAAAGTCATAAATAAATTATTCAGACAATTGCTTAAATATATCCTGATAACCACCAACATCTCCGCCACCCACACCGAGTATTTCAGTATAACTCTGCAACATTTGATCAATTAGAGGCGGCAAGTATATTATACCCAAAACAATAGGAACCACTATAATCAATAATCTGAGATAGTTCCCGATCACCATCCAGGTCATCCGTTTAGTTATTTTTTTGTTCTGCTCATATATTATTTGTGACCACTTGATATTTTTTTTTATTAAAATTTCCAAATCATCGCTTGATTGTACAGCCTTTGGTTTTTTCTGATTAACATCTTTTGTATTTTTATTTGGCATAAATTTTAATCATTTTTTTATTATAAACTTATTATTTTTTTCTCCTTCTTTTTTCTAGGGATTTAATTTCATTTTTAAATTTATTGACGTCTGTAAAGGCGCGATAGATGGAGGCAAATCTGATATAGGCCACTTTATCAAAACTTTTCAAATGCTTCATGAGTATTTCTCCCACCTCTTTACTTGTAATCTCTTTTTTTCTCTTTTTTTGAATATCTCTCTCAATGGAATGGATTAATTTATCAAATCTTTCTCGAGTATATGGTCTTTTTGTCAGAGATTGGACAATACCTTTTTTTAATTTTTCTTGCGAGTAACTTTCTCTGCAGCCATCGTTTTTTATTACAACAATATCTAAAATTTCCGTCTCTTCGGTAGTGGAAAATCGATAATTGCATTTTATACACTCTCGACGACGTCGTATCATCATTCCGTCTTGGCTTACCCTGGAATCAACCACTTTTGTTTCATTCGAGCTGCATATTGGACAAAACATAAGCAATATTTATATAAAAAATTATAACACGAGCAAGGTTAAAAATCAAAAAACCCCTATTAAAAGGGGTTGAATAACTATTTTGTTCTTTACCGATTATTAAAGTTAAAATTTACAAGCCCATTTTTTTTCTTATAAAGGCCGGAATTTCCAGATCCTCATCATCTTCATCTTTATTTTCTTTTTTATCATCTCGTTTTGTAGTTAACTTTTCCATATCTTCTATTCGTTTTCCGGAAAAACTTTTTTTCTCTTCCAAATCCAAATCTTTCTCATCCTCATTTTCATCCTCTTCTTTTTTTCTATTAAATATTCCGGAAGAATAAAAAGGACGCTTGGATTTACTTTCTTCAGTATCAAGAGAGGTTTTTATAGGAATGACTCTTTCGCGATCTTCAAAACCGGTTGCGATAACCGTAATGCGAACATCTTCACCCATTGATTCATCAACAACGGCTCCAAATATTACTTTGGCATCATCATCAGCTGAGTTGGTAATAATTTTGGCCGCTTCAGCCACTTCCTGCATACCTAAATTATTTCCTCCGGTAATGGTAAACAATATACCGCGTGCACCCTCAATTGACATTTCAAGAAGAGGACTGGAGATTGCCGATTTAGCCGCCTCAACCGCACGATTATCAGCGCTTCCCAAACCAATACCCATAAGGGCCGATCCGGTATCTTGCATAATTGTTTTTACATCTGCAAAATCGACATTAATAAGCCCGGGTACGGTAATAAGTTCGGAAATGCCCTGAACACCTTGTCGCAAGACATCATCAACTATTTTAAAAGCATCCAATAGTGAAGTCTTCTTATCAATTATCTGAAGGACTCTATCATTGGGAATGGTAATAATCGTATCGACATTTCTTTCCAAATCTTCGTAAGCAGCATCTGCAATTTCTTTTCTTTGCGGACCCTCAAATGAAAACGGTTTTGTAACCACCGCTACTGTAAGAACACCGAGATCTCTGGCAATTTCAGCTATAATCGGACTGGCTCCGGAACCGGTTCCTCCACCAAGTCCGCAAGTTATAAAAACCATGTCAGTATCTTTTAGGGCTTCTCTAATTTCATTTTGTGATTCTTCGGCACTACGCTTTCCCATTTCGGGATCCATACCCGCTCCCAGACCTCGTGTAACGGTTTTTCCTATGTGTATTTTTTTTGGTGCACTGTTATGATGCAGGGCTTGAACGTCCGTATTCATGGCCACGAAGTCCACACCTCTAATCCCTTCTTTGACCATTCGATCGACTGCTGAACCACCGGAGCCTCCAACACCAATTACTTTAATCTGAGCAAATGTTTCTATGTCAGGTTTTACCTGTGGCATATTGAGTAATTTATTAGTTCAATAGTATAAAAAATATTTCATGATTGAACAAATTATTTGTTCAATATATACAAATATTGTATGATATAATATATTGTATATTTTTTAGGATTAAGTGTCAAACTGAGTTTTAATTTATTGTGTATAACTAAAAAACACCGCTAATGCGGCGTTATTTATTTTAAAAATTTTTATGGGATTAGAGATTTAAACAATGACTGAATTTTTTCAACTATTTTGGATGATGAATTGACCAACGGAAGACTGCTTTTCATCCCGGTTGAGTGAAGCATTGTCCCCCACTTCAAAAGCCCTATTGATGTCCCAAAAGACAAGTCCTTTACCTTATCAGCAGCCCCTTTTATATCGAGAGGATATCCCAAAGAAGCAGGCAAACCCATAATATCTTTTGAAAATTCAACCAAACCGCCGATTTTCGAACCGCCTCCGGTAAAGAGAACACCTGCCGGTAATACTCCCGCTTTTTGCACTGAAGTTAATTCTTCATTTACTTTTTCTAAGATTTCCGCTACTCTTGCCCCAACAATCTCAGCAACATATTTTTTTGAAACTTCTTCAAAAACTTCTGATCCGCAATCTTTTAAATTAATTTTTTCTTTTTTTAATATTTTATCGGCCTCACATTCACCAAAATAAATTTTAACTCTTTCAGCAACATCAATTGAACTTCTCAATCCTATCGCCACGTCGTTTGTTATGTGTTCTGACCCAACCGGAATTACAGCCGTATGAACAACATCACCATCTTCATAAACTACTAAACTGGTTGTGGATGATCCAATATTAACCACAACGACTCCTAATTCTTTTTGTCGCGGTGTTGTTACCACTTCACCATTGGCCAATATGGAAAGCACCAAATCATCTATATCAACTCCGGCTCTGTATACTGTTTTGGTAATATTTTTTATATGAGAGGATAATCCATAAATTATACGCGTATCCGCCTCTAGTCTTATTCCGGTCATACCCACAGGATCTTTTATTCCCGTTTGACCATCTACGGAAAAAGTCATTGGAATAACATGCAATACTTCATAATTTAACGGAGCTGCCACAGTTCTCGCCGCCTCTACCGCTCTATCAACATCTTCGTCTTCGATTTCCCCATCGGTTTTGGCTACTGCAACCACACCTTTGCTCTCTTGAGAAATTATGTCGGTTCCTGATATGCCCACCCACAGATGCTCTATTGGGCAACCAATAGTTCTCTCTGTTTTTTCAAGCGCGTTTGATACGGAAGAAACACATTCTTCAATACTCGTAATAACACCCTTGTGAACACCTTCTGAGGGAACTTCAACCGCAGCTAAAATTTGAATATTTCTTTTATTTTTTTCATCCGGATCATATTGACCAACCACAACCCTAACAGCACTTGAGCCAATATCAATACCCGAAATTATTTCTAAATTTTGTTTCCTTTTGAATATCATAATCGCTTTTTTGCTGTAACATCTATAATAACATCTTACCAGATTATTTTAAATATATGGGGTAAAAAAATAAGTAAACCGACAATAAACGCTCCTGTCGAAGCGACAAAAACAGTGGCTGCCATAATATCCTTTATAAGCTTTACTTTATGATGGAGTCTGGGTTTTGTCACATCAACAAACAATTCAATAGCACTATTTATCAATTCCAAAATTAAGATTAATAAAATTAAAAGAATCAAAGCAATTCTTTCATAATCACCGATTGGAAAAATTATCATTCCCATGACAACAATAAATGCTACAAAAATTTGAATTCTAAAATTTTGTTCATTTTTAAAAACGTAAACCAGTCCATGGATTGCGTTTTTAAAACCCTTAATTAATAATCTTATTTTCATAAATTTTTTTTACCATTTTTTCTTGTAGCGCAAACATTTTTTCCGCCTCTTTTTTATTTTGATGATCAAATCCAAGTAAATGCAAAAGTCCATGAACAATTATTCTACTCAATTCCTGTTTGTACGGAACGGAAAATTTTTTGGCATTTTTTCTTACATATGGAACTGATATGAATATATCACCTATTTCTCCTGATCTTATTGGCATTTTATCACCCTCGTTCATTGTAAAAGCCAAAACGTCAGTATCTTTTTTTACTGCCCTAAACCGTTTATTTAATGACTTCATTTTATCCGAACCTACAAAATGAATACTGGTCTTACTTTGTGTTTTCTTTAAATTTTTAAATACCATTTCAACAATTTTTTGTATTTTTTTTTCAGACAATCCCGGTTTTGAAACTGTTGAATAAATATTTAATTCCATAATTATTGAGTACTAGTAGTCGTTGTGGTAACTTCAGGCTGCGGAATAATTTGAACTTGTTCCGGAATTTCTATATCTGTGTCTGACGGTCGAAAGCTTTGCATTATCATTTGCATTATATGTCGATAAGGAGCGGTAGCGGTAGTTCCGGGTTGATAAATAATTACAAATACATAGTTGTCAGTTTCAAAATAAGCAACCAGATCATCATCGCGTCTATAGCCATCTTCCTGAAATCTATTTTCAAATTCAATCAAATCGCTAAAATTTTGTCCTTCCGCATTTCTACCAAACCATGCTCTAAAATTTTCTGTTGCTAATTTTTGAATTACACGAACCTCTACATAATCACCGGTAAAAGCACTAAACAGAACTTGCTCATATTCATTATCAACCACACCGACTTGCCATACGGATGGATAATACAGTCTGTACTGCCATCTGGGATTTACATATTCTCTAACCAATCCCGAATCAATTAACTTTGTCGGCGCAAAACCGATCGGACTGTATAAATTAAAGACTTCCTGTCCATCATAATACCCGTCTTCATCAGTATCCCAAACAGATATTTCAGTATTAAAGACTTCCTCTTCCATGTCGGAAAGCGAATCTTCATCCGAGTCCGATGAATCAGTATAAGTCGACTGAGGGAAAGATAAAGCTTGAACCTCAAGTGATGGGGTTGTGGTAGGTACTTCCTCTGCTACACTTTGGGTAGAGGTCGCTTCTATAACCTCCTCCTCTTCTTCCTCTTCCGCTTCGGTTTCCTCCTCTGTTGTCTCTTCAACCGTTTCTGCAGGAGTAGTTTCAGTTTCCGTTTCTGATTGTCCACCGATAAAACCACTGCTATATAAATAATATAAAACTATAGCCACTATACCAATAATTATTATAACCGCAAAAAGTAATACAAGTTTCAGATTGCTCTTTTTTCCGGGACCCGGTTTTGGAATTTTAGTCGTCTGGGGAGTAGGTGTCTGTTTTTTCTGTATTTGTTTTTCCTTTATGTTTTCGGTTGGTACTTTTTTTTCCAATGAAGCCGGTTCAGACTTTTTTTTCAATTTTTTTTCCGCCACAGGAGATTTCTCATGATAAATTTCCGGATCAGCACCACCATAAAAAATATCCGGAATTGTCTTTATATTATAAGTATTCCCTTTATTTTTATCATTTGATTCTGTTTTTTTACTGCCTAACATATTTTTTTATTTATTATTGTTGGGTTGTTGTTGGTGGTTCAAACAATTTACCTTCTCCGGCCGGATTATAACCCGCTTTTATTTCTTCTCCGTCCAAATAACCATCACCATCTGAATCGGGATTCAAAGGATCAGTATTCCAAATTAAAACCTCGTCTCCATCACTAACGCCATCATTATCCGTGTCTCTTTTATTGGGATCGGTTCCATAACTGGCCTCGCGATCATCATCCAATCTGTCGTTATCGGAATCAACCGGTTCGCCAAATAATAACTCATCATCTGCCATATCTTCTTCAACCTCATTTATTTGCTCAAGGTCTTCGGTATCAGTACTGCCGGTTGCCGGAATTACCGGTTCTTCAATCTCAAAACTCTCTTCTACTTGAGTGTTATCCGTTTCCATGTCTGTTTGTTCTTCCGTAGTAAAAATGTCGTCTTGCTCATCCACTTGAATAAACCTAACATAGACCAGCCAACCGCCACCGCCAATAATTAACAATACCACAACTGTGATAATAACTGCCATTAGTCCTTTACTCAAAACCGGTTCTTTCACAACATATGGTTGACTTTCTTCAGTACCGGCGGGTGTTTGCATACCGGCCCCGGGTGCTTGACCCGATCCTGAAGGTGCTGCAACAGACGGCGGAGAAGCAGGTGTCTGCGGAGGAGTCTGAATTTTTTGTTCTGGCATTTTCGGACTTGTATTAGTGCTCGGTGGCCGTGCTTTATTTGTATCAATCGGACTTGTTTCCGGAACATCGTCCTTTGCTTTCATAACACCGGCTCCCAGAGCTGAAGGAACTTGTGCACTAGCTGAATTATCTTTATCACTTTGTTTTATATCCGGATTAGCCGGTTGATTTACGTTGTTTTGGGGAGCAGAATCATCTGTTCCGGAAAACATATCTTCAGGTTCACCCACAGGTAAATTACCGGGTACCTGGCCACCTGTATTTGGAATTGGTTTATCATCAAACATAGTTTGGAATTTAAAATTTTGAATTTAGAATATAGAATCCAGACATTTTTCCAGATTCTAAATTCTATATTCCAGATTCTAAATTCTATAAATCCCCTGCCCCTGCCGGGTTATATCCTTTTAAAACTTCCCAACCATCAGAGTAGCCATCACCGTCACTATCGACATTTTTGGGATCTGTCTGCCAAACGTCTAACTCGGCCACATCACTCAAACCGTCACCATCTGAATCGTATTCCGTATCACTCGTACCCATAGCCGCCTCTTCTTCATCACTAATCCCATCTCTATCTTGATCACCGGGAGACAAATCAGGCTCCAAATTTTGCTGCTCCGGTTCTTGTGTTTCTTCTGTCTGAGTTTCGTCGACCGGCTGATCCACCTTACTTCTCCGTATGAAAAAAGTCACAAAAAAAACCATTATTGCAGCTATTAGTATTAAACCTATTGTAATTAATATTTTTTTCATATTTATGGTGTACAAATAGTATTGGGGGTATCATTTAAAACATCACAAAAACCGGTTTGAATTTGCTGAACAGGACTAATTCTCCAATCAAATTCCAAATTTTCCGATTTCCATTCAAGATTGAATACATGCCAGTATCTTGCCGTTGGGTTGGATGATGACTGTGCACTCTTTATTGAAAAACTAGTAATCGGTTTGTAAACGGAGTGAGCTGGTACTTGTCCTTCGTGAAAAGTGTAAATATCCACAGTTAAATTGCTGTTTGTAAAATTGCTGATTGGTACCTCTCCCAAACTACCAATAGCTTCAACAAAAAACGCAATAGGTGGTCTCACTTCAAAAGTCCTGTTCAGATAATACCAACCATTGGTATCGATAGTCATGGCTTGAATAAACGTCTTGTCCAAACTTTGAACCGGGTGTACAAAAAGCAATCTTGATTGATCACGTGTAAAATCATCACTTGGTCTGATAACTGTATATGGATTACATGCTGTTGGCCAGAAATATCTACCATGATTAAATTCTGTAGAATTATATTCAGCTTCTTCCTTATATGTAGTTTGCTCCATCTGATCGCAATACCATGGATCGGCGGGATTGGTGGTATCGGAAATCGCTTCACTTAGATTCTTTATAAGAGCCTTTCTTTCTTCCAGATCTTCGGCGTTTTTGTCAAAAATCTGACTATACAAAACACCGTTAAAAATTACATTACGATCATCTTCTTTATCTGTCCAACGCACAACCACCCTGAATACATTGTCAGGAACTGCCGGAGAAACGATATATTCGTGTTCAATCGGCCCTGTTTGTCCGCTAACCGGATAGCTGAAAAGGTCGCCGTAGTTTAATAATTGATCGCGATTATAGATATTTAGATTTACTGCGGGAGATTTTTTAATCTCAAGCGGTGAAAAATATAATTTATACTCATCAACACACAAAGCGTCGCTCTCAAGCCTAACCTTTTCACCGGATAAATTTTCACTACTACCTGAATTCCTAAGTGCTTCTTGAATTGTGTAGTCAAAATATATTGGAGTGCTGCCATTGCCGGTTGATCCCAATCTGCGCCAGCCAAAAGTATACCCGTCTTCAATACCATCTCTGTCCGGGTCATACCAACGATACATCAAAACATGTTGGAGTCCGTCAAAATTTCTTTCCGGAAAAGCCCACCAATTTGTTCCTTCACCAAGAGTACTTTGCGGAACGCCACCACCTGTAATCGGATTTAGAAAGGCCATATTGGCAATGGTATTTATATTTTGATCCAAGCTGGCTGTACACTCAACGCAATTATTATCCAATTTCTGACAACTTTCGCTACAGCTCACACTCCCCAAATCAGTACAGGTTAAGACATTGTTCTCATTACACAATGTATAGTTTGGTAAACATTCACCATAAAATTGGACATCGTTTGTTATGTAATTCGATATATTATTACTATAATCCTCCTCTTTTAAGTCCAAGATCAAACCATCATCAGGAGCAAGGCAAGTTGTTTGGTCATTTGGGTCACAGATAATACTCGGATCCTCTGAACAGTGATAACCCAACATGTCTTCTAAATCCGCTTCTGAAGATAAATGGACAAGTGACAGAACAAGCAGTTTGCAAGCAATCACTTTTGGATCGTCAAGATCTTCATCCAGCCAACTACAGATCGCATTCATATTATCTTCCGAATTTTCGAGCATTTCAGGATAGTACTGAACCCTAACCTTTCCATCGTTTAGTCTTCTGACAAAACTCGGGGCTACAGTCTGTGAACATACTTCGTCAGACACGATAATGTTTTCCCCAACAGTTTCACATTTTTCTCCATTTTCAGCTTGAACAATACCATCACCACAATAAGCGGTCGGTTCTCTAAACAATACATTTCTACAATCAGCCGAACAATATGTACAATTTTGTCCATATTCAGGCTGACACGGAATACCATTCTGTGAGCCCAGATCACAAGCTTCCATTACCCCTTCGTTGTTTGGAGCCTGAACCACATTATCACCACATGCACCGATATTTTCCGCTTCCACCCCTTGTTGAACAGGTCCTTCATATACACCCTCGCATTCTACCCTGTAACCATTGGAATTGGTAATATTTAGCTCAACACTGCATGAGTTATTACAATCATACCCACTACCATAACACCTGGTATAATAAACCAAAATATTAAATTCATCCAATTTACCGTATCGCTCCAAAACCTGATCACATGAAAGTCCATAACTGTGACAAATTTGATTACCGGTAATATTGCTTGTACATTCCGGGATAGCTTGACCCTCATAGTCCCCACTGGAACTGTCAAACACGTCGTAATTTCCTCTACTTATGTAAATATCGGTTGAATTATCTGCTGTAGAAGTTGTTAGATAAGGGCCTGCATTGTAACAAGAATTATTCTCTCTTTCGCACTGCTCACTACAACCATCAAAATTATCTAGGTTGCCATCGTCACAGGTTTCATAATCAGGCTGGACTAAATTGTCTCCACAGTATCCACCATAACCTTGACAATCAATTGAGCAAGATTTTTCCATTTCAAAAGCATATTGCCCCCAAAGAGGTCTCATAGACCAATCACAAAACTCATATTCTTCTTGAAAAACTGTATCTCCGCAATAACCAAGTCCGGACAAAGCATTACAATCTTCACCACAATGACCATAAGAACCGTTTAATTCCCCATCATCACACAACTCTCCTTGATCAACCACTCCGTTGCCGCAAATACCAACACCGGGGCATTCTGTTGGTTGCCAAGTGCACTGATCCGTACATATTCGACAATTAGCCGCATCAACACGTCCGGGTGGATCACAGCTCTCACCTGCATTGACCACAGAATCACCGCACACCCCTCCTTCGGGAGTATGAGTTTGATTTGGCACACAATATGGCTCTGTATCAAATCTACCCCTATTGATACCATATCTGTCTATTATAGAGTTATTTAAGCTTAAAAATTCAAGCGGGGCATGGAAAATATAATTTTCATTTGATTCGTATTCATATTCATAGACGCTCATTTCTTGGGGGCATATATATTTTGATTGTTCTGCATTCCAGCATGTGTTCACCTCAACATTTGGATCAACAGCTTCACAACCGGTCCACTGATTGACCGGGTCAACCGCTACACCCTGTATATCCGAACCCAATCGATTACCCCAAGAAGGCCATTTTGATACGGTATAACCGGGTATAAAAGTACCGGAAGATAAAAATGGATAGGTTCCGTTTTGACTTCGATATATATCCAAATTTCTTTGTGCGCCGGAAATATCCTCCAAACGATCCAAATCTCTTAAAAATTCAGTCCTGTCAGCATTACACTCCATATCAATCAAACCTGCATCCTGATCCTCGCATTGTGGTGGAACTGAATTATCTTTTATACAACGGATATAACTACCATAATCCCCTTCAAGAGAAAGTCTATGTATCGTCGGAATATTTGAAACGAATTTTCTTACCCAATTACCCACCAAACTAGAACGTGAACTCCAATAAAAAGATATTGCCGGATTACCAAATAAACCACTTAAATCCGTAAAGCCGTTTGCAACAGCGTTAAAATTGGAAGCACCTCCGACTTTTAGTAATTCACCTTGATTGGTTCCTCTAAATCCAACGTCATCGGAACATAACTCACCCTCCGGACCCGGACCCAAGCCTTCACACATTCCCTCTTGTTCTTCTAATATTTTCCACTCTTCATCTGTCGGAATATGCCAGCCAACTGGACAAATCCCGCGACTTCCGGATATATTTGAATAATTCATTGACTCATCCCATCTGTACAATCCACCAAAATTGTTACAATTTGTTTCATTATTTTCCAAGCAATATTTTTCTATAATGTTGTTATCTGTCTGAGCTTGCGAAGAGTTAATCATGGTTCCAATATTAATATTTTCAGCCATCCAACATTGGCTTCCAATTTGGAGTGTACCGTACGATTGACCTTGATAATCAAGTTGATCACCGCAAGTAAATTCAGGAGGACATTCTATTGTTTGCTCCACCTCCATACTCGGACAATCGAAATCATTTAAACAAAACCCAGCCGGATCACCACCATCTACAGGTGTACAATAACGCAGGTCACTCATGTTTGTATTAAATTTCAAAGAATTAATCAATTGTTCAAACACCTGTCTTGTTTCTTGTGAAGCATTAATATTTATACTGAATAGATAAACATTTCTGTAAATAGTTGAATCTCCGGTTGCCTCCTCACCGGTCAAATTATATGCATTTATATAAAAGTTGTTATCATCAGCCAAACCCTGGTAGCCGTCCACTTCAACTCGACGCATATTGTCAACATTTTCAAATCCTTTTGAACTGTACCATTCATTAATATTTAAAAAGTCCGGGTTGGAAAAAATTTGCACCCCGATAACATCATCATTTTTGTCATTGAAAAATAAAACTTGTTTTTGTGTATCCTCTGCCAATTCAATTTCTTGATCAATGTCAACAGGTCTGATAAAGGGCAAATCATCGAATGTCACACCGGATACCCCTGCATCCAAACAATAACTCATTGTGAAATAATAACCCTCCCTCTCAAAAACATCATAGGGACGCCACAGATCCCCCATCCTTTCCGGCCATGGTTTTTCACAAAACATAGCCGTCAAATCAAATAAGTCCGTAAATATAAGGCCGGTCTGATTATTTTGTGAATCAATATCAACAGTAATTTTCGCACTTAAAACTCCTGTTTCATACCCTTCAACCTCTCGAGATGCAATGTTCACAGTCTCCGCATTTGAATTATCACCTTCTACAGGTATTGAAAAAACCCGGGAATCATTTGGTCCCCATGCCCATTCCCAATAATAGACACCGGGTATTCTAACGATTTCCTGTTCTATACCGGTTGGAGTTTCACTAATTGCCATAGCTATAAAATTGTATTCTTGTTGCGGAGCGTAAAATAAATGACTATCAGGCACAGCTTCAACCGCTTTAAGTTTACAAATATCACTCCCGGTTCTAAATTGCCAAGCGTCGGAAATATTTGAATTTTCCGGATTTTTAATACCCACACCTCTTGTATCTCTTATTCCATCACCGCCGCCTGTAAGCAAAACCGCATAGGTTGTCTCGGGATCAAGTAAATCTTCTAAATATATCGAAACCGTACTGCTTCCAACCGTTCCGTCGGGCAAATAAGAATAGCTAACTTCCGGTCTGGTACTAATAGCACCACTGCACCAAGTTTCGATTGCCGCATAGCTTTCATCACCGAAAAATTCTAAAAAGAAATTTTTAACTCGATGCCATAATCTAGCAAAAAAACTATCAGACTGATTATACGCCAAGGCTCCGTTTACAACACCTGTTACGTTTTGTTGGCCTTGTTCAGTACAATCAAAATCTTGATCATCGGAACCACTTGCAATTATTAAATTTCCCGACAAGGTGTCATCGTCAATTTCACCATCAAAAGTAACACTGATCAAAGAGTTACGACAAATAGAATTGGATCCGGACTCCGGATATTCATCAATCCTGGAAAGTCTCTCAAAACAACACGAATTTTCCGCCACACCATATATGTTATCGCTATTATCAGCGCAATCATTATACAAACCATCTCTTGGAGAATCATATTCGGTATAACCACATTGCAAATAATAATCAGCGTCTCCGACAACAGTGCCTGCCGGAAGATTTATTGGTGTAGTGGAAGTTCGCTGCATTACAGCTTCTGCTTCAATTTTTGCAAATTGCCTTAAAGTTTCTTCGTCTACCACACCTTCACCGATTGCCGTTGCCACCTGAATAGGATTTAAACCTGCCTGTAAATTTGCATCTAAAACTTCCAATTCACAATCGGAGCTTTCGCCTATTCCGACAACAGCATCACCACAAAGAGATGATTCCGAATAAGATACTGAGGATCCGGCCAAGGTGCATTCTTCCGTACAACCTTCAACTCCGGAATCACACTGACTAAACGGAGTGTCACATACATTAATAAATAAACAACGATCATTACAATTATTATCCGTTATTCCATTTATACCTATTTCGCACTGTTCCCCATCTTCAAGTACACCATTACCACAAACACTGACTGCATTTAGACACTCAACACTACCTGAAAAAGCTGAATTACTACACCATGCTTGAGACAAAGGTGTACCCGTATGAAGACAAGAGTTTGAGCACCCATATTCACCGGTCAAAGACAGATCGCCGGCAAAAGAGGCATCATCCAAACTTATACCGATATCACAATCCTCACCTACTGTTACATCTCTGCTGCCGCACCATGGTAAATCCAAATTTCCCTGGGGCTCCGCTGTACTGGATCCGCTCCAAGTACAATTATTATTACAAAACTCATTGAGTGCCGGATCACATTCTTCACCCAAAGCGGTTTCTATTTCAGCATTTCCACAATTTTCACCTGTCGAACCCGGGCGCAAACAGTTTAGAGTACAGGACTTACCAACTTCTTCGCCTATTTTTGCTATGTCGCAATCTTCTCCGGGGTCAAGCACACCATTTCCGCACAAGAAAGGATCTCTTGTATAACTGTCTCTTTGTATATCCGATCCGGAAGGTACGCAACCCAAATTACAAAATGAATTCGGATTCCCTTGAAGTGTAAAATCCGATAAATCGACAACCGATTCATCCAAACTGCGCCAATCCCAACCATAGTTCCAAGGGTTTAATTCTTGTCCATAGGGATTACAGGTATCCGGCGACCCATAAGAAAAAGCGCTATAGCGAGTTTTTTCTCCAATTACATTTGACACATGTGGATTGGGTTGTAGTCGAATATCGTTTATTTGACAATAGACATTGTCGGATTTTGTTCTAAATTTCCATGAAAAATCATCCGGCAAGGCTTTGCCGTCTCTTTGCTCGGGTTCAAACTGGCCAATCGATACAATCCCGGTTTGCCCTCCTCTTACCGTGACTTTATACCATGAATCTTTTTCCAAAACTTGGAGTGGTAATAAATATGAATGCAGTTCGAAATAATTTTGATTATCAGCCGGAACATCCAAAGCTATCTCCGTCTCATCAACTTCGTTACACAACTCATCACTACATTTTTGCAAATAAATATTATTCTGGTATGTTTCCGGATTCATATGTCTACTGAACCGAACTCCGAAACCGGTATTTATACAGGCCTCTGCACAATCAGGCCAAAAATCCACAACTTCAGGTTCTTGTAAATCAATTATCAATGTACTGGAAGCAATAATTTGATTCTCTACCAACACCCCTCCGGTAGTGGTGGAAATATCGGTCTGAGCTATAATTTGAACACTATCAGGTGCGGTATGAGCTTTTGCATCGCCTTTTGCTTTTGTGTCAGTATGATATTCATCAGACTCAACCTGAATTGTAGCAGCGGAATTATTATCCGTGGTCCAATCCCAACCGAGTCCATCCACGGGCAATACCGAACACTCTTGATTTCCTCGTCCCCATAAATAATAGTAAAAAGGAAGCTCGCCAAGAATTTCAGTAATATATTCCGGAGGGTTCATACCGGCTGCAGTTAAAGTACACAATTCACCACCGGTTTTAAAGTCAAAACAATAAGCCGTACCATCACCACAAGGTCTAGTTATCTGTAAAGGTTGTGACGGTACCTCGGCTACACCAAGGACGCTTTGTTGTGGTAGTGATCTGATCCCCTCAAGTAATTCTACATGATACCAAGTATTAGGCTCCAGATTCTCGGTTGTCGACAATCTTATTACTTCCTCTTCATAATTTAAATTAATATCTTCAATCGCCACACTGTTTTCTTCGCAATCTATTTCTTCACCATTGCCACAACTGTATAGAAGCACATTATCCGTAAAAGAATTCTGATCCATAGGCAATGTGAACCTGACTGCAATTTCTGAATTCAAACATGCTTGCCTACCTTTTCTCCATCTTTCCCAAGGTGTTGGTGACGGAAATTCCAATTGCAAGTCGGTATCAAACCAATCATCTTCTTCACAAGCTTCAACCACTTGAGGCACCTGAGGCATATAGCCTGTGGTAAAACGCCAAGTATATCCGGCAGATCGCACCTCACCCTTACAAGCGGTTCCAACCGGTCTCCATATTCCCGCATCTTCTCCGACCGTACAACATTTGTGAGTTTCTGAAATTGGTGAATCAGGATTTTCCCTACAATCTTCAACAGTATATTGCACTCCATTACTTAAAATAGTTTGACCGTCTACTTCTATACCAACTCTGATCGGACCGGTCTCCATTGAATAATTATCATTTGTCTCCGGTATTAAAGTTATTATTTGATTATTTGAAGCGGAAATTAACCAATCACCGGGTGTCAAAGTTGAAAGCCAAGTATTGCTTACTTCTTGGACATTGGCATCTTTCCACCAAAAATATACAACCGGTGAAGTACCAAAGTTAATGCCGGTTATATCCAGACCTTCACTACCAACCGGCAAAGGCGCAGGACCGGTATTTGGACTGAGCCTACATATACTTGGCAAAGCGGCACCATCTTCTACTGTTAGTGCCTCGACACCGTCAGTTTGTGCCAATACACCATCTACATTTACCGATAAATAATATGTTCCGACTGCGGTTTCTTCACCTATCTTTACCACTATTTGTTCATCACTCCAAGTATCACCGCAAACTGCCGGCAATATTGTTTCCGTGGGAATACAATTTTCATCATTGCAAGCAATACCGGCTGTATCTGCCAAATGTACAGTTCCTGGATTTTGTCCCAAATTTCTTCCATATATGGTTAGATAACTGCCCGGTGTAATTACCGTTGGACTTATGGATTCAACGACCGGTTCAGTGTCAGTGTCACCATCACCCAAAACTGTAAAAGGAATACCATTGCTTAAAACATCATTGACTGAAACTTTTACAGCCACTTCTCCGGGGTTTAAACTTTCGGGAACAGAACTGTCAATGGAATTATCTGACCAAGCCGACACCTGTGATCTAAAATTTCCGAATTGGATAAAATTGTTTCCTTGATCACCCCCAAAAGCACTCCCCAAAGCCAATATTTCTGTCCCGGGCAAAGCAAAATCAACCGGCACTTCAGGAGATTGCACTTTTGTTTTAACACTACAAAGACCCGGTCTTGAAATGTCATTTTTTAAAAATAAACCATTTCTCGGACCATTGATCGGACCATTATTATTTATAGTTGTGTCAATCAATAAATCACCATTCATAGGAGCGCTTACCCGTATAGCGCTTTCAGACCCAAGCGGCAACCGATTGTCATCAGGAACCGCAACCACTATCCAATCGTTTGTCCACACTTGTGTATCACCGCAATCAGCCAAATTGGCTTCAACCCAATCATCACCAACAGAAAACTCAACCGTACCGATAACAGATCCAAAATTTCTACCCAAAACGGTAACAAAATTATTTGACGCCCCCTCCCACGGATCAACGTCAAGAATTACAGGTAAGTCCACACATTGATTGGTCTCAGGATCACAAAAACCTGATGCGCAATCCGAGTCATCAATACAATCATCACCACCCTGCCCCAAACATTCGTCCTCATATTCGGGTGATATTGGCCTACCGGAAGCGTCGCAATGCTCACCCACAATCACAAAAGAACTCGTATCAACTGAAAAATTATGATCAATATCATAACCGACAGCTTCAACTATAAATCTCTGTCTCGCTTCTGTGGTAGTCGGAATCGTATATGAGTATTCAAAGCTGTATGAATCAGAGGAATCATCTGATAATCTCGGACCATCATATAGCGTTAAACCGTTGTCGGGTGTAGAATCTTCTTTGTAAATTTGAACTCTTATAAAAGAATTGCCAAAATTATCATTCATTTCCACTTCTATGGGGTAAGACCGACCTCTTCGCAAAACAACACCGTCATTGATATCATTATTGATCGAAATTTCTCCCATAACGGGATTATCGATATCTATATTATTGTCAGTATCAACTCCAAAAATCGCGGTCCTTGGATAAGTTCCGCAACTGGTATCAATTTCCAAAGGATTGCCCGATTCGTCGATGACATCTTGATTTACTTCAACTCTATAAGCACCGGAGCTAAAACAGGTTTCTTGTCTTTCAGCTGAACATAACTCATCAGTGTCATATGTCGCTTCGACAATGGATCTATTGCCGTCAACATAAACAGCATCAATAGCTTGAACATCTGTACCATCCTTTAATACTTCAAAAACATCTGAAGCGGCAACGGTTCCATCTAATTCACGGCTGAAAATGACACGAACAGCAATATTATTCATTTCCAAAGAAGCTGTATTCGGAGTAATGCTTTTTACTACAAAATGTCTGTCTTCACAATTAGGAAAATCCCCTCCTCCACAAATATCCGGGTGTAAATTGTAAAAATTTGGATCACTACATCTGGGATCTACTGTTTCTCCACCCGGTGTAGTTGTGAAACCGGTGGCATCAGATAATCTATTTAGAACGAACTGAGTAATAGCAAATGATGATAAAATAATTGCCAAACCAATAGCACCATTAATTAAAATCTTTTTGGCAGTACTGATTTTCTCTTCATTACCCCCTGAAGTCATAAAAACAAAACCACCGTACAAAACGATCAAAACTGCAATAATCCCTAAAAATGTCAAAATAGCCCTGATAATTTTTGCAATTGTTATTCTAATGTCTTGTGATCCCAAAGCTATATTCTCTTCAACTTCAGTTATTCCCAGTGTATCAGCTTGGGCATTTACCGTCTGAGCGACTGCAAAAAAACCGCCAAATATGACAAGCAATAAGAGAAAAATAATAATATTTTTTTTCAATTTTTTTACGGTCATCAGATTAATTAAAATTTATGGCACTAAACTTCTAAGGTAGTCCAAACATTGTTCATTGTCAGGTACAACACTTGCACCTTCATCCATAGTTTGAGCACAACCCGTATCATTTTCTTCGTCAAAACTGACATTTACACAATTTACAGTCTCAATAATATTCCCAAATTCATCTTCTACCACTTGACATTCGTTCATTTCGGCCGGTCCTCTTCCCGGGTATAGACATTGTTGGTTAAGAGATTTCACTGTACTCGGTATCGTTGGAAAATAGAATAAATCCAAATTGTTGGCACCAAATTCACGGTGGGTTATATATAAATCACTTCCCCCGTCTTCTGTAATCTCCGTATAAGTGTGAAACCATATATCATCCAAGCACTCATCCGGATCGTCCGGCAAACAGTAATTTGCCGGATATTCTTCTAAAACTACATCCGAAAACGTACTTGACCACATTTCTTTGTTAAAGTGAACAATAATAGGTGTATTAGCCGGTACGTTTTCTGCGTCAACCGGCGGAGTGATTTCACTAATGAATGGGATTGATCTATCTATGTTATTTTGGACAATAAAACGCCAAAGATAATTATCCGCTTCTTGTTCTTCTCCGGATATTTCTCTATTATCGGGTACATTCGGCTTTCCATCGACCACACCATCAGCATTTCCGTCCAATGCATTTCCCGCCATATCCATAACTCCGGAAAAAGGTACGGCTTCGAACGAGTCCTCTGAATAGATTTGTGCAGTTCTAATTAAAGCCAAATAAAAATTCAAGCATTCACTATCGTTTACAGCACAGTCAAATATAGGCAGACAATACATTGCATCTCCACAACTATTTGTACCGCACTGTTCTGCTGAAACAAATTCAACTGTTTTATAACTATTGGTTAACGACCATTTACCTGCCGGAAGATCTTGGGAATTTTCAGCCGCATCCAATATTATATTTGTAAAATTTTCAGTTAAACCCTGAACCGCTGTAGGATCCATAGCTTCACTAAAATCAATTCTAATGATACTGTTTCTGGAAACAGTTCTTTCGTTTCTAGGATAAACCCGTGATACTGTCGGAGGATCAAAATCAATGTTTGAACCTGTTTCAAATTCCCATAAATAGTGACCGCTTCTCTCATTTACAAAAGCACTTGTTTCTCCATCTTCAATTAAAATATTCTCAGTCAGATCCACACTATACCAAGTATCCGGTTCCAGCATTTCCAAAGGACGTAAAACAAAAGTATATGTACTGCTGGCATCTCCTTCATAAGAAGCCATAGCCGCGGCCGGCAATAATTCAACCGTTCCCGTGGTTGAACGATAAAGTCTGACAGCATTTTGATTTAATTGGTCACAATCAAGCGACCAATCCAATATACCATCGTCCGGAACAATACAATCTCCAATAATTCCATTTTGATTGCTATCTTCAATTAAACTGCTGGCGTCAATCGCTTCTCTGAATGTAAAAGCGATTTTGGTATTTCTTTTTACATCTGTTTGATTGCGTTCGGGATAATGATCTTTAACGATTCTACCGAGAGAACCACTACCGGAAAAAGTATTAAAAGCAGGCCTGGTAATACCGCCTCCTCCTCCGGGAAAAGCTCCCGTAGCCCTCTGCAGACTGCTTAATACAAATTGAGTTATGGCAAAAGCCGACAAAATAATCGCAAGACCAATAGCACCGTTTATTAGTAATTTTTTACCACGCGCCACCTTTTCTTCATTTCCGGCCGAAGTCATTATTGTAAAACCCGCATATATAACAATAATAAGAGCTATTATTCCCAAAAATCCTAAAACTGCTCTTATAATCCTGGCTATTATTATTCGAATATCACCTCCACCCAGGTTTAAACCGCTCTCGTCAACAATCTCCACCCCCAAAGCATCCCCTTCTGTCTGAGCGTTCACAATATCAAAATTTACAACAAAAAAAGTAAATATTAATAAAAAAATACCTACTATCAAAACTATAGCAGTAATTTTCCTATTTTTATTAAATTGTCGAATCCGATAAGGTAGCATGGAAACCTCAGGACTCATAAATTAAATGCGAATTTTATTTGGTATAAAAAAACGCTTATTTGTTTTCTATTTTTTTCATTACAATCTCTCGAACAACAGATCCGTCAGCTGATGAACCAATCTTACTCATGACCGCGCCCATTACCGGGCCCGGACTTAAGCTATCTTCACTTTTCATTTTTTCAATTTCTTCATCAACTATTTTTTCTATTTGCTCAGAACTTATCTGCTTAGGTAGATATTCTGACAAAAAATCAATTTCTTTTTCTGTTTTTGCAGCCAAATCAGCTCTGTCGCCTGATTTAAAATCAACAAGTGAATCTTTAAGTTGTTTCACTTGCTTTTTAGCTACTTTTTCCACATCTTTATCATCTAAAGATTCTTTCTTGTCAATCTCTTCATTTCTAATGGCCGACCAAAACATCCTTAAAGTGGATAACTTGTCATTATCCCCTTTCTTTAGGGCTGATTTAATATCAGCTTGTATTTTTTCTCTTAAAGTCATGGTTTATCTGGTAAATTTATCTTCTTCAGGAAGTTTACCAATTTTACGCAAATAATTGGTTTTACTAATTATCTGTCCTCTTTTTACCGCCTCTTTCTTCTTCATATTCTTACTTTTCTTTGGATCGTAAAATTGAATTTTCCTAGCTTGTAGTAACTTACCGGATTGAAGCCAGCGCTTTTTAACTCTACGCATAAAGACTTCAAAAGACTCTCCTTTTCTTCTTTTTACTTCTGACACAAATTTCACCTCCTCGTGAAAAATTATTCGATTTATTAAAAATATTTCTGGTCTATTTGACCACCAAATATTGCCTAAATTATAAAAGATTTTTTCGATTCAGTCAAATATTTTTACCATGTTTATCAAATATATCCGCAACCTTTTTCATCATCTGAGATTGATCTATAATTTCCTGTATTCCCGAATCCATATCCCTTACTATTAAAGTTCCATCCTGAATCTCTTTTTGGCCTAAAATAAAGCAATATTTAACTCCGAATTTATTTGCCAACTCCAGTTGTGATTTCAGTGAATGTTTGGCCAGATTATGCTTTACCGCATAACCTTGTTTGCGCAACTCTTCAATCATCTTTAGGGCGCCTCTTCTTGCCAATTCACCCAATTGAGCAAAATATATCGGATTACTGACTTCTTTTTTTTCTTCATTTTCTTCTTTGTTCTCTTTTTTCTTCATAACCGAAACAATCCTCTCCAAACCCAGGGCAAATCCACATCCAGGAGTTTCCTGACCGCCAATCTGCTCAGACAATCCATTATACCTTCCTCCACCACCCAGAGCATTTTGCGATTTCTGTTCCTCGTCTTCTTCGTAAAACTCAAAAACCGTATCAGTATAATAATCCAAACCTCGAACCAAAGTTGATTGTAAAACATAAGGAACTTCCAACTCATCCAAATATTCCAAAACTTTCATAAAAAAATCTTTAGGCTTATCACTTAACCAATCGATTATTTGTGGTGCCTCTTCTATCACCGGCTGACATTGTTCTTGTTTGCAATCTAAAACTCGTAAAGGGTTTTTATTGATTCTTCTTTTGCAATCATCACATAGATATCCACGTTTTGAACGCAAATACCCAACCAGTTCAATTATATAATTTTGACGATCATCAAGTGTGCCAATACTATTAACATGGACTGTTGTATTAATACCCAAATCCTTTAAAAAATTATATGCGATAATAATCAGCTCTGCGTCGATTACCGGATCATGTCCCCCTATTGACTCACACCCAAATTGATGAAATTGCCTGAACCTGCCGGCTTGTGGACGATCATGTCTGAACATTGGTCCCAAATACCAAACCTTTACCGGTTGCGGAAGAGTCTGCATGCCATGACTGATATAAGACCTCATTACAGATGCGGTAGCCTCCGGTCTAAGGGCTATTTTTGTCTTATCTCTATCCTCAAATATATACATTTCTTTATCAACCACATCCGTTCCTCTGCCAATTGAACGCACAAAGAGACTGGCTTCCTCCATTATTGGTGTTTCGATTTTCCCATATCCATAAACATTGGATATACTCTCTGCTTCATGCCTCATTTTTAACCAATACTCCTCATCTTTTGGTAATAAATCTTTCATCCCTCTAAGAAGTGAAGGGGTTTTTGCTTTTTTATTAACTCTTATATCACCGGCAGTTTTCATTTTTTTAGTAGCGGCGGTTTTTTTTGCGGTCTTTTTCTTCTTTTTTGTTGTTGTCTTTCGCTTCGTCTTCTTTTTTGCCGGAGTTTTTTTCTTTGTGGTTTTTTTTCTGGCCGGCTTTCTTTTGGTGGTCTTTTTCTTTGTTGTTTTGGATTTTGTTTTTTTTCTTGGCATAATAATTATAAAAATTGAAAATTATAAATTGTAGTTGGGACTATCCAGAATATCAAACCTATTAAAGGGCCAACCTCGAAGCCAGGCTCTGCCCACTATTTCGTTTTTACTTACCGGGCCAAAACGTCTTGAGTCAAAACTGGCATCCCTATTATCACCCATCACAAAATATTGACCGGGCCCGAGAGCGATGGTGACTGAACCGGGAGTCACTTCTTCAAGATAAATTTCCTCAACAACAATACCCTGAGGGTGATCTTGGTTAAAAATTATTACCTTATTATCTTCAACCTTGACTCTTTCACCCGGCAGTCCAATTATTCTTTTCAGATAATAATCTTTATCGCCGATTGGTGCCTTAAAGACAACCACTTCTCCACGCATCGGTTCACGGAAACGATAACTTATTTCATCAATAATTAAATACTCTCTTTCAAAAAAATTAGGTTGCATTGATTCACCTTTGACATAAAAAGGTTTAAACAAAAAATATCGTACAAGGACTATGGTAATACCGGCCAGTATGACAATCTTTACCAATTCAAGGAAAAACAATCCAATCGTTGCCAGCACACCCTTTTCCACATCCGAGACTACTTTATTTTGTTCTGTCTCGTTTTTTATTTCAATTTCTTCAGTATCGATGTCATGCTCTTTTTTTTCTTCATTTTTTGGCATAAAGTAGGTAAATATAATACTATTTTACTGATAGATTATACACCAAAAATCAATAAAATGCAAATAAAAAAACCACTCGTAAAAAAGGGTTTTGTGGGCAATCCAGGAATCGAACCTGGGACCTCAACATTATCAGTGTTGCGCTCTAACCAACTGAGCTAATTGCCCTTTTTTATAACTTTGTATTTTAATTGCCCAGTGGGTCTGAGCCGATTTGAACGGCTGACCTCTACGATGTCAACGTAGCGCTCTAACCAACTGAGCTACAGACCCCTTTTATTTCTAAAATCGGACTCTCAGCAACTGAAATATGCAATCAAACTTTTAAATAAACCGGGTGCTTGCCCGCCACAATGACACAAAAGCGGAAGCTATAGACCCTATTTATTGTCACTTAAACTGCTTAACATAATATACAAAAAAAACAAAAAAGTCAAGAAAAAAAACACCCCGTCAAAGACGGAGTGGTTTTGTTTTTTGAAGTGTTTAGATCTGTAGATCATCAACTGCACTTGTATCCACATCATCCATTGAAGAAGCTTTTGGACCACGACCACCTTCCGGTTCGTTGATCTTTAGATTAACGCGAGCGTTATTCTTTGCTCCAACAATTTTAAGCAATGTGCGAATAGCACGAGCAGTTTGACCTTGACGACCGATGACATATCCCATATCGCTTGGATTTACATCCAAAGTGATTAGAACGCCACGTTCATCAATCGTTCTTTCAGTCTTTACGTCATCCGGATTATTTACAATCGCTTTGACAACGTAATCAATAAATTCTTGATCTTTTTCCATAATACATTAATTACAACTCAAACTGATTTTCTTATTTATAGACTGTCGACACTGTGAGATCTAAATCTCACCAGTTCTATGGTAGCAATATTATATCACAAAAAATGCCTATTGTCAATCCTTGAAAAAACCGCCCCTTGAAGGGACGGTTGCTCTTTATTTATCTTCACTTTTCTCTTGCTTTTCATCTTCACTTTTTTCATTGCTCTCATTTTTTTTCTGAACTTTTTTCTCTTCCGCTTCTTTATCGTTCTTTTCCGTTTCGTCTTTATTTTTTTCTTTTGATGGCTCAACTTTGTTATTTTCAGATTCTTGGTTTTTCTCCTGGTTTGCCTCTTCTTTTACATCTTCCTTGACTTCTTGCTTCACGTCAGAGCCTTCCTCTGCTTTGACATCTTTTTTACTATCTTTCTTCTCTTCTTCCTTTGCGGATTCAGATTCTTCTTTTTCTTTTTTACTTTTTTCTTCTATTTTTGATCTCCTTTTGTCGGATATTGTCACCGATTTCATTTTATCACCACTAATAATACCTTCTTTAATGAAAATATTGTTCACAGTGTTTGAAGGTTTTGCACCTTTCTCAATCCAATATTTTATTCTATCCACTTTAAAATCAACTATTTTGGGAATAGCAACCGGATTATATAGACCTAGAATCTCCAAACTACCCGCCTGAGTGTCTTTTATTTTCTCAGATACTATCAATCGATAATTTGGACTCTTTTTCTTCCCCATGCGTTGTAAACGAATTCGTAACATAATTTAATTTATTAAGAGTTGTAAATTTTAGAGTTGTAGATGTTATGTTTTTAAACTTACAACTTTATAACTTATTACTTACAACTGGTTATTATTTCTTTCCCTCAATTATCTGCTGGGCTACATTTTGCGGAACTTCTTCATACTTCTCAAATTCCATGGAATAGTTGGCTCTACCCTGGGTCATGGAACGCAATGATGTAGCATACCCAAACATCTCTGCCAATGGTACCAAAGCATTGACAACTTTTGATTGTCCTCGCTCGGTCATCTCTTGAACTTGACCGCGCTTTGAACTCAAATCACCAATTACATCACCCATATATTCTTCCGGAGTAATGACTTCCACCTTCATAATCGGCTCCAAAATTATTGGATTGGCTTTTTTAGCGGCAGCCTGGAAAGCCATACTACCGGCCATTTTAAAAGCCACTTCGGATGAATCAACTTCATGGTAACTACCGTCATAACAAGTAACCTTGACATCGACAACCGGATATCCGGCTGTTACACCTTTATCAATTGCTTCTTGTACTCCTTTTTGAATAGCAGGAATATACTCCTTTGGAATGATTCCACCTTTTATTTCATCCACAAACTCAAAACCTTCACCCCTATCAAGAGCTTCCAATCGCAACCAGCAATGTCCATATTGGCCTCGTCCACCCGATTGTTTGATATACTTTCCTTCAGCTTCTGCACTTTGTTTAACCGTTTCTTTATATGCAACTTGAGGAGCGCCGACATTTGCCTCAACTTTAAACTCTCGTTTCATTCTGTCAACAATAATGTCCAAATGCAGCTCGCCCATACCCTCAATAATCGTTTGTAATGTATCTTCATCAGTATGAACTCTAAAAGTGGGATCCTCTTCTGCTAATTTTTGCAATGCAAGTGACATCTTTTCGGCATCCGCCTTGCTGTTTGGTTCAATTGCCACGGAAATAACCGGTTCAGGAAATGTGATATTCTCCAACATAACCGGACGTGACTCATCACAAAGCGTATCCCCGGTGGTTGTTCTTTTTAGTCCGATACCGGCTGCTATGTCTCCGGAGTACACCTCATCAACCTCTTCTCGACTATTGGCATGAAGCCTAACTATACGGCCTATACGCTCTTTGTCTCCGGTCGAAGTATTATACACATAACTACCGGCCTTAAGTGTACCTGAATATACTCGAAAAAAAGTTAATTTACCTACAAATGGATCGGTGGCAATTTTAAAAGCCAAAGCTGTAAAAGCTTCGCTATCATCAACTTTAATAGGTATTTTTTTATCCGGGTCATTCGGATCAGTACCCTCTGCCGCCGGTACATCCAAAGGAGAAGGTAAAAAACTTACAACCGCATCCAATACCGGTTGCACACCGATATTTTGTAAAGCCGTACCACACATAACCGGATACAAATCATCATTTAACACCATCTCACGGATACCTGCTTTTATATCTTCTATACTCAAATCAGAATTTTCCAAATATTTATTCATCAAATCCTCATTGGCTTCGGCAACTTTTTCCAGCATGTCCGCTCTGTATTTTTCAACCTTATCTTTCATATCATCCGGTATGTCAATTTCAACTACGTTAATACCATAATCACCTTCAAATTTATATGCTTTCCTTTCAATTAAATCAATAATTCCCGAAAAAGAAGCCTCGGCCCCAATCGGTAATTGAATAGCAAAAGCGTCAGGTGACAACCTTTCTTTAATCGAATCAAGACTCATATAAAAATCAGCACCTGTCTTGTCCATTTTATTTATAAAACAAATTCTTGGAACATGATATTTGTCTGCTTGTTTCCAAACTGTTTCTGATTGCGGCTCAACTCCCTGCGAACCATCAAAAACAGCAACCGCGCCGTCTAAAACACGTAAAGATCGTTCGACTTCAACTGTAAAATCTACGTGACCGGGTGTGTCAATTATATTTATTCTGTGATCTTTCCAAAAACAAGTGGTGGCGGCACTGGTTATGGTAATACCGCGTTCTTTTTCTTGTTCCATCCAGTCCATATCAGCTTGACCTTCATGAGTCTCACCTATTTTATGCTTTTTACCGGTATAATAAAGAATACGTTCAGTCACAGTTGTCTTCCCGGCGTCAATATGAGCCATGATGCCGATATTTCTAGTTTTTTCTAAAGTATATTCTCGAGCCATAATAAAAAATTATTTGTATAAAATAATTATCTTGCAAAACGTGCAAAATGAGCAAAAGCTTTATTAGCTTCGGCCATACGATGCACATCTTCTTTCTTTTTAGCAGCACCGCCAACACCTTCAACGGCATCTTCAAGTTCAAATGCCAATTTTTCCGTCATTGATTTACCTTTCCTGGCTTTTGCCGCTGCAATAATCCACCGAAAAGCCAGAGCATCCTGCCTTTTCCCACTTACCGGCATTGGTACTTGGTAGTTGGCACCACCAACTCGTCTTGATCTTACCTCTACCTGTGGTCTGATTGCTTCCAAAGCTTTTTCAAAAACTTTTAAAGGGTCTTTATCTTTATTTTTTTTAATAATATCAAAAGCTCCATAAACAATTGATTGTGCTGTGGTCTTTTTTCCTCTTTCCATTATATAGTTAATGAATTTTGCAACCAATTCACTATTATATTTTGGATCAGGATCAATAGTTCTTTTTTGTGCGCTTTTTCCTCTTGCCATAATTTTAACTAATTAAATTATTTAGTTCGGAGTTAAAAGTTCTTAGTTTGGAGAAAAATACTGTGACTCCTATACCATGAACTCTAAAATGATTATTTCTTGGGTTTCTTTGTTCCATATAGTGAACGACTCTTCTTTCTGCCTTCTACTCCCTGGGTATCATAAACACCACGGACAACATGATATCTGACACCCGGCAAGTCTTTTACTCTCCCACCCCTTAGTAAAACTATAGAGTGTTCTTGCAAGTTATGCCCTTCTCCCGGAATATATGCGATAACTTCTGAACCGTTTGATAATCTAACTTTGGCTACTTTACGCATAGCTGAGTTAGGCTTTTTTGGGGTAGTTGTATATACCTTTGTACAAACACCACGTTTAAATGGTGAACCTTTTCTTAAATATGTTTTCCTTCTGTGAAGACTGTCATATGTGAATTGCAAAGCAGGAGAAGCTGATTTCTCTTTCTTTGTTTTTCTTCCTTTTCGTAAAATTTGATTCATTGTTGGCATAGATTGACAATTAACAATTGACAATTAACAATTGACAATTTGTGTTGATAATTATTTAAAAAATAAAATGTCCCCATTGGGGACGTTCGAAATTATTTCCCTATTTAGGCAAGGGTCGTATTCCGAACGTTAGTCCTGATTCAGTATCAGGATCATCTTCACCCTATAAAAGGATTACTACGTTCAAATTTGTCTAATTTATAGTCAAAATCTGAGTATCAGAATTATAGCAAATGGGTAAAAAACTGTCAAGTATAATAATTCAGATATGCGGATAATCCGAATCTACGGATCGTTTGGTCTATAGCCCGATAATTATATATTGTTATCCAATATCCGTAACAATAAAATTTTCGTATTTGGTAATAATATATTGGATTAAAATTATACTATCCGCAAATCTGGATTATCCGCATATCCGCATTATTATTTAAAAGAAGCCAGCCCCTCCGGTAAACAACAAATATAGATAGACTATGATTGGCGTTATCCACTGAAAAGCAAAAAATATAAAAAACAATAGTATAAAAAAGCCATATTGCTCCAAGTACATTCGAACTTTATACATGGAATCCGGCAAGATTGCGTATAAAATTTTGGAACCGTCAAGCGGTGGTATGGGAATCAAATTAAAGACCGCAAGAAGGACATTGGCATAAATAATAATTGCAACAAGAGCATATAAAACGGCAAGAGGTGAGCCACTAGCTATATCTAATATATATTGAGGTTTACTGATAACAGCTAGTAATAAGTCAATCTTTATTTTATCCGACAACGGTAACACCCATGATACCAATGAAAACATCAGAGCGAGAATTATATTAGATGCTGGACCGGCTACTGCCACCAAAGCAGGTCCCCATTTTTGATCTTTTAAATTATATGGATTGAAAGGTACCGGTTTGGCATAAGCAAACAAAAATCTACCACCGGTTATGATAAATAAAATCAATGGCATTAACAAAGTGCCCCACGGATCAATATGAACTTTGGGATTCAAAGATAATCGCCCTGCATATTTGGCGGTTGGGTCACCCAGCTGATTTGCCATCCAACCATGAGCATACTCATGCAAAATCGCTGAAGGTATTATTATAATAAAGAAAAATAATAATGGTATAATATCCATATATTGACAAAATATTGCTTAAAGGCTATAATTTTTACGCTAGTTAAGTATACAATGCTAAAAGATCATAGTCAAAACCATACTAAAAGTTAATTGGAAATTGAAGATTAAGATTTATGATTTTTATTAAAGATTAGTAATTAAGTGAATTAATAATTTTAAATGTATGTCCCGAACATGTGAAAAATGCGGAAAAGGACCAAAAAAAGCTGTTACAAGAAGTCATTCAAAAATTAGAACTCTTAGAACACAAAAAGCTAATTTGCAAAAAATTAACGGAAAAAAACTCTGTACCGCTTGCATAAGAACAATGGTCAAAAAAACCGCTTAAAAATAACTCCCCTTTCGCGAGGGGATTTGTTATAATATGATGCGGATATACGGATAATCCAGATTTACGGATAGTATGATTTTATCCCAATATATTATTTATAAATCCAAAGTTTCTATTGATGCGGATAGCAATATAAATTATTGGACTATAGATCAAACGATCCGAAAATCCGCATTATCCGTATATCCGTGTTATTACAAACGGGGTGTAGCTCAGTTGGCTAGAGCGCGCGCATGGGGTGCGTGAGGTCGCTGGTTCAAGTCCAGTCATCCCGACCAGCGGGATATGGCCTAATTGGCTAGGGCGCACGCTTCGGGTGCGTGAGGTTCCGGGTTCAAGTCCCGGTATCCCGACCATTCGACTCGTCCCGACTCTGTCGGGACTCACTCATGGTCTTCGACCTTATAATATAAATGAATTATTGCAAATAAAAAAGTCGAATACCCTGAGCGAACTAAAGGATTGGAAGATAACATTATGTTTATTTATCATTATCTTCAAATCAAAATATATATTGCAAATCAACTTTTAATTTAAAAAATAGATTAAAGAACACAAAAAATACAAAAGCCCCTATAAAGGGGTTTTTGTGTAACCTACATAAAAACGACATGATCGCCATCCCTAATGTACTAGGTGGGTAACCGCAATCTTAGCCCACGAGCCAAGATGATATAAGTTTCCCTATGAGACGATTTCGACGAATGAGATTATGCCGTTTTTTTGCTGTAGGTGATTTTATTATATATTTATAAAATCCTTGTGTCAAATCTTAAAAAAATTAATTGTTGTTAAGCTGTGAATTATTTAAAAAAAGCAGGCATGTAGAAAACACACCTGCTGGTTTTTACTATCACACCAGACGAAGTTCCGCCTGATGAAACAGATCTACGGCCTGATCAAATGTTGGGGCAATGGCAATCAAGCCGGCTTTACCAAGACCCAGTGAAATGAGCGGGGTGTGATACATGAGCACACCCGAAGTGGAATTACCATGATAAAACAGATCATCCAGCAGGGCACGTGCCTCGCTGTAGTCTTTGATCGACTTTCTTACCGAGACATTAGCCATTGCGACTACCACACCGGAGTCAAAATTTTCGACCACTGACCGGTGAACACCGGCCGTGTACATAGAATTCGACGTCCGTGCGTTGCATTCCAACAGAAAAATGTCATCATACTCTGTTAGAAGCAAGTCTAGACCAATCTTACCACGATAACCTGAATTCTGTACTACGGACATAAGCGGCATTGTCAACTCAACCGCCCTTTTCACAATCAACCATGATAACGGACCCAAGTCACTACCGAAAGAGCCGACAATATTACCGCGGTGAGGAATACCACGTTTTAAGTCTTCCATCTGAACCAATTCCCCCATCGGCACACCATCCAAGACTTGTAGAGAGAAGCAATGCAAATGAATATCCATATCACTGATTTCAAAAACCAAAGAAAATGGATAGTGCTCATAAGCCTCTTCTACAATCAATCGACTCGAATTTAACTCAGAGAGATCTCTATTTGATAAATCCTCTCCGGGGCCCAAAAAAACCATACCTTCTGATGAAGCCGCATCCGGAACTTTTACCACGAAACCGTGCGCATTACAGCGTTTACGAAGAGCAGTTCCCAATTCACCGTTTCCCGAATTCACGACCCGATGCTCCGGAAACAAATGAGACAAACCCTTGCTAGAGGAGACCTTTCGCAAGTAATCTTTTCTACCCCAAATGTCGGCTATTTCCCTCCGCGGTGTGCAGGTGGTATCCCAGTCGAGCTCGGCGTCTCGAATAAAATTTTCAGCAGCCGGAGAAGCGCAAAAAAGATCTATCTTCGAGCCCTTGGAAACCACTCCCCTTACCATTCTCAAACTTTTAGAATCAGACAAGACCCCGCCGTAAAGACCGGTGCCATTTACCGGCACTTCCACAACTTTAACTTTGGAACTTTTTACACCTGCTTCTTCATAATCACGCAGAAGCAGGGAAAGTTCCTCGTCACCGGAAGGCACCACTACTGTTCTACCGCCCAACAAGAGAGCGCGATAGCAGTACCTCTCTATGCCATCCACACGCTGTAGGTGCGGAAAGTCACCCGCAACATCGTGTATCGTCACGTTTCCCATGATATCCTCCGTGATTTTTTCCTTAGTAACAAAGGACTGGTCATATTACCAATATAATCAATCCATTATTAATAATATTTGAATGAACTAAATTAAAAAACTACGAAATTTGAATAGCTTTTTTCTGTTTAATTTTTTCTTTCTGTAATTGTTGCTCACTAACATAATCTACAAATAGATGAAGAACTTTTGCCGCTTCAGGGGTGTCTTTAAAGTCTTCAAGCAGTTCTTCCATAGTTGTACCTTTGGGTACATAATTGGGAAATAATTTCAGTCTGGCTCTCATTCTTTCTTGATTTAATTCGGGATGAAACATCAAACCCCAGGCGGGTTTATTTTTTAATCGAAAAGCCTGACACGATACTTTTTTCGTTTTTGCCAACTGTAGCAAATGCGAAGGTAAATTAATTGGAGTGGTTTTATGACCAAATTGTGCTAAAAAAGTCGACTTTAACCGACTGAAAATCGGATCTTTTTCCGAGTCAGGCAGCAATTCAACTTGAAACGTTCCAACTTCTTGAAATTTTTCATCAGTACTAAGATCAGCGCCTTGATGAAATGATAATAAATGCCCACCATAACAAACACCCATTAATGGAATATTTTTTTCAAGTATAGAATCAATAAAACGAAGAGTATTTCTTATCCATTCATTATTTTTTACCTCTTCGGTACTCAAATAAAATTGTCCACTGCCACCCATTATAACACCGGCTACATCTTCCGGAATAAATTCGGGCAGCTCGCCTTTCGCTGCGTTTACATAAAACAGATCATATCCACAAGCTTTTAATTCTTCATTATAACAATCCTGCTCTTGGGGCTCGGATGCGTCTGTGCGAAACTGCACAATATAAATCTTCTTTAAAATTTCATCGGGCATAATTTTTCTATTATTGATTAAAATTAATTTAATTTTAAACCGCCTATTCTTTAGGCGGCAGTGTTTCCAAGTATTTTTTGTTTTTTCTAAATACGCAAATCACTGCCCCCGGGAACTAGGAGTATAATATAAATAAATACAATCCATTGTGGCATGTGATTTTGCATATTAAAATTATTATACTAATTTCTTGATTCACTTTCAATACTTGATTGTGGATATAGTTTTAGTGTGGTAAAACACTCTTCCGCTTCACCTGCTCACAATAATTTTATGAACAAATTGCGCGGACCCTTCAGACTTGGCCGCGCCATACTGAAGGGCCGTTTAACCAGGCCGGACTGTATTATTCTGCATGGAATAATCCAACCCGACGATCACTCGATCCCAACTGTCCAATTGGGCCTCGAGTACTCTAGCCTCCTTTGTGTCCTCTCTTTCCCAGGCACTCAAAAGTGCCTCTTCAACCCTCCTCATTTCCTCACCTACTTCTTTTAGCTGTTGGGCATAAAAGTGATAGGCTTTTCCATATTTAGTCATGTTGCACCTCCTTGTTTTTTCGAACGATTATCCGTTCGTGAAAACCCTCCCGGCTTTCACGAAAAGATAATTCGCCTCAAATTAAAACCATCCTGGTCTTCTCAGGATGGTTTACTTATAATTTTTTTATGCTCTTTATATATACGCATACTTTGCTTTTGTCAAGTAAACCATCCTCGATGCCGGAATTAGGTTAATCACAATATTCATCACAAAATATGCCTTCCAGCTGAGGTTGCCTGCATAAAAGCGAATTGTATGAGTAAAATTATTCATAATTTTTTCTTCATGTTTTAGTGTAGTAAAACACTAACAGATTGTCAACAGATTTATCCACAACTACACAGTAACAAAACAACCTAACGCCTTCAATAATTACTCCCTTTCATCCTCCATGTAAACATGAAGGTACTCGGTTTTATCGTAATCAAATATTTCTTCTTCTTTAAAAAATCTTGGGACTTCTTGTTTAGCGGTATCAACCGAATCCGAGCAATGGACTACATTGCACATACCCATTGCTAAATCCCCTCTAATGGTACCACCATCGGCTTCACCTGCATTTGTAACGCCGGCTATCAAACGTACGGCTGCGACTGCATTTTTACCCTCGGCACAAACCACTACCACAGGAGAAGATTTCATAAATTCTTCCAATCCCGGATAAAAAGGTTTTTCAACATGATGAGCATAATGTTCACGAAGTTTTTCTGTATCCAAAATCATCATTTTTAAACCCACAACTTTCAATCCTTTCATCTCCAATCTTTTAAGAATCTCACCAACTAAGCTGCGTTGTACAGCATCCGGTTTTAAAATAAGAAGAGTTTTTTCATAAATGCCTTCAAAATTCATATAATTTGCTTTAATTTGTTAAAAAGTTTGGGTAATTATAGCGAAAAAGAGGGTGTTTGTCAAGGAAATCATGTCAAAGTCTATTTTTATCAAAAACCCCGCACGGACGAACCAATGCGGGGGTTTGGGGGTTGTGGCCAAAAATTGCAGCGAGGCGTCCCGATTTAGTCGGGACCAAAGATCAATTTCAAGGACACCAAGCAACTACTTGCGACGGAGAACCCGATCGTAGACGCCCCAGACGTCGTCGAGCCAGTACCAGTCCCGAACCCACTCCTCGACGTTGTTCCAGTAAACGCGACCGGCGTGCTCGGGATGGTCGGGAAGACGCCAGTCCTGGATCACGAAGACGAACTTGCGGAACTCGGACGGGATGTCCTGCCGGTTTTTGAACAGGTACCGGCCTTCGTCCTCTCCGCAAGGGTGTCCAGTCATCGCGTCCGTTCGCTTGATCATCGTGTGACCGACGACCGAGATCTCGCCGTCCCGCAGGAAGGCGTGTACCTCGTACGAACGGTTCTCGGGACCGATGTTCTCCATCGTGAGGATGTCAGGCTTGCCACTCTTGAGAGCGGCACGCAGAACGGTCGCCAGCCGTCCCTGATCCTCGATAAAGGTTTGTTTCTCGCTGGTTGTAAGATCGTCAGGCAGTTGCCTGATGACCGATGCGACGAACTCTCTGTCCTGATTCATTTTCTTTCTCCTTGGGCTTACCCCTTTGGGCTTACCCTGCTTTGGTCGAGAGAAATCCCCAACCTTCATTTGAATAACAATATTTTGTTAGTCAAAAGAAAGCAAGGAAAATCTATAACTAAAGAACAAATTTAACGCTTAATTATGGCATAAAAGTGCTAATTTGTCAAGCTACTTTATAATAATCAAAAATAAAAAATAGCTAAATTTAGCCATTTTTAATAACCAATCAGAATAAAATCCTGCGAACTGATCACTGTGAACTGTTAAAGTTCATCAATGCCTTTCAAAAAACTGGTTCTTAGACCACCTTCGTCCATCGGCTCGTAGACAATATCATCAACGTCGTCACTGGGGTCAAGAAAGGCAGTGCTTTCTCCCAAAGACGAACCGGAAACCAGATCATTATCAAGTTCTTCCAAAAACAAACTGGGGCCTTGCAAATAACTGGTAATCCCTCCAACAATCGGATATGTTATGTGTAAATATTTTTTAGCTCTGGTAACCGCTACATAAAATAAGCGTCTTTCTTCTTCCAAACCATCCTCAATCCTTGATCTCTCATTTGGGAACTGACCGGCAGCCAGATTTATCACAAAAACAGCCTCCCATTCCAATCCTTTGGCCTGATGAATAGTGGATAAAACTATTTTTTCATCGTCAAATTCCGTTATGTCCCCCACCTGACTACTGGCGTAACTCTCTTGCAAACTGGCTTCGGCCAAAAATCTATTTAAGTCACTTGCTCTCTCGGCAAATAAAGCCAACTGCTCAATATCTTGTATTCTCTCTCTATAGTCCGGATGTTCTGCTTCTAAATACTCAACATATTTTGATTTTAAAATTGCCCGGATCAAGTCAGTCGGTTTTTTTTCTTTTTCCTTTTCAAGTTCTTTCCAAATGGACAAAAAATCATTCCAGCCGATTATGGCCCTTGCCGGTAAAGAATTGGTTATCATACCCAAACCGGTTCCGCTTCTAACATCTTGGATTATCTTCTGTGCCGTGGCCGGACCAATACCGACTTGCATATTCAAAACTCTACTCCAAGCGATTGCGTCTTCAATATTATTTATGATTTTTAAATAAGCCAAAACATCTTTGATATGAGCCCTCTCAAAAAACCTAATTCCACCACGATAATCATAAGGTATGTCACGTTTGGCAAGTTCCATTTCCAAAGCTTGCGAATGAAAAGCGGCCCGAAATAAAACCGCAATTTTATTCAGTTCAACTCCTTCGTCACGCAATTCTAAAATTCTCTCAGCCACAAATTCCGCCTCTTCTTGGCTGTCGGCAAAAGCCTGCACTTCGGGCTTGGTAAATGCACCTAAAATACTTTTCAAATTTTTCTCGTATTGATTTTTGTTTCCGGCGATAATATTATTGGCAAGATCAAGTATATCCGGAGTGGATCTGTAATTTGTCTCCAAACGATAGACATGTGCATTTGGATATGTACGTTCAAAATCCAATATATTTTGAATATTGGCCGCCCTAAAAGAATAAATACTTTGAGCATCGTCCCCCACAACCAATAAATTTTTGTGGTATGAAGCAAATAATTTTATTATGGAAGCCTGAATTTTATTTGTATCTTGATATTCATCCACCAAAACATATTCAAATTGTTCACTATATTTTTTTCTAACTCGCTCTGATTTTATGAGAAGCAAATATAAATTTACAAGCAAATCATCAAAGTCCATTGCATTGGCCTGTTTTTTCCTTTTGCTGTATTCTTCGGCAATCCTAGCTATGGTATCCGACAAATCAATCCACTTTGGATGTTTTAACTCCAGCACATCATGAATACTAATCTCGGCATTTCTGGCATAGCTGATGATAGACTGGATTACCTTTGCTGAAGGAAATCTTCTTTGTTTCCTGTTCACTCCTTCCAATTTTAAACAAATTTTTAATAAATCACGACTGTCCTCAGAATCTAAAATGGTAAAATTATTTTTATATCCCAAAAGCGGAGCATAGCGACGTAAAATTCTATACCCAACATGATGAAAAGTCCCGGACCAGGGCAATTTTATTTTACCGCCCGTGAGCTCTTGAACCCGCGACATCATCTCGCGGGCGGCTTTATTGGTAAAAGTAACCAATAATATATTATCCGGGCTAATTCCCTGCTCCAACAAATAGGCAACTCTAAAAGTAATTGTTCTTGTTTTGCCACTTCCGGCCCCAGCCAAAACCAAACACGGACCATCGCCTTGGACCACCACTTTATATTGTTCTTTGTTTAAATCTTTTTTAAAATCAATCATAACTATTCTATTTTGGCAAAACCATCAAAATGTATGGTTTCATCATTTTTTTTAAATACCTCCTCTACCCTATATTTACCACTTGTATAAATTTCATCGTCTAAAATAAAATGCCTAGCTTCCAGAATCACAATACTTGCCAGTGGGCGTGACAATTCCTGATTACCTTTGGTTTCCAATAAGGGAATTTCTCCCTCAAGCCAATAATTTCTCTGACCCTTCTTCAAAAAATTATAAACCTGTCCAACCACCAACTCATCCGAAATACATTCTTCTGCTTTTCTATTGCCATTTTTGAATTCAAAATAATTTCTTAGAGCCAAATCCGGATTAAATTCTACTTGGATACCCATAAATAAAAATTATTATAATCAACTAATTAAACAAAAAGTAGGAATACAGACTCATCACACAACAACGCTTTGTCATTCCCGCGAAGGCGGGAATGACATGGCAACACTAAAATTTATCCAGTGAATCCGGAGCTAGAAAAAAGACTTTAAATCAATCATAGTTAACTTAGTGTATCTAATATTGAAAAAATTAGCAAAAAAGGGTATTATAATGCAGATATACGCCTGCCTGCCGACAGACAGGGATAATGCGGATTCACGGATAGTATGATTATAAATCCAAAAAATATTCCGCTTTGCCTTATCCTTATTAAAAATAATTTTTTGCTTTGTTAATAATATATTGATTTACCACCCAACTATCCGTAAATCAGCACCTGCCTGCCGGCAGGCAGGTTATCAGCATATCCGAATTATTACTTTATGTTTTTTGAACTACAAAATAAATCATCACAGTGCCTTGCCCGTACCGGTATTATTCACACCGATCACGGGATTATTGATACACCTGAATTTATGCCGGTCGGCACCCAGGCTACAGTAAAAAGTCTGGATCCGACTGATCTGGAAAATATTGGCGCACAAATTATTCTTGCCAATACTTATCATCTCCACTTAAGACCCGGGGAAGATTTAATCGCTGAGTTTGGCGGATTACACAAATTTATGAACTGGGATAGACCGATCTTGACTGACAGTGGTGGTTTTCAGGTGCTATCACTTCAACAAATCAACACAGCAACACAGCAACACAATAAACTTGTGAATATTGACGAAGACGGCGTGACTTTCAAATCTCACATAGATGGTAGTAAACACCGATTTACACCCGAATCAGCCATTGAAATTCAGCACAAACTGGGGGCGGATATTATCATGGCTTTTGATGAATGCACCCCCGATAATGTGGACGAAAAATATGCAAAGGCTGCGATGGATAGAACCCACCGCTGGGCGAAAAAATGCTTGAGAGAACATAAAAAAAATAACAAATATCATGGTTATAAGCAGTTTTTATTTGGTATTATTCAAGGAGCACAATTTAAAAATTTACGCGAAGAAGCTGCCCGAATCATTTCTGAAATGAATTTTGACGGCATTGCCATCGGTGGTGAATCTATTGGCTACAATATGGAAGCGACAAAAAAAATACTTGATTGGCTTAATCCGATTATTCCGGAGAATAAACCCCACTATACTATGGGCCTAGGCCACTCGCCGCTTGATATCTTCGAAGCGGTCGAACGTGGTGTGGACATGTTTGATTGTGTCTCCCCCACCAGAATTGCCAGAAACGGTAGTCTGTTTGTACACAAAGAAATCGATAATAAATATAAAATTAATATAAATAACGCTAAATTCAAAAAAGATAAAAAACCAATTGACCCAAAATGCAACTGTTATACTTGCAAAAATTTCTCCAGAAGCTATATTCACCATCTTTTTAATACAAAAGAAATCTTGGGCGCACGGCTCGCTACCATTCACAACCTATATTTTCTATTAAATCTTACCTCACAAATCCGTGAAGCCATAAAAGAAGATAGATTTATAGAATTAAAGAAAGAGTGGGCGAAATAGTGGGATTGACAAAATCATCTAAATTTAGTAATTTTCAACTATCTTCAAATCACAGAAGGAGGGTGACATGTGGCTTTACAACAAAACAAGAGAAGTTATATTCAATATCATGATTTCTCTTATCGACCGTATGGGCGGAAGCGACCTTCTCTTCTTCGTCAGCAAAACACCAAAACCATAATCATAAGGAGATAAGATGGAATTCATCTTACAAGTTCTTTTCTGGTTTTTTTTAGAGTATCAAACCGTATCATTTCATTCATACTCTAAAACGAGGGCTGGATATAATGGTATATGAAAAACCCCATCTCAAAAGAGACGGGGTCTTTTTTATCATCTAAAACTATTTTAACACCTGATCTATTTCTTTCTCCACCTCTTCTATACTCTTCTCACCATCCACCTCTCTTAACAATCCCATATCTCTATAATAATCCAAAATCGGTTTTAAAGTCTTGTTACCCTGATCTTCAATCCTCTTTTTTATAACTTCGGGCTTATCATCCTCTCTCACTTCCAAAGCCCCGCCGCATTCCGGACACTTGGTCATAGCTTCATTTTCCGGTGAGTATGGCAAAATATAACTACATTCAGCGCAAACCCTACGCTTGGTTAGCCTATTCCAACTGGATTCGTCGCTTATTTTCACTTCGATAACAATTATTTCATTTTTCAAGCCTTTCTCTTTAAAAAAATCATAATATTTTTTGGCTTGATCTAAATTACGAATTGCACCATCCAAAACCACGCCTTTATCTTGAGATAAATATTTTTCAATTTCTTTAAAAGCCAACTTGTAAATAAGTTCATCAGCCACGAGTCTCCCGGCTTTCATGTCTTCAAGCATTTTCTTATCCCCCGGATCCGCATTCTCGTCTTCTGCCAAAGCTCGCAATAAATCACCGGTTGAAATATGACCATAATTATATTTTTCAGAAATTTTTTTAGCTTGAGTACCCTTACCACTACCGGGGGCACCCATGAGTATTATTATTTTTTTCATATAATTTATAGTTGTAAGTAATGACTAAGAAACCAACTTACAGCTCTACAACTTACTATAATATTTTACAAACACACTCATTAAATTGCCTTTATCAATCTTGCTGATTTTATTCTGTTTTTTTAATCGTGTTAGAACCTCATCAATTTGACGCAAAGAAATGCGGCCATCACCACGGCGACGCTCAATTATCGCCTTTTCGACTAAAGTTTCTTCCAAGTGATTCAATGTCTTGACTTTTGTTTGCGAAACCAATTCCTTGATTTTATCAATACTAAGCTGTTTTTCAGTTTGAGGATATTTTGAGGAAGAGCCAAATAATAAACTTAAAATGGACATAATGTTTTGATTTTGCCTAAATATATTAGCATAATAAAAGCCTACTAACAAACAGTAGGATGTATATTTTTTTCAAATAGATAAACACGATACACGATATACTATAATATCGTATTAGACACGATCATATTCGTGCATAGTGATTTGAGCATCAATTTGTTTGGCACTTTCAATCGCAACACTAACTACGATAAGCAAGCTGGTACCACCAATGACAAGTGATTGAGACTGAGTCACGGTTTGGAGCAATAGAGGTAAAACTGCGATTAAACCCAAAAATAACGCACCAACAAACACCAAGCGAGTCATAGTTTTTTGTAAGTATTCTTCAGTTTGCCTACCGGGTCGAATTCCAGGTATAAAAGCACCTTGTCTTTGTAA
The DNA here is from genome assembly GCA_014729395.1 of Candidatus Magasanikiibacteriota bacterium. Taxonomy (GTDB): domain Bacteria; phylum Patescibacteriota; class Patescibacteriia; order Magasanikbacterales; family UBA922; genus WJJZ01. Next base: position 41,482 of record WJJZ01000001.1, read on the forward strand.
ATTTTCAGCAATTTTCTGCGGATGGAAAATAACAGCTGTATAAAAATAAGTAAAACCAAACACCAGCAAAAAATATAAAGCTCCATAAAAAAACTGATTTGCAAAAAGATTCACAACCCCATTAGCCAATGAACCAACCCACCCGGGGTAAGTAATAAAAAACTGAGCAATCATTGAAGGAAAAATTATTATCGAAATGGCAAATATGATAGGAATTACTCCGGCCATATTCACTCTTAGCGGTAAATGACTCTTTGCACCACCACCAATTCTACTGCCTCTGATTTGTTTTGCATAACTAATAGGTATATTCCTTTGTCCCTCACTAATAATAACCACCGCTACCACCGTTATTACGGCAACGGCAATGAATAATACATATGTAAATAAATCCGCGGGATTGTAATTTACAATCGCATTCTGAACAGCACCCGGTAATGCAGCAATTATGCCGGCAAAAATTAATAACGAAATCCCATTACCAACACCCTTTTCACTTATCAACTCGCCTATCCACATTAAAAATATAGTACCCGCAGTAATGGTAATTATGATCGAAGCAATTTTAAAAGTATTCAAATCACCTAAAATATCATACTGAGACTGGCTCAACAATTTAATCATTGCAAAAGCTTGTAACACCGCCAGTGGCACTGTCGATAATCTGGTATACATACTGATTTTCTGCTGACCTGACTCACCCTCTTTTTGCATTTCTTCCAATTTGGGTATAACCATTGTCAATAGTTGAAAAATAATCGAAGCGGTAATATATGGTGCTACCCCAAGCATTACAATCGAAAAATTTTCCATAGTACCACCTGAAAAAATATTCAAAAGACCCAATATTTGATTACCCTCCAAAAAACTACGCAGGTTCTCAACATTTACTCCGGGGATCGGTACGTGTGCAGCAGCTCTAAAAATAACAAGCATCCCTAAAACAAAAAGGATGCGGTTTCGCAAATCTTTAATTTTCCAAATACGTTGAAACTTTTCCCACATATTGTTACAGATTACGGATGAAACTAATTTACTGATTTACGAATCTTTAAAATGTATCCGTAAATCAGTTTCATCAGTAATCCGTAATTTTTAATCCGTAATTAAAAAATAATCTTACTTCCGCTCTTCTCTATTAATTCTATCGCTTTTTTGGTGGCAAGACAACCCTTGATTATAATTTTCTTCTTCAAATCACCATTAGCCAATATTTTTACTCCATTTTTGGGTCGGCTTATTAAACCTTTACTCTTTAAAGAATAAGGTGTTACCAATTCACCATCTTTAAAATTTTTATCCAAGTCAGACAAAGATACGGTTTCCTTTTTTGGTTGACGACTATTAAACCCCCTCACTTTGGGAATTTTTTGCAGTGACTGTTTAAAACCACGCATCTTTGTACCGCTTTTTCCTCCGGATCTCGCTCTCTGTCCTTTCAAACCACGACCTGAATAAGTCCCTTTGCCTGAAGAATTTCCTCTACCGACCCTTTTCTTTGTTTTTTTTGAGTCAGTTGATTTAATTTTATGTAATTCTATTGCCATAGTCTTAATTTATCTTATCAATTACAGAAATATTACTTTTTTTCTTGTTTCTCTTTTTTTTCATCTTTTTTAATTTTTTTCTCTGTCTGATTCTTTTTTTGCTTTTTTACTTTATTTTTCGTTATAGTTTCCTTCGCTTTTGGCAAAAATGATTCCAAACAAACAAAAGTAGCTTTAATATTATTTATTTTATTATTGGTTTTACCAAGAATTTTAGCAGAAGCATTCGGTACACCGGCCAATTCCAAAACAACCCTCACTGAGCTACCGGCTATTACACCGCTACCGCGAGGAGCCGGTTTTAGCATGACTTTGGCTGCGCTGTATTTTCCATCTACGCGGTGTGGAATACTATCATTCACTATTGGTACTCTTATCATGTTTTTCTTTGCTTTGTTCACCGCTTTTTCAACAGCAATTTGTACATCTTTGCCTTTGTCCACTCCATACCCAACTCTGCCTTTATGATCACCAATTACCACACAGGCTCTAAAACTTAGTTGTTTACCACCTTTTGTTACCCTGGTAACGCGCGCCAAATCAACGATTTGTTGGTCAAATTCTGGTTTTTCTCTTTTTCTTCTTCGTTTTCCTTTACCTTTATGGAACGCCATAAACTATTATTATATTACTAATTTTTTTAAAAAATTAAGCCACCGTCTCTAGCTCCATCAGCTGCCGCTTTAACTCTCCCGTGATATCTGTTCCCGGATCTATCAAAGACGATTTTTTCAATACCAATTTTTTTTGCCTTCTCAGCTATTGCTTTGCCAAGCAAATATGCTTGTGCAACTTTGGTCGTTTTACCCTCCACTTTGGCATTTTTCTTTATATCTTTTTTGGAGTTAACACTAGCTAAAGTCTTCATTTTTTCATCATCTATCAACTGAATATACATACCTTGCAAAGTCCTGGAAACTGCCATTCTTGGAATATCTGAAGTACCGGATATTTCAGCTCTAATCCTCTTTTTTCTACTTATCTTTTTATCTCTTTTTTCTTCAATTCTTTTATTTTTCATATAATTATTTTACTATTCAGCTGTCTTAGCCGCTTTACCGGCTTTTCTCCTGATTATTTCATCCATATACTTAATGCCCTTTCCTTTGTATGGTTCCGGTTTTCTAATTGATCTGATTTCGGCTACAGCCCTACCCAATGCTTCTTTGTCCGGACTTTCCAAAGTAATTACATTTTTTTCTACAGACGCTGATACTTTTTCATCTAACTTATATAATACCGGATGGGAATAACCAACTTCCAATTTCAAATCCTTACCCTGCATTGCCACTTTATAACCCACACCATTAACTTCCAGTTGCTTTTTAAAGCCTTCAGTGACACCCTCAATCATATTTTTTATATGAGAAGCATAAGTACCCCAAAGTGATCTTTCCTTTTTATTCTCTTCATTCTCAACTCTTACCTTGACCTCATTATCTTCAACACTGATTTTTACCAAATCATTTAAATCTCTTTCAAGTTCGCCTTTCGGTCCTTTTACCACAATTCGGCCGTCTTTTATATCAACGGTTACACCATTTGGTATTTCAATTTTCTGTTTGCCTATTCTAGACATATTTTCATTATTACTGTTTTTTACACAAATTACACTGAGCAAATGATTATTAAATCAATAATCCTACCTAATCAGTATAATCTGTGTTATTAATAAACTGAACAAATAACCTCACCGCCGACTTTTTTACTACGAGCTTCTTTGTCTGTCATCAAACCGAAAGAGGTAGATATCACAGCCGTACCATAACCGTTTAGTATGTATGGTATCTCATCTGACTTTTTATATACTCTATGTCCGGGTTTGCTTACTCTTTGCAAATCACTAATATAAGGTTTCTTGTCTTTATATTTTAATCCGATTTTAATTATTTTTCTCGATTCACCCAACACTTCTACAGAATCCAGGTAACCCTCTCTACTCAAAATTTCAGCGATATTTTTCTTTAAATTCGAAAAAGGAATTTCAACAAAAGACTTATGCACCATTTGTGCATTCCTTATGCGTGTTAACATGTCAGCAATTGGATCGGTCATCATAATAGTTTATTTTAGTTGATAGTTTTAATTAATTAATTACAAATTACTGATAATACTGATTTACACCCGCCTGCATATACAGGAATAGTTGAATCTACGGTAAAACAGTTTGATCAGTAATCCGTCTTACCAGCTTGACTTTCGTACTCCCGGTAACTTTCCATCATTGGCCAATTCTCTAAAACAAATACGACATAGGCCAAATTTTCTCATATAAGCTCTTTTTCTACCACACTTCCAACATCTCCTCACTATTCTGGTGCTGAATTTGGGTTTCTTATTAGATTTTGCTATTTGTGCTTTGGTAGCCATAATTATTATTTTTTTATTTTTTCTTAAACGGAAAACCTAACTTTTCCAGCAACGTTTTGGCTTCTTTTTTATTTTCAGCGCTTGTACACACAACCACTTCCAAACCATGGATATTATCCACCGCATCAGTATCAATCTCCGGGAAAGCGATATTCTCTTTAAAGCCGATTGTATAATTTCCTTGTTCATCAAAACTTTTTGGGTTGATTCCTCTAAAATCACGAACGCGAGGTAATGTTACACTAACCAATTTATCAACAAAATCATACATTTTTTTACCACGCAAAGTAACAGACGCACCCACATTCATTCCCTCTCTTATTTTAAAATTGGAAATCGATTTTTTTGCTTTATTATGAATAGGTTTTTGTCCGGTTATAAGTTTAATTGTTTCCTCGACATTATCAACATAAGCTTTATCTTTCACATGCCTGCCATAACCAACATTTACCACAACCTTTTCCAATTTTGGCACTTCCATTGCATTTTTATAACCATACTCCTTTATGAGAGCCGGTACAATATTTTTTTTGTATTCTTTATATAATCTAGAACTCATAACAATTAATCTAAAAATTCACCGCTTTTTTTACTAACCCTTTTCATTTCTTTACCTTCTTTTTTAAAACCAACTCTGGTTGCCTTATTAATTTTAGGGTCAATCAACATGACATTACTAATATGCAAAGGAGCGGATAACTCAATAATTTGACCCTTCTCAGATCTCTGACTGGGTCTCATGTGTTTTTTTAATTTATTAATTCCTTCCACCACAACATAAACCTGATTGGTTTTTTTATTTTTCATAACCTGAATAACCTTGCCGGTTTTTCCGCGATCTTTTCCACTCAATACTTTTACATTGTCACCTGTTTTTATTTTCATCATACTAATATTGTCTGATTCATTTTATAAAACCTCCGGTGCCAGAGACACAATTTTTCTGAATCCTTTTGTTCTTAATTCTCTGGCAACAGGACCGAATATTCTGGTAGCTTTCGGCTCTTTTGTTTCTTTGTCTATAACAACAGCTGCATTTTCATCAAATCTGATATAAGTCCCGTCTTTACGTCTGCTTTCTTTTTTTGTTCTCACAATAACAGCATGGACCACTTCTCCCTTTTTTACAGTTCCTCTGGGTGCGGCTTCTTTTACAGAACAAGTTACAACATCGCCTATTTTAGCATATCTTTTCCTATATCCTCCCAATACCCTAATACACATAAGCTTTTTAGCTCCGCTATTGTCTGCAACTTTTAGAATCGATCTATGCTGAATCATATCTTACAAAATTATTTATTTTTTTTAACAATTTTAATTAATCTCCACCTCTTTGTCTTACTAATCGGTCTGCATTCTTCAAATAATACAATATCACCGACACCGGCCTCTTGTTTTTCATCATGTACGGGATATTTATCATCAACTCTGTACTGTTTTTCGTATTTGCTATGCCATTTTTTCTTGCTCACCAAAACATTGATTGTTTTGTTTCCCTTTGTTGAAACAACCTCGCCCTGATGCTGTCTTTTAATTATTTTTTTGTCGTCGTCTTTTGTCATAATTATTTTTTATCTTTTTCATTATTTTCTTTGTTGGTTTCAATCACTTTTTTCTGTTTTTGCTCTCCTCTTTGTCTCATTTTCAGCATTGTTAAAATTCTTGCAACTGTTTTTTTTGCCTGTTTTATCTTTGACGGATCTTTCAACTGCCTTTCACTGGCTTTGAAGTATAACTCACGCACCAGTTCTCTTTTCTCGTGTAGTAAATCCCGTAATTCTTTTTCAGTTTTATATTGTAAATCTTCAAATTCCATATTTATTGTCTAGTAACAAATTTTACTTTAACCGGAAGCTTATGTCCTGCAAGCGTCATAGCTTCTCTGGCTTTTTCTTCGGGAATTCCGCCCATTTCAAACATAACTGTCCCCGGTTTTACGGTGCAGACATATCTATCAGGCGCGCCTTTACCACCGCCCATAGGTAACTCATTACCCTTTTTTGTAACCGGACGATCGGGAAAAATTCTTATCCAAATTTTACCACCTCTTCTAACGTATCTTGTCATTACACGCCTGGCAGCTTCAATTTGCCTGGAACTGACCCATGCATGGCCTAATGATTTTAAGCCATAAGATCCGAAAGATACGGTGTTGGTTCTACTGGCTACACCTTTATTTCTTCTTCTCAATTTATGCCATTTTCTATGTTTTACTTTTTTTGGTATCAACATATCATTACTTTCTATTCTGCTTATTTATTTTTTTATTACTCTTTTGTTTGTTTTCTTCAGAATCACTGAATTTATCTTTTCTGCCAAACACTTCCCCATGACATATCCAAACTTTAATTCCAATCTTTCCATAAATCGTATGTGCCTCAACAAAAGAATAATCAACATCGCTTCTTAGAGTTATTAGCGGTACCGTTCCGGCTGATAAAACTTCTGTACGAGCTATTTCCACACCATTCAACCGACCGGACATCATAATTTTAACACCCTTGGCTCCTGCTTTCATTACTCTATCTATTCCCTGTTTCATTACTCTTCTAAAAGGAATACGTCTTTCTATTTCACTGGCCATACTCTGAGCCATTACAGAAGATGATAAAGCCGGTGATCTAACCTCTTTTATATTCAATTTCACTTTTAAAGACATTTGCAAAAATTTCCTTTCGATATGTTTACGAACCATCTCCAAGCCTTGCCCACCGCGTCCAATTATGAAACCGGGTTTAGCAGCAAATATGGTTATTTTCATATTTTTGGGACCTCGTTCAATTCCAATCGAATCAATATGCGCATCCTTGAATTTTTTCATCAAAAATTCACGGATACGAATATCCTGCTCGGAATACTTGGCATATTTATCTTTGCTATACCACTTTGAATCCCATGTATATATTACCTGGGTTCTGTGTATTTTTGGATGCACTTTATGTCCCATAAATATTTTATCTTTCTTTAGTACCACTGTACTAGATAGAATTAATTAATTATTTTTTTCTTTGTTATTCTCTTTACTCTCTTTATTCACTTTTTTATCTTTCTTCTTATCGCTCTTTTTTTCTTGTTTCTCTTTTTTTTCATCTTTCTTTACATCTTTTTTATCTTTTTTTGATTTTTTTTCTTCAGCATCTCCCTCTAACACGATTGTTATGTGAGATGTTCTCTTTCTGATAGGGGTCGCTCTACCCATTGCTCTTGGCATCCATCTTTTCAATACCGGCCCACCATCGACAAAAGCTTTTTTTATTACTAATGTATCTTTTTTCATTTCATGATTGTGTTCTGCATTTGCAATTGCACTGTTTAAAAGTTTTAAAAGCGGCTTTGCAGCATCCTTTTTTGAAAACATCAGTTGCTCTATCGCTTTTTCCACTTTCATGCCACGTATAAGATCGGCCAATAGTCTTACTTTTCTTGGTCCTATTCTTAAAAATCTTAATTTTGCTTGTGTTTGCATTTTCATAATTATTGCATTGGTTTACCCTGCTCTTTTGCCATTTTACCACCATGAACAACAAACTTTCTTGTTGGGGCAAATTCACCTAATTTATGTCCGACCATGTTTTCTTCTATAAATACATTTAAAAAATCCTTACCATTGTGAACCAAAAAAGTCATACCAACCATTTCAGGTGTAATTGTGCTTGCTCTGGCCCATGTTTTAATGGGTTTTCGATCACCTGAATTTTTTGCCTTCTCCACCTTTTTCATCAATTTTTCATCTACAAAAGGTCCTTTTTTTAAACTTCTTGACATATTAACATTGATTTATACAGAGTATCGTTGATTACACGGATTTATGTGGATCATTTCAAACCCTGAACTTGTTTAATCCACACAAATCTGTGTAATCTGTGATTTAATCTGTGTAATCTGTGATTTATTTTTTTCTTTTCTTCTTTCTGGGGGATAGAATAAATTTATTGCTCCATTTTTTCTTATTTCTACTTTTAACACCAAGAGCTTTCTTTCCCCACTTTGTTTTTGGTCCACCACGTAACCCAATCGGAGAATGGCCTTCACCACCGCCATGGGGATGATCAACCGGATTCATATTCTTACCCTTAACTGTCGGTCTCCAACCTAATTTTCTTTTTCTACCCGCTTTACCAAGCCTCACCAGCTTGTGATCGGGATTACTTACTTTGCCCACTGTGGCCATACATTCCTTACTTATCAGTCTAACCTCTCCGGAAGGTAATTTCAACTGTGCGTACTTACCCTCTACAACTTGCAACTGAGCTCCATTTCCCGCTCCTCGAACAATTTGTCCGCCGTTTCCGGGGTTTAATTCCACATTATATACAAACATACCAACCGGTATATGCTTTAAAGGCATTCTTACACCCAATTCTGCTTCAATCTTTTTTTCTGAACTAATAACTTTGTTCCCAACCTTCATCCCTTCAGCTGCTAAAATATAACTCTTATTTCCATTTTCATATTTTATCAGGGCAATTCTTGCACCCCTGTTTGGGTCATACTCAATCGACTCAACTATTGCCGGAATATCAAAAATATTACGTTTAAAATCAATTTTACGATATAATCTTTTTACACCACCACCACGATGCCTAACGGTAATTTTACCCATATTATTTCTTCCGGCCTTTTTCTTTATCGGCGCAACCAGGGACTTATCCGGTCTTTTTTTTGTTATATCAGAAAAATCCTCAACACTTGCTTTACGTCGTCCGGGTGTGGTTGGTTTGTATTTCTTTACTGCCATATTATATTAAACAATACTTTATACACCTTCATGAATATTTATGCTTTGTCCTTCAGCTAATGTTATAATAGCTTTTTTCCAATCACTTCTTTTTCCGGAATATCTTCCAAATCTAACCGTCTTTCCTTCCATATTCATTACTCTTACTTTCTTGGGGGTTATTCCGTATATTTGTTCGATTGCTCTTTTAATATCAAACTTGTTAGCTGTTCTATGGACTACAAAAGTATAAACACCTTTTGATTCCAAACCGGCGGCCTTTTCGCTTATTACAGGTCTAATCAAAATTTTATAGGCGTTTCCTTTTTTGGATTTCTTTACGGTTTTTTTCTTCGCTGTTTTTTTGCTTTTTTTCTGATCAGTCGGCTTACTAGACTTTGTCTTTGTGTGTTCTTTTTTCTTAGAGGCAACTTTTTTCTCAACCTCTTTTTTAGAACCGTCTTCAACTTCCTCCAACTGTCTTTTTTTTAATTTCTTTGTCCACTTATTTAAAAAACTCATACTTACTTATTATTTTTTTCTGAAAATCTTTCCTCTAAAACTTTTACAGCTTTTTTGTCCAAAATTAAATATTGATGATGCAATAAATCAATTATATTTACATCCTGAACTCTTTTTACTTCAATATTCGGGATATTTCTTACAGATCTTATTAATTTTTCATCCTTTTTATCAACTAAAATCGCAGTCTTTTTTCCGACAGAAGGTAACTTATTCAGTACATCAGCTACAGTCTTTGTCTTTCCGTCAAATTTAATCTGTTCCATTATAATCAATTTATCATTCGACACTTTATCTGACAGACACATCCTGGTAGCAATACTTTTTAATTTTCTATTTATTTTTTTCTTAAAATTTCTGGCTTTTAACGGACCAAAAGTCACACCACCACCAGACCACAAAGGAGACCTGATTGAACCATGTCTGGCTCTACCGGTACCTTTTTGCCTCCACGGTTTTCTACCACCACCACGCACTTCAGACCTATCTTTGGCGTGAGCTAATTTTTGACGTCTATTTGACATGGCTGCAGAATAAACCTGATGTACTACCAACTCTTTTACTTTCTGACCAAAAACAAAATCGCTAAGCTTAACACTTCCTTTTTCATTTCCCTCTAGATTGTAAATCTTAACTTCTGCCATAACATTTATTTATTTGTCTTGTTTTTGTTCAGATGTACTTTCATTCTTCTTATCACCTTTATCTTTGTTGGCTGTTTCATCTTTTTTATCGTTTTTTTCTTCTTTTTTATCAGTATTACCCTCTTTTGGTTTTATTTCTTTTTCTTTTTTTGAGCCATCATCCTCTTTTTTATTTTCTTTACTGTCTTTACTATCTTTGGCTTCTTTTTTATTATTGTCTTGACTTTCATCATTGCTTTTATCTATATCCTTTTTTTCTTTGGAACTTGTCGCTTTTTCTTCCTCTTTTTGTATTTCAATCTCACCTTCACCGGTACTGATTACCAATAAAGAACCGCGAGCACCGGGCAAAGCTCCTTTTATCATCAACTCATCTTCTTCCGGATGAACTTCTATAATTTCCAAGTTTTTAACGGTCACTCTATTATCTCCCATGTGTCCAGGCATCCTTTTTCCTTTGAAGACTCTCGCAGGATCTGTTGCACCAATACTACCCGGCATCCTTAATTGATCTTTATGACCATGACTGGCCGGTGAACCGGCAAAACGATGTCTTTTAACCACACCTTGGAAACCATGTCCTTTTGCATACCCCATTACAGCCACTTTTTCACCCGGACTAAAAATTCCTACACCAAACTTATCACCCACCTTTAGCTTGTTTTCGGCATCAACCGTAAAATCTTTCAGATACCTCACAGTTTTATCGCCTTTACTGACTGCCTTAAGATGATTTTTTTGAGACTTGTTTAATCTAAATACTTTTTGTTCGCCAAACCCAACTTGAACGGCATTCTTTGCGTCTTTTTCTTTACTTTTTACCTGTGTAATCACACAAGGTCCGGCTTTTACTCGAGTAACAGGAACAACATTCCCGTCATCTTTGAAAACCTGAGTCATTTCCATTTTTTTTCCCAAAATAAATTTCATATAAATCTAGTTTGTTAGATTCAAAAAACTAGAAGGAAGTACTAATAAATATCTAATAATCCATTAGAATTTCCTTCTAGCCTTTTTCTGCTTTCCGCAGTAGGCTGTATATTGTGTAAAATTTTTACAAATTATCACCTCTTGATTATTCGTCAAATGCGGCAGATGTTTTCTCTAATTTTAGAGATCTTATCTGCTTTAAATGCGAATAATATAACGGGCTTATTTTAATGCAATTTGAAAATTATGTCAAGAGCTAATTAAGACATTTTTATCTCTACATCCACACCACTTGGCAAATTTAGATTCATTAGCGCATCGATTGCCTTTGGGTTGGGATTCAAAATATCGATTAACCTCTTATGCGTTCTCATCTCATACTGTTCGGATGAAGTTTTATGCACAAAAGTTGACCGATTTACACTGAATTTATTTTTCTCGGTTGGCAATGGAACAGGCCCTACCACCTTGGCATTATTTCTTTCTGCCGTTTCGATAATTGTTTTCGTAGCTTGATCAATTATTTTATGATCATAAGCTCTGATTTTTATACGAATCTTTTGTCCGATTTCCGGTTTCTTTGCCGTTGTTTGTGTGTCTGCTTTTTTTGTATCAGTTTTTTTGCTCTTTGTTGTCGTTGTCATAATTTATAATCCCTTTAAAGAACAACCCCGCCTCTCTCAAGAGACGGGGTCTGTTTAAATTTTAATTAATAATTTTTGTAACCACACCTGCACCAACAGTTCTTCCGCCTTCACGAATAGCGAATCTCATTTTTTCTTCCATTGCAACAGGTACGATTAACTTAATCTTGATGTTTACAGTGTCACCAGGCATGACCATTTCAGTACCTTCCGGTAGTGTGACTTCTCCGGTTACATCTGTAGTTCTGATATAAAACTGAGGTTTATATCCATTAAAAAATGGTTTGTGTCTACCACCTTCTTCTTTGGTAAGAGCATATACTTCTGCTTCAAATTCAGTATGCGGAGTAATAGTACCCGGTTTAGCAAGAACCTGACCTCTTTCAACATCATCCTTTTTGGTACCTCTTAAGAGAATACCGGCATTATCTCCGGCCTGACCTTGGTCAAGACTCTTGTTAAACATTTCCACTCCGGTGACAGTGGTCTTGGTAGTATCTCTTCCCATTCCAACAATCTCTATTTCTTCCCCAACTTTTACAACACCTCTGTCTATACGACCAGTGACAACAGTACCTCTACCTTCAATAGAAAAGACATCTTCAATAGGCATCAAGAAATCTTTGTCCAGATCTCTTTCCGGTTCAGGAATATATTCATCCAATTTATTTAGCAATTCCATAATTGGTTTACTTGCCTCTTCATCTCCCGGATTTTCCAAGGCTTTCAGGGCTGAACCGCGAATTATCGGGGTAGTATCCCCAGGGAATTCGTATTTCTTTAATAGATCTTTGATCTCTTCTTCAACCAAATCTATTAATTCCGGGTCACTAACCTGATCGACTTTATTTAAAAATACCACAATATAAGGAACACCAACTTGTCTGGCAAGCAGGATATGTTCTCTGGTTTGAGGCATAGGACCATCGGCGGCAGAGACCACCATAATCGCACCGTCCATTTGTGCTGCACCTGTAATCATGTTTTTTACGTAGTCCGCATGTCCGGGACAGTCTACGTGAGCATAGTGACGTTTTTCAGTTTCATACTCAACATGAGCGGTAGCAATTGTAATGCCACGCTCTTTTTCCTCCGGAGCGGCATCGATCTCATCAACTCCTTTTGTTTGAGCTGATAAACCATGCGCTTCTGCAACTTTTAAAATTGCAGCCGTAAGAGTCGTTTTACCATGGTCAACGTGACCAATAGTACCAACGTTAACGTGTGGCTTTGTTCTTTGAAAATCTGCCATACTATTAACTTATGTCCGCACTATTTCCGAGTGGTCGGAATAGATTTGTAACCCAGCGGTAATAATTTATTTAAATTTAGTAAATTTATTACATTTATGTAATAAAAATAGACGCTTTTAAAGCGCCTTGATTATATACTAATTCAAAAAATTCGTCAAGGGATAGCCTTTGGATAACCTGCGGATAAATACGACACGGATTTTCGTATAAATTCAGATTTACGGATCGTTGAATTATGAACCAATGGAATATTTAGATATACTTTAATATAAAAAAATAATCCTTTGTTTGTTAATGATATACTGGACTAATACCAATCTATCCGAAAATCCGCACCTGCCTGCCGGCAGGCAGGTTATCCGTATATCCGCATTATTAAATAGGTTCCTCTAAAAAAACCGGATCCTCATCAGGTAAAGGTTCTTCTTCCCATTCATCAACCGGACCTTGGTCTGATTTATTTTCAATATCATCATAGTGAATGTCCTGATCACCAACACTCTGATCCGCTTGATCGACTGATTTATAAAGCTCTGATTCATCGCCGGATGGTAAATCGCTGAAATTTTCAAAAACATTTTCATCACCTTGACTTTCCATTTCAGGTATATCGTATTTATCTCCAAGAACATCACCCGCTCGATGCCAGTCATCATCAGAATCTAAATCATAGTCATTTTCAAATCCTTCAAACAAAAAATCGTTATCATAAGATTGAACCATGGCTTCATAATCATCAAAATCCATAATTACAAAACCTGTATCATTTTGTGAATCATGAATTATTAACCTGTCACCGGTTTTTTTTATTAAATTTATGTATCTGTCTATATTATTATTCATAAAAAATATATTAATTATTATAGCATTATACCTATATATCATTGCACAAGTCAATATCGATAAAATATGAAAAATATAAAAAAAATATAAAAAAACGAATATCAAAAATAAATATTTATATCAAAAAAACCGCTATATAGCGGTTTTCCATTAAATCAAAATCTAATCCTCCTCCACCCTCACTTAGTTCGGGTTTCGGCGGACATGTAAAAACTTCACATCAAAAACGTGACCCGCCTTCGTCCTTTGGACTTCGGCGAGGCAGGCAAAAACTTCACATCAAAAACGTGACAAAAACCAGGTCTATTCCCTCTATATAAAAATATAGAGTCAACGGAAATATCTGCCTTCCGACAGAATAACTCCAGAAAGGAGGTGATCCATCCACAGCTTCCGCTACGGATGCCTTGTTACGACTTCACCCTGATCACTGATCCTGCCTTCGTCCCAAAATTGAGCCTTCGGGCATTACCAGCTTTCGTGGTGTGACGGGCGGTGAGTACAAGACCCGAGAACGTATTCAACGCGCCGTGGCTGATGCGCGTTTACTAGCGATTCCAACTTCATGAAGGCGAATTGCAGCCTTCAATCCGAACTGAGACCGGTTTTGTGGGATTAGCTCCACCTTGCGGCTTGGCTGCCCATTGTACCGGCCATTGTATCATGTGTGTAGCCCTGGACGTAAGAGCCATGCTGATTTGACGTCGTCCCCACCTTCCTCCTCGTTGCCAAGGCAGTCTCCTGTGTACATTTAACACAGAATGGGGGTTGCGCTCGTTACCCGACTTAACGGTACACCTCACGGCACGAGCTGACGGCAACCATGCAGCACCTGTGTAGCACCCTCGAAGGCGGCCTCTATTTCTAGAGGCTTGCAGCTACATGTCAAGTCCAGGTAAGGTTCGCCGCGTATCATCGAATTAAACCACATGATCCACCGCTTGTGCGGGTCCCCGTCTATTCCTTTGAGTTTTAATCTTGCGATCGTACTCCCCAGGCGGCGCACTTAACGCGTTAGCTTTTTTTAAGCGGCACTGAGAGGGTCGATACTCTCAATACCTAGTGCGCATCGTTTACAGCGTGGACTACTGGGGTATCTAATCCCATTCGCTACCCACGCTTTCGTCCATGAGTGTCAGGCACGTTCTAGCAAGCTGCCTTCGCCTTTGGTGTTCCTATCGATATCAGCGCTTATTACGACTACACCGATAGTTCCGCTTGCCTCTTCCGGCCTCTAGCCTACCAGTATTAATGGCAGTCTCGGAGTTAAGCCCCGAGATTTGACCATTAACTTATGTAGGCCACCTGCGGACCCTTTACGCCCAATAAATCCGGACAACGTTTGGGGTCTCTGTATTACCGAGGCTTCTGGCACAGAGTTAGCCACCCCTTATTCCTCAGGTACCGTCACGAATTCTTCCCTGAGAAAAGCAGTTTACACCCCGAAGGGCGTCTTCCTGCACGCGGCGTCGCTCCATCACCCTTTCGGGCATTGTGGAATATTCTTGACTGCAGCCTCCCGTAGGAGTCTGGGCAGTGTCTCAGTCCCAGTGAGGCAGGTCACGCTCTCACGCCTGCTACTGATCATTGCCTTGGTAGGCCATTACCCTACCAACAAGCTAATCAGACATAGGCCCCTCTTTGAGCCCCGGAGGATTTATTCTATTCTCTTGAGAAAATAGAAACTATCGGGTATTAATCCCTGTTTCCAAGGGCTATCCCCGTCTCAAAGGTAGGTTACCAGTGTGTTACTCACCCGTTTGCCGGTCCGTATCCCAACCGAAGCTGGGCCGATCCCTCGACTTGCATGCCTTAGACACGCCGCCAACGTTCGTCCTGAGCCAGGATCAAACTCTCAATTAAGATGAGCTAAGCGAGTCTTAATTGACCCTGAGCGAGTTCCGACGAAGTCGGAACGAGCCGAAGGGTTTTAATATTCGCTAAGCTCAATGATGTTAAAACTGTTTAAAACAATTTTAACATGAGAATTTTATCCCTTTAATTAAAAAGGTTTATTTTAAGTACTTTTTTTTGAAATAGACTCTGGATGTTTTTGTCACATTTCTAATGTGAACCTTACTTATGTATTGCATATTTCAATTTGATTGGTTTTTATGCAATTGTATATTGGTTGCTAAATTGTAAAGAATTGATTCCTTCCAAGAAAAAAAGAGGAACCTGCTTTACTTCCTGAAAACTATCAAGAAATAAATTTGGTTACTCTTTTCCTAGTATCCCATTTTGGGGACTGGGGAAAACATAAATTGTTGCATTAGTAAAAAGATTATATACATAAATATATAATATGTCAAGAGGATAATATGGGGAAGATATGGGGATAAAAAAATGTCTAATATCTATTTCATCCAATAACCAATAAAAATCTAATGACTAAAATTAAACATTTTTAAATTAGATATTTTAAAACTGTTTTTTCCGCCACTCTTCTACCCGCCTATGATCTCCCGAAAGCAAAACGTCCGGTACTTTCCAACCCTTAAAATTTGCCGGTTTGGTGTATTGCGAATATTCTTTTTGCGTCTCGGATTGCTGCTTGCTGCTTGCTACTGGCTGCCGAAGTCCAAACGTCTCTTCATCCAGTGAGGCCGGATTACCAAGCATCCCCGGAACTAAACGGGACACAGCTTCAATAATTACCAGAGCTCCAAGTTCTCCACCGGCTAAAACGTAAGGTCCGATTGAAATTTCTTCGTCCACCATATGGTCAACCACGCGCTGATCAACTCCCTCATAACGACCGGATACGAAAGTTATTTCATCAAGCTTGGAAAATTTTTCCGCCATTTCTTGATTAAATTGTTTGCCGCGAGGAGATAACAAAAATGTTCTTTTTTTCTTTTTCAAACTACCATTAAATACTTTTTTTATTTTTGTAAGCCCATCTACTTTTCTAAAAGGGATTGCATCAATGCTTTTTAAAGCTTTATAAATTGGCTCCGGCTTCATTACCATGCCCGGACCACCACCATAAGGTGTATCATCAACGCTTTTATGCTTATCTTCTGTAAAGTCACGCAGATTGATCGAATTAATTTCGATCAATTTATTTTCTTGGGCACGCTTAAGAATACTCTCGCTGCAGTATTGAGTTATTAAATCGGGAAAAATTGTGATTATGTTGAATTTCATATTTTAACAGTTCTTCCCGCCCTTCGCGAAGGGCGAGATTGGCTGTGAACTGTTCACTACTTACTGTTTTACTTCTCAAACAAAAACTGCCCAACTCCATTACATTCTTTAGCGATAAATTTAAAATTTCTCTCCTCAAAAAAATTAACCAAACCGTCAGCATCATAAACCCTAATGGTAATAAGATCAACAATTGTACCGGGCAATAAGGTTACGGTTCTACCATCAAAACAAACCACTGTCTTTTTTAAAATCTTAAAGCGAAAAATAAACTTTAAATCATTTAAATTTTCTTCTTTAATCATAGAAAGAAACATCTCCCCATTTTCATAAGGTATACCAATCTCTTTCAAAGGGCGGAAATAAAAATCACGTCTTACATCTTGATCCAGATACTTCAAGTATCTTTCGAACAATAACATATCACCTTTTTCATTAATTTCACTTCTAACAGCCACTTCCATCCACAGTTTGTCTCCTTTTTCCAGCATATCGTACAAAATATCAGCCATATAGTCTTGCTCCACATTACCAAAAGTACAGCCCAAAAAAGCATAAACCTTTACATCAAAGTCAGCCAATTCATGCTTTAATTTTTTTATAAAATCCTCTTTGCTGAAATCCGCACACAATAATTTATAATCAAATTTACTTTCAGACAAATTCTTTTCAGCTAATTCAATCATACCTTCAGAAGAGTCCACCCCAAATAATTTAAAATTAAAACCGTCTTTATAAAATCTTCCAAATATATCTTTTTCCTTTCCGGCATTTCCACAACCTAAACTTATTACAGCAACTTTTTTATCCTTGTTTTTGCAGCAATTTCTTCTTAAAAACGGATAATACTTTTCCTTTAGCGCCAAAAGGTGGGGTTTTTTTGCAGGAGAAAGATCATAATACATACAAGCACCTTTATCCACATAAAAAGCCGTTTGCTTAAAAACTTTAAATTCCTTGAAATGCTTGTAAATTTCTTTTTTCAATTCCTGCTCAGAATTGAATTTGCTTATTTTCATAATATTTGCAATTAATAAATTTTGTTAATTGGGTGATCAGGCAATTGGATAACTTGAATAGAAAAACCCAATTATCTAATCATCCAATTATTGACCCTCATAAGAGGATATCCCAAGTTTTACATTGTCAATCACTACACCTTGTTTAAATTGAAAAGCAGCATTAAACCAATCTCTATTTCCCGAAATAGATAAAAAACGGATCTTGCCTTGCAATGAATCCGTTTCACAAATTTTTTTAAATGTATCAAAATCTGAAATTTTCCAGATAATATTGGCCGTATCACCGTAAATTAGACCGAACATACCTTCACTAAAGGTTTCAAACGACTCATTAATTAAAGCTCGCTTTGCCTGTTGGGGAGATTGTAAATTATTCTTTTTAATATATTTCTCATATAAATTTTGCGCTTTCTTTACTGAAACACTCTCATCATACTTAAGTATTCTACGCAAAGGTCTGTATATTGCTTGTGTCTCAAAGGCCATTCTTACCTGTTTTTTGTGTTTAAGGTAATTAATCGTTTTCAAATTATTTTCCCTGTCAGCTATTTTTAAAAGTAAAACCCGGACGTCTTTTCTTCCCGCCCAAAGCAAACGCTCCACCTTACTTTCAAAAATTTTGTCCGGATATTCAAAAAAATCAATTAACCTTTTGGTATTTGCGTCAACAATAAAACCAGCTTCCCTGCCAAATTTATTATAAATATCTTCTCGTGATACTTCCTCACAATCTTCCACCACATCATGAAGTAAAGCCGCTACTGTCAACTGAATATCATTGTATTTGTTATGAAGCTTTATCGCAATCGCTATCGGGTGAACAATATAGGGATCACCGGATTTACGAAATTGACAATCATGCGACGAAATAGCAAAATCAAAAGCTTGTTTTATTTTTTCAGCTTTTTCCACAGACAATTGACTGATTATATCCTTTAGCTTTTTCTCATTCAGATTGTATAAGTCTTTTTTGTCCATAAATATCCCAATTAAGATATTTAATACTATAATAGAAAAATTTAATTATGTAAAGCCAAATTTAATGCTATTTTAGCTAAATTTTCCAAATCGCTAACCTTGAGCTCTTCTTCCATACTATGAGAATATTTGGACCCATCAGCTAAATTCAGTATTTTTATGCCTTTATCATAAAAAATATTAGCATCAAAGCAGCCATAAACTTTCATAGTTTTTGACGAAATGTTCATCTCATCCATAATTTTTTTTGCCCTGACAACCAGTTCATCATTTTCACCGAATATGAAACCGGGATTTTCTTGTAATGTTTTATATTCAATATTACCGCCAAATAATTTTGCTTTTAAATCAAATATATCTATGATTTTATCAGTATTTGACCTGGCTTTTTCTTCATAAAAACTTCTCACCTCACCTTTTAAAACCAACTCACCCGGAATAGTATTTCTAACATGACCGCCCTCCAGTGTTCCAATATTGCAAATCGTATCATTATCAACCCTTCCTAATGTAATTTCTTTAAGCGCTTCATGAAATATATTCAGTGCATTTACCGCTTTTTCAGGTACACTGGCGTGATTGGCACGTCCCAATATTTTTATATCAAAACGATAATAAAAAGGTGATCCGATAATTATTCCACCAATGGGATTACTGGAATCAAAAGAAAAACCGCTTTTTGCTCTTAACATTGAATAATCTAAATTCACAGCCCCCCAATTGGCGGTTTCTTCACTCAAGGTAAAGACTAAATCCAAAGGTTTGGCAATCAAATTATTTTCTTTGATAACTTGTAAAATTTCCAAAACAGCGGCTACAGCATTCTTGTTGTCCGCTCCCAAAATTGTTTTACCACGACTTTTGATAAGACCGTTTTCAACAATCGGTTCAATTCCTCTTCCGGGCTCCACTGTATCCAAATGTACTGCCAGAACAATAGGCTCTCCATCTCCATCCGTATGAGCGATTACATTACCAAAACTATCTTTTTCATATTTAATATTCAAATCGTCCAGGCGTTTTATAATATCGACTACCATCTCCCCTTCTTCACCGGAGGGGCTATCAATCCGAACAATCTCCAAAAATGTATTAACCAGTCTTTCTGTGTTTATCATAAAAAATATTATTAATTATGTTAATGATTATATAAATTTTTAGGCCGGCCGGCAATATTTCTATTACCGACCGACCCTGAAATCCTAATGAAACAAAGGCCAGCGAACCTGAGTTACACAAGGACCTTCCAAATTATGTTCCAAGCGACAAGAATTATCGCCACATTGATCAAAACAGCTTGCTTCATAACAAAGCGGAACTCTAACAGTATGCGGCAAATCGACATAAGAAAGGGTTACAAAGCCGAGCACGTTCGCGATATGAACAACCTTTGGGTTTTTTGTGGTATGAACCAGCACACCCGTAGGGTGTAATACCGAAATCGCTCTATAAATCTCAAAACCCAATTTCCTATCCCGATATTCCGGTGGCACAAAAACCGAGCCTAGCTCCCACCACTGTAAACCGTCGTTTTGACCGGATTCATAAGTGGTGGCAAAACCACATGGATTTTGATTATGACCCAAAAGCAAAGCACAGAGTCCCAACCGAAGTTGATTGAAGACCCGTTCTTGTTCTTGAATCAAGAGCGGCTCCCCTCTTTCAACCGCTTCTCTTGTCCAATTTGAAATCAAATTAGACAAATACTCCAAACGGTTTTGCAGCACAGGCTCGTTACCCCTGTATGCGCTAACTTGAAACGGAACACACGAAACCATGTTTGCGCTGATCATCATACCTCCTTTTTCAGCTAAATTTTGGTCTCATCTAAAAAAATCTTAAATCAGACCAAAATTAAAAAATCCCGCCTCTGCGGGACGATTTTATTTTTAAAAACAAAAACTATCCCGCGGGCAGGATCTTCTTCTTTGTGTCTTTTAAACTTAAAATCAAATTCATATAAAATAATTTTAGCAAAACCAAAACGCTTTGTAAAGTTTAATCAAGGACTGATTTTCTCTGCTTCGTCCACTTTTACACTCAAAAGTTTGCTTATGCCATCATTACCCATTGTCACACCATATAAAATATCGGCTGCATGCATAGTAGCTCTATTGTGAGTAATAATAATAAATTGAGATTGCTCTGCCAACTCACGTAAAATTTTTGTAAAACGCAAACTGTTGGCTTCATCAAGAGCAGCTTCAACTTCATCAAGAACTACAAAAGGAGACGGATTAGTGTGCAGTATTGCACACACCAAGGCAATCGATGTCATTGTCCTCTCTCCCCCGGAAAGTGCTTGGATATTTTTAATTTTTTTACCGGGCGGACAGGCTGTTATATCTATACCTTGTAAAATTTTCTTTTCCTGTCCTTTTTCTTTTTTAATATTTTTTTCTTCTTCCTCGGACTCATCTTCTTCATCATCTTTTTCTTCTCCGTATAATTCAATTATATCAGCACTACCCCCTTCAAATAATAATTCAAAATATCTTTTGAATTCAATTCTTATCTGCTTAAAAGCTTTATCCCTTTTTTTCTTCATCAACAAATCCAATTCGCTTATTAATTCGCGGGTATCTTTCATAGCTTTTTCCAAATCTTTCAACTGATCATTTAATTCATCATGACGTTCTTTGGTCTCTCCATATTCGGAAACAACCTCCTCATCTATACCACCTATCAAAGATAACTTATATTTTAATTTTTGTATTTTTTCTTCAAATTTTCGCGCTTCATCAACAGAAACAATATTAATATTCTTTTCCACAATGGAATCAATTGAAATTTTCATCTCTGCATAAACTTCATTGCTTAAATTCTCCTGCCTTGTTTCCAGTTTTGCCAGATCAACCCTGGCTTCATTTCTTTTATCAACCACTTCATTCAATTGTGTCTGCTCAGCCTGCATGGCATCCTGTAAGGCGAATATTCTTTCTTTTTTTTCTTCTTCCTCTTTATTAAAATGATTAATTTTATTCTGTATATCCTTCAACTGATTGTCAATTTTTTTGATTTCTCTATCCAAATCTTCTTTTTCTTGAGAAACTTTATTCATTGCAACATTAAAATCATCCTTGCTTAATGAGTGCAAGGAAGATTCTTGTTCCAAAGACGCCAATTCTTTGCTCAGTTTATTTTTCTGAGCTTCAAGAATTTCCTCTTTACTACTTATTGCGCTAAATTTTGACTGCATTTCATACAATTTTTTTTGCTCAGCCTCTTCAGTTTCTTCCAGTTTATTCAATTTAACTTGCAAACTTTTCTTTTTCTCTTCCAACTCATCAGCTTTATTTCTTGTTAAATAAGGAGAAGAACCTTGGCCAAAACTAAGTCCTTTTTGTTTTTTTCTGCGATGCCCACCTTTCATACTGCCGCTTAATTCCATTACATCACCATCAAGAGTAACCATGCGGACTGTACCTATCCCAATTTTCCGCGCAATGTCCATATCTTCCACTATCAAAGTATTTCCAAATACATATGAAAAAATATCACTAAACTTATCGTCATAATCTGCCAAATCCACTGCCAGGCCATGTACCCCTTCCACTCCCAAAAAATCTTCTATATTTTGAGAAATCGGTCTTGGTTTAATTTTGTTTAGAGGTAAAAAAGTAGCATAACCCTGTTTCTCAACTCTTAAATATTCAATTGCTTTTTGAGCGGTCTTGTCATTATCAACCACTAGAGAAGCTACAGATCCGCCTGTGGCAACATCCATTGCCAGTTGATATTTTTCATCTACATCGGCCAACTGCGCAACCGCGCCATATACTGTGCCGAACTGGTGTCTTTCTTCTAAAATTACTTGAACCGCTCTAATATTGGTAAACTGACTGACGGTTTTTTCATACCTGGCTTCAGTTATATCTTGATCCAAACCGATAATGGCGTTTTTTATTTCGGTTTTTTCCGATGATATTTCTTCCAATTTATTTTTAATTTCCTGAACATTGTTTAAAAATTCCTGTTTCTCTTTTTTTATCTTTTTCAAATCATTCAAACCGGAATATTCCTCCTGTTTTAAAGATTCTATCTTGTTCGTCAACCAACCCAAGTTTTGTTTTCCGGCTCTGGAATATTCTATCTGCAATTTTCCCTGTAAAACCGCCTTTTCACGTTCCATTTCATTTTTTCTTTTCAAAATAGTTTGATAATCTTGCTGTAAAGTCTCAAATATTACTTGTCTGGTTTCTGCCTTGGCCAAAGCTGCCAACTCTTTTTGAATGGCGGTTAAGTTTTCCTTACTTTGAGTAAATTCACTATCTACACCTTTTAAAACTTGCTTCAAATTATTAATTTTTTCCTGGTTTGATGTCCAAAGACTACTATAATATATCTCTTGAGTTTCTCTTAGTTCCATATCAACCGCTTGTCTTTGTTCCAATTTTTTTACCTGTCTTGATAAACTTTTTAATCTGGGAGTGATTTCATTCAACAAAATACCGGCTTGTTCAGTATTATCTTTTGTTCTTTGTAATTTTAAAATCGCCTGGTGCCTTTTTATCTGAAATTCTTTGATACCGGAGGCTTCGTCAAAAAACTGTTTTCTCTCTTGAGGTGTTTGCAATAAAAGCCTATCAATCATACCCTGCCCGATAACACTATAAGAACCCTGACCAAATTGACATTTTGCCAAAAGTAATTGCAGATCAAGCAAACGAACTCTTTTCGCATTAATATAGTATTCATTTTCTCCGGATCGATATAATTTTCTGGTAATAACCAATTCTTCCATTTCAATCGGAGCTTTTTTATCACTGTTATCGAGGGTCATAGTTACGGAACTAGCCCCCATTTTTCCCTTGGATTCAGAACCGGAAAAAATTATATCCTGACTTTTTTTGCCTCGCAGAGCTTTTAGACTTGTCTCACCCATTACCCACCGGATTGCATCCGATATATTACTTTTTCCCGCGCCGTTTGGCCCTACAATCGCTGTAACACTTTCTCTACCGTCCTTATTTCCTTTGAATTCTAAAACAGTCTTTTGGGCAAAAGACTTAAATCCATTTAGTTCTAGAGATTTCAAATACATAAACAAGAAAACTTGCCCTATTATACCACGCTTGACATACGGCAACAAGTTGGATATAATTATCTGCTAAAACAAATATTATGTTTCGTACAGCCAAATTAATAGACAATTCAATCAAAGAATCCAAACACATCTTGCTTGTACCCCACCAAAACCCTGACGGAGACGCCCTTGGGTCTGTTACGGCTATGATTAGATATTTTGATAAAAATAAAAAAAAGTATTCCACTTATTGCAAAACCGATATACCGGAAAGATTCGACTATTTGCCTCACAGTCATGAAATTGGAAACGAAGATTCAGTCTGGAATAATAGCGATATTGATCTGATAATTATACTTGACTCCGGTGATCTAAAATATGCCGGAATCGATGATTACATTAAAAAAATAAAAAATAAACCAAAAATAATTAATATAGATCATCACGCCACCAATGAATTTTATGGCGATCACAATTTAGTTTTACCCCATGCTTCCTCCACCGCCGAGGTTCTTTTTAACTATTTTCGTTATAATAGAATTCAAATCTGCAAAAAAATGGCTACTTCTTTGCTTACAGGAATAATTACCGATACTGATAATTTTACCAATGCCGCTACTACTGTAACTTCGCTTTCCGCTGCCAGTTATTTGATAAAATCCGGTGGTGACCTTTCTCAAATAAAAGAATCGATATTAAAAGATAGATCTCTGGCTTCATTAAAGTTATGGGGTGTGGTTTTGTCCAGATTGACAATGCACGAAAAAACTGAAATCGCCCATACTTATCTTAGTCAAAAAGATTTAAAAAAACATAAAGTAAACGAAGAAGAAGCCGAAGGTATTGCCAATTTTTTAAATAATCTAAGTGACGGTAAAGCGAGTTTAATTCTAAAAGAAGCTAGTGACAATAAAATCAAAGGCAGTCTTCGTACGACAAGAGATGATATTGATGTGTCTGAAATTGCGAAAAAATTTGGAGGAGGAGGACACAAAAAAGCGGCTGGATTTACTGTTGATGGACCAATGGATAAAGCAGTGAGCCAAGTATTTAGAGAAATCGGGGAATAAGTCACAGTGGTTGTGTGGTCGTAAAAATTGGTGACTAGCCACGCAAACCTTGAACAAGCACTAAAACCTGCTATACTAATTAAATAATATACTTATATTAACATCGTGTCATTCCCGCGAAGGCGGGAATCCAGTATGCGGAGTCCGTTCTCCTGGATTCCCGCCTTCGCGGGAATGACATTACAAAAAAATTAATTGACACTAATACTCTATTTTATCTTCTTTTAGAGAAAAACAGATATTAACTTAATACCAATTCAAGCAAAAAATTTATGACAACTACAAACACAAAATCCGAATATCCAATCGATATTAAATCACAGCATTTAATTCCAACTGTAATTGAAAAAACCAGTCACGGTGAGAGAGCCTATGATATTTATTCCCGTCTGTTAAAGGACAGAATTATTTTTCTTGGCAGCCAAATTAATGATGTGGTCGCCAATACTGTCATCGCTCAAATGTTATTCTTGGAAAACCAAGATCCTGACAAAGATATAAAACTATATATAAATTCCCCCGGCGGTTCGGTTACAGCCGGTATGGCCATATATGACACCATGCAGTATTTAAAAGCTGATGTTTCAACCATTTGTATAGGCATGGCCGCCAGCATGGCATCGGTTTTACTTGCAGCCGGAGCCAAGGATAAGCGATTTTGTCTGCCAAACAGCGAGGTTATGATTCACCAAGTTATGGGTGGAATGGAAGGACAAGCCAGTGATATCAAAATTCATGCTGAGAGAATCCTGAAAATTAAGGAAAATCTTAATAAAATATTAGCTAAACACACCGGAAAAGACCTTAAAACCATAGAAAAAGACTCGGACAGAGATTATTTTATGAGTGCGGAAGAAGCCACAAAATACGGACTTGTTGACAAGGTGATTGAATAAAGAGTTGTAAAGTAGTAAGTTGTAAAAAACCGTCGTTTCAGGCGGTTTTTTAATATAATAAAAATTTGCCTTATTTTAGTAAAATTATGTCGATTTAACCTTGACAAAAGGCCTTTTTTGTGATATAATAATTTGTATTTTTGTGCCTAATCCTAGCTCTATTTTAGGTCTATTTATAGGCTTGAGATAGGGTTACGAAACAAAAACGTTCTTTACAGGAGGTATGTATGAAAACGCGCATAACCATTCTTTCTCTTTTTCTTGTATTCCTAACAGGTATTTTGATCGGTTCATTTCTAGGTGCTGAGAAAAAAGATATAGAGCATCAAAATCTAAGAACCAAGAAAATGCAGGATAAGAACCCGGTAGTCATGTTCCCGAGCTTAGATCCCGATGGTGACAACTGGTTTTCTCAGGGGGACCAAAGTACCCGGCCCGAAGCCTTGTGCGAAGGATGGCCGGAATGCGAGATCGCCATGCGTTCCAGCGGACTACTCGGTGGTGGTGACTGTGACAATTTTTCATTTGATGACCCAAAGTTTTGTCGAGACAAGGAAGCTAACATTGATTGCATGAACACAATATTTTCTGTTTGTGCAAAATGCATCAACCCGGGCGCGACCGAGTGGTGCGATGGAGTGGACAACGATTGCGACGGCCTAATCGACGAAGGCTGTCAATAAAACCCTGAGGTCCATGCTCCCTAACCGGAGCGTGGACCTCACATCAACTACCATTTCAAAAAGCTTGAAGTGGTTGAGATGAAACCACGTTCTTTACAGGAGGAAAAAATGAAAAACTCTATCATTATTCTCAGCATTATCATCGGCAGTATTCTTATCGGTTGCGGGGGACAAGATTGTGACCTAAACAATACTTACCAAGACTCCGGGTGTATCCCTGGAGAAAGTCCGATTGATAACGACTGTGACGGCTGGTTCTCCTCTGGGAGGCCGGATACGGATCCATTGGATCTGTGTGCCAACATTCCGATGCCGGCACGAGAAGAGTGCGAAAAAGAAGTAAAAAAACTCGGTTTGATCGGCGGTGGCGACTGTTCGGACTCTATCTCCGATGACCCACCGGGTTGT
The DNA here is from genome assembly GCA_014729395.1 of Candidatus Magasanikiibacteriota bacterium. Lineage (GTDB taxonomy): Bacteria > Patescibacteriota > Patescibacteriia > Magasanikbacterales > UBA922 > WJJZ01. The sequence continues at coordinate 68,185 of WJJZ01000001.1, forward strand.
GAACAGTCGGAAAATAATTGTCAGGACTCAAGGTTTTCGACTTGTGCCACTTGCATAAATCCGCTGGCACTTGAAGTTGCAGATGGGATTGACAACGACTGCAACAAGCAAATTGATGAGGACGAAAATGGATGTATACCCACGACCAGGTTTGAGGACCGTGAATTGTGCTTTGACGATCTCGACAACGACTGTGACGGAGAAGTAGACAAACGCGATCCGGATTGCTACGAAATATGCGACGCTGACAACGCAAGTACACTGCCAAACCAGTGTGCTGACGACGTTGTCAATAACCGTGATTTCTGCAGTCTGGAAGACTGGCGCTGTCACCATGAACGTATAGAATGCTTCACAGATGAACCGTGTATGACAGCTGGGTTGTTCAATGGCGAGTGTATCATCTCACCGATTGACAACTGCTGCATTGATGATACATGGTGCGACGACGGCAACCCTGAGACAGTCAATTTGTGTCTCGAAAACGGCTATTGCTTTTCCGAAGCAATCCCACCGTTGGACTCGGATGCTGACGGCGTGCCGGACGAGGAAGACAATTGTCCATCGCTATACAACCCATACCAAACCGACTACGATGAAGACGGTGTTGGATACGGTTGTGATAACTGTCTCTTCGTATACAACCCCAATCAGGATGATTCTGATGAAGATAGGATCGGAGATGCATGTACTGGTGAAACAGTAATATTTTCATGGAAAATCACTGAAGAAGAAGTAAGTGAAATTCCAGAAAACGTAACTCGTATTCGCATGTACGTGCTCTGCCACGACTCAGAAGGGCCGGCTACCCCATTTACTTATGGGATGGGCGACTTCAGGCCAACAGAAGAAATAGTTGAAAATATGGCCTTCAATTTCGACGTTCCTCTACCCTACAGAGACACACATCCATTCACAGGGTGCGTGGTTCACGTCAAAGGCCATTGTGAAGGAGAACCGGGCTCAACAGTAGAAGTCATGAACCCAAATGATACAGATATGAATGAAATAATCGTAGATGATGATGGTCTTTACATGTGTTGGTACCCGCTAACCAGGTATTGGGGAGATCCGACCGGTGAAGTGACAGCCATGTTTCAAAACGGGGATCAAATTGATGCCCGGGTAGGAGCTGGTATTGGTGGCGAAATCGCCTGGATCATCCACATCTTAGAATAAACCGGATGTCTGCACTCCCCCACCCGGGGAAATACAGACTAACAAACCCAAACCCAGCACTCCATTGTGAGTTCTGGGTTTTATTTTTTCTTTATACAAATTTTATCTTGGAAATCTTGACAAATCCTACATTTAGGATATACTTTTATTAAAGGTAGTCCCGTTTTACTATGGGTCAAAATACTACTTGTCAGCAAAATCCCTTCGGGGATTTTTTGCTTTTTATCAAACTTTACCTATATCTTAAATATTTTTTAAAACAATTTCATCTAACAAATTTTATAATGATAAACGGTGGATTCATGGGCCCATAGTTTAGCCGGTAAAACACTACCCTTGACAAGTAGTATTCGGGGTTCAAGCCCCCGTGGGTCCACCACCAAAATAACCCCGTTTACGGGGTTATTTTTTTCAAAGTTAACAAAAAAAGTCAAAGCTATTTTTTTACTATCAACTTCTCTCTAACTTCTTTTACAACCAAACCCATGGTGAACAAACCACAGGCAAAAAATAAAAATCCTATTATCCAGATCATATCTATAACAGTATAAACCGGAATGCTTTGTTCATACGCTTCTGTCATAAAAGAAAAAAGTAAATCAGCAATAAAATGAGCAACCATACCCACAGATATATAAATCCAAGCTAGTAAAATTCTTCCTTGACTGTATTTTTTTATTGTTACCATAATAAAAACCAACACACCCGCCAAAATTAAATCAGCAAAATAATAACTGGCTCCAATAACTTCTTCAAAAAAATCATTATTTTCCACCTGTGATAAGTAGAACAACATATATACAAAAAATAAAACCAAGATTAGCAACGGCATGAAATTAAACCATTTTATTTTTTTTGTTTTTTCTGCCAAAGATAATCTGTATTCCTTTAGAAAACCGACAAAGAAAGCCGGATAGGCTAATAAGAAGAAAAGATCAGCTATTGATGGAAAAGGATCCTTTCCCAAAAATTCATAAATTATCCAAATCAATTCCCCGGCAAACCACCCAAACAAACCCAGTAAAATCCACATCATGGCATTTCCATGTTTTGTGTCTTTATTATATATTTTTACAACATAAACAGCTGCGACCACACTTAATAATGAAGATAGTAGATAGGAAATGGTAGAAAGAGAGTAAAAAACTCCCTCAGCTTCTTTTAAAAAAGATATATAATACAAAACTATATTAAGTAATAGCACTAATACCACCGTTATTGTTGTTATTCCTACTTTTTTCATAAAAAATATTTATAGTTTCTTAAGATCATATTTGAGATAAAGATTCTTCATTCTTTCTTTTGCCTGTTTGGGCCCAAGTAACTCACTCAACAGTTCTTCCGAAGACATAACTATTTCTTTGGGAGTTCTTTCCATATAAAACTCCTTATATCTTTCAACAGTAAAGCCACCCAAAACGTCATGTAAAACTTGGGCCACATCATTAATCAATTTTTTTTTATCAACTTTTTTTTCTTTTGTCATATTATCATTTTTTACTTGAATTTTTATTCTTCAACCTCTTCTTCATTTAATAATATTTCGTCGCCCATAAGAATTATTTCTTTCCCGGTTACCTTATCAAGGGCTTTAAATTTTACTTTTGAAGTTAAATTTGTTTGTGTTGGATCATCCTCCAAGATTGTAATATCAAACTGGAGAGCCAAAACATCCAAACTTGTGGGCATTTTGTCAACCTCCCATATAATTTTTTTATTCTCTTCATCAAATATTGCTTCACCGGCGGGAACAACCAATGCTTCTTCTTCAAAGGAAATATCACCATAAATATCAGCTTCCATATAGATATTTTCCAGCTCATGAAAATTATTTTCCACGAACCAAGTGACCGTATGCACATCTTGATCTTGACTATTGGATGATATTTGATCTCTTACCTCCAAGCTTGTGTCGGAGTTTACCGTCATTATTATCGGTGTGCTGGAATATACTTCCTTTTCATCCTCAATATCATACTGAACTTCTAATACAGCTTTAATTTCATAAGTACTGAACGCCGTCAAGTCAATATCGTCTATGGTTTTAACCGGCAATTGAAAATCAATCATAACACTCTCGCCCATACCGAGTTCGGCCAATTCCGGAATCTGGCTGGATGTCCAGGTAATCTCTCCCAATCTGGTATCATCACTTAGTTGTTCTCCGTAAATATCAGGAACAGTATCCGTTTCAAAATCAGACCACTTCAAAATACTTTTTCTGCTGTGCGACGGCCCTTCAAAGGATACCATTACACGTATATTATTGAGTGTGTTTTCTCCGGCATTTCTAATTGCGACCGTATTATTCAACATCTCACCCGGTTGGACGGAAAAATCATTGGTAGTGCCGTTTATGACTAAATTGGATGCCATATCGGTTTTAAGTAAGTTTATGGTGATTACTTCTTCTTTATAGACATAGCCATCACCATCACGATTTTCGTCTTTCCACCCTACAACTTTTACCAAGACATCTTGTGTTTCAATAGAGTCATCCTCAACATTGAAGACTCCGTTTAGGTGCAATTCCCTGTTTTCTTCCAAATTATCAAAACTCCATCTATATTCATGAAATTCATCGCTTTCAGGATCACTGGATTTTTTATTAAAAAATTCTCCTCCTTCAAACAATACAGCGATATGCGATATTTCCTTATCTTGATATTCGGAATCCTTGGACAAATTTATATTAAATTCAGTCTCAACTCCGGGAACCACTTCTTCAGGCGTATCCACTTCCAAAACCATCGGAAATTCTTTTAATGATACTGTCAAACTGCCCACTTTTTGAAATTCAGAACTAAAATTAGAAGGCGTGTAATTTAAGAAAACTCTGAACGACTGTTCTTCATCAATATTTCCATACAACTTACCGGTAATATCTATAAAGTCACCGCTTCCCTCATCTATAGAACCCAACACCCATTCATCATTATTTTCATTGGTAGGTTCCAAACTACTACTTTCAAATACAAAACCCTTGGGGTACTTAATCCTCAAGACTGCCTGTGAAAGTGGTATGTTCTGAGAATTATGAAAACGAACTCTATAATGCACCACCTCGCCAATCTGCACTTCTTCATCACCTGTTACTGACAACACAACATCTTCCTCTGAAAAATTAGCCTGTGGCTGAAAGTAGAAAAATCCGGCCCAGGCTACAGCACCTAAAACCAAAACGGAAAAAATCAGAAAAAAGAAAGCTCGTATCAATTTATTTCTTTTTTTCTTTTTAAATTGTTTCATATCGGGCATGCTTCCGTCTTCGTTCTCATAAATTCCAACTAATTTTTCATCCACATCTTCTTCTCTACTATCCTTTTTCTCTTTCCTTTCTTCTTCTTCCTCTTCTTTTTCGCTGTCCTCGCTTTCATCTTTCTTTTCATCCAAATCCAAATCTTCCTCGGTTTCTTCAGACTTATCTTTTTCGATTTCTTCAGTCTCTTCCTCTTCGTTGGCATCCTTCTCACCTTCGTCTTCCTCGTCTTGATCTTCTTTTTTGGCAACTTCTTCCAAATATTTTTCAAATTCGCTGACACTGTCATCGTCAATGTCTGAACCTGTATCATCTGTTTCATCTTCTTCTGACCCATCTTCACTATCTTCATCTTCACTATCTTCATCTTTCGCATCTAAATCTTTTTCTTCATCTTCTTTTTCGCTGTCCTCCCTTTCATCTTTCTTTTCTTCCAAATCCAAATCTTCCGATACATCATCATCGGATTTATTTTTTTTGCCGGCTTTTTTCTTATTTGTTTTTTTCTTCTTAGTGGTTTTCTTTTTGCCGGCTTTTTTCTTATTTGTTTTTTTGCTCTTTTTTTTCTTATTTTTTGCCAGTTCTTTTTTGCTAAACTCGTGTTCTTCATCATTTTCTTGATCCTTCAATTCTTCATCAGCGTCAACACTCTTCTTTTTTGTTTTTTTTGCTCTTTTTTTTGTTTTTTTGGCAGGCATATGAATATATTTATTTAAAAAATAATCAATTATATTATTATTTTGTGTTTTCCATTATAACAGCAAAAATCAAATCTGTCTTCATATCCGAATCATACTTAATTCCGTTCAAAGCCATTTCAATACCATCCCTTGATGTCCAAAGTGGCTGCCAATCTTTAGGATATATAATGGTTGAAGAAAAACTGCTATTAATACCGGATTGTTTTTGCGTTAGTAATGAATATTTTGATAGCTTTTTTTCTTTACCCAAAAGAATTTCTTTCAAATCACTATTTATATTTTCTTGGTCTACATTGAAAGACATTTTAAATGGCAATTTATATGTAAAATATACCTCTATCTCATCTCCGGGCTGCACCATTGTCCAGTTACCAAATACGGTTTTTCCAAACTGATTGCTTATTACCGTACCTGTATCTGGATCTATATCTTTTTCTTCTATATATTTCATTAAATCCTTGTCATCTTCATACCAGGGTTCGGATACATGAAAAGCTTCTTCCGGAGGATATGAAAAACCACCCGCATCCAACAATTCGGCTCCTTCTGGGACATAAACTCGCAAATAACTGATATTATTCACTCCATAAAAACTTGTTCCCGGTATACCCTTGTGTTTTCGCCTAATAAATACCGTGTTGATAATAGATCCGTCTTCGGATACAACTGATTGATGCTCAATCGCTTGTTCTATCTTTGCATCGCTTTTCTGACCTTGAATGTTGGTATTTACAACCATTAAATAATCCTGATTATCTTTAACTTCTTTAATCTCACCGGTCCAACCAAACTCTTTACACTCATCTTGGGATGCATCATCATTAAAAAAGACTTGGATTTCCTTTTGTTCGGCCGCTTCATATACCTCTGATAGCAATCTTATCAAATCATAGGCATTGGCATTCGACAAATTGGCCAAAACTTCATCCAAAAGCTCACCTATCACCGCTTTTGGTTGATTTAGTTCCTTATCATAATTTACTTCGACCTCTTTTTGAAGTTCTTCCAAAGCATTTTCATTACTTAGAGTCAATTCAGACTCTGTTGCTGATAATGGACCTATTACTTTTATTAACCTTTCCAGTACAGAAGCGTTTACCGCAATCACTCCGTCAACCGTCGCTTTTCTTCCGTGCTGGTAAAACCATGCCATTTTTTGTGCTGATGCCGGGAAGTCGGCAAACCAGTTAGCGTCTTGAAATTCCCAACGCCCATTGGTTAACTGCAAAGGCAATGGCGGTTTAACATATACGTCCAACTGGCCCTGCAAGTCATAGCTTCCTCCGCCCGGTACCTCCATTTTCATTATTTTTCCTTTTTGAACATCGACAACCGCAAAACTTCCCATAAAACCACCGGTTGGTCTCAATTCATTATTATTTTGAAAAACCACCAAATATCTCTTTAAATTTTCATCCCCCAAAATAATATTCATGGCGGAAATCAAATTTTCCAAGTCCTCTATATCGTCAATAAATGCGGCATATAATAATTTAAATTCCTTGAATGACTGCTGATATTCGACGGGAAGCGCGCTTGGGTCAACTTTGTTTAAATCGTTGAGCGCCGCTTGATATTGTGGCTTGGCTCCGCGTAAATGATCGTTCAAAATATTTAATTTTTCAGTAAAAGGAGCCGACTCGTCATAACTGACATTTTCGATACCTTTGACCAAATAACTATTACCCAAAGCCAAATGATGTCCGGCTGTGAGTATGTGCTGACGGCTGGAAATTTTATTACCTACCACCGGCAATAAACTGGTCACATATAACAAAACCTGATGCTCTCTATCAATGATGCTGTCAACTTCACTAAAAGATTGCAGGGCGTTATTTAACTCAATCTGAGCCGTTTCAATGTCGGAATGCATCACAGCTACGGTTGACGCCTGAAGTGACATAAAAGCTTCAGAACTACCGGCAACTATTTTTTCACTATTTAATTTTACTTTGTTGTAATATCCTACGGCCGGAAACGGTAAACATAATATCACCACCAATAAAAGCGAACTTATAGCGAAACGCTTGAAGCTGAAATTATTTTTGATATTAATTATTCTACTGTTTATCCAATTCGATATTGTGGCGAAAAAATTTAAATTCCTTTCTTTTTTTCGCTTCTTTATATTTGGCGCTTTGTGTGATATAAAACTGGGTTGCTTGAATACCTGGGCATTTTTTTGATTTTTCTTTTCTTGGTCAATTGCCAAATTAAATTCTTCCTGCAATTTTTTATTATCTATTGAGGATTGTTCCTTCACCTTTTTTACCATACCATCAAAATCAACAGTCAAACGAGTCGGTTTTTTATAATTTTTAGACTCATTATAAGCATCTATGGACTGCCAAAATTTCTCTCGCTCCTCATCCTTTAAATTTATAACATGAGGCGACTTTTCCATTTTATCCGAAACACGAACAAAAACATGAGGCTTATCTTGCCTTTTTTTAAATTCATTTTTTTGTACCTCGGTATTACTTTTACTGCTCTTTTTCTCTACCACTTTCTTCTTTGTCTTTCTTTTACCGGAACAAGTCCTTACATTATGACCTGTTTTACCACAAAGAGAGCACCGAGGCGGTGTTCTTTTCTTTTTTGGCATCGTAGTCTTTTAATTTAAATATATTATAACATATTTTTTAATCTAAAAAAACTAAAAAATAGGCTAATTGTTGATAAAAAAAGCCGAGACTGTTATCTCGACGATTAAAAAGGATTCCGGTCATTGATTATCCTCAAAACCGGTAATTTTTTTGGTAGCGAATTTATCCAAATAATTATCAACCAGTTGAAGAATAAGTCCGGTAATCAAGACGCTAGCGTAAATACCCCAATTTAATTTCAACTCATCATAAACTAACGGACAAAGCATTATCAAGTTCAAAGCCAAAGTTGCCAAAAAAATAAACCAAATTACAAAGGACAAGGCCTTTCCTCTTTTTTTCTTTTGCATTTTTTACCTCCCTTTTAATGACCGTTTGTAGATTTTTAACGTATCCCCGGCTGTTTTTCGCCAAGAATATTTTTTTATTTCATTATTGGCATTATTTGCCAAATCAAACCTAATATCTTTATCTGTCAATCCTTTGTAAATTGTGTCGCAAATATTATCATAATTTTCCGGATCAAAATATATAGCCGCTTCACCTAAAATTTCCGGCAAACATGATCTGTTTGAAGAAGCGACCGGAACTCCGTGAGCCATAGCTTCAAGTGGAGGTAAACCAAAGCCTTCATACAAACTTGGAAAAACATAAAGACTTGCAGATTTATATAACAGCACCAACTCCTCATCACTTAAAAAACCGGTAAACACAACATTTTTGATTCTTTGATTTCTTGATTCTTTGATTTCTTGCTTATAAAAATAATTCTTTTTACCAACCAGAATAAGTTTATAATCCGAACCATATTTTTGTTCAAACAATTTCCATGCTTTCAATAAGCCTTTCAAATTCTTATGTGGGTATGCATTACCAACATAAAGTACGTATGGTTTATCAATTCCGTATTTATTTAATACTAATTCCCGCTCCTCCCTTCGGCTTGAGCTCAGGCCGAAAGCTGTTACTGATATCAAATCACCGGTCTCCGACCTCTGATTCGAAAACATTGCCTCATAGATAATAGTGATTTTACTTGCAGGTACTTTCAAAGTATTATGAACATCTTGTTTCGTAAATTCACTCACAGCAATTATGTGCTTTGCCTTTTTTGCCACATGCTTAACAAGAATTCTATGTGCCTTATCTTTTAACCAGAACTTAATCGGACCCAAAGTTGTAGCCTCTGCCCGGGGATAATGGAACATGATAAGATCATGAATAGTGACAACAAAAGGATCCTTATAAAAATAAGGAACATTCCAATGCGGAAAATGCATAACATCAACTTTCTCTTGCTTTATAATTTTAGGCAACTTAATCTGTTCTTCCCAACCATACCATGGTATATCGGCTAGTACTTTTTTGAAATTATCGGACGTTGGTTTAAATTCATCCCAATTTTCTTGACGCAAAAAAATAACATACTGATTTTCCGTATCAATACTCTCTAAATTTAATATTAATTGTTCTATATATCTGCCCAAGCCCGCTTGCTTGGGACCATACATTCTGGCATCGATTCCAATTTTCATCTGTTTTAAGACTTATAAAAACCACAAAGCTTACTAAGTCTACTGGGCTGATAAATTAATATGCAATTTTAATTTATATTCAAATTTTAACAATATCTATTATTGAGGTCAATGATTGACAAAAGAGTTTTTTTATGCTAATATTAACAGTTCTTTTTTACAAACCACCCAAAGAGGAGCTGCTATGAATTTCTCATTGAGAAAAAGACGGCGGGAAAAAGTGGAGAGAATCAAACCAATCTACATCATGCACCAAGCCGGTCTGGATGAGCAAGACCTCTCCTCCGTGCTTGATGGGATCAGACTTGTTATCCAGGCCACAAAAATAACCCCCGGTTTGATCCAAGTAAAAAACTGGGGTGTCTGGAGGCAAGAACCCTACCTGGACCAATACGGTCTCAAACCATACCACAGTGTGGATTGGTACTTACAAAGAGGTCAAGAAGAGAGTAACCGGAGAAATCAGCTTAATGCTGATACGATTATCCGAGAACTGTACTTCGAGCCATGGCGTAAGGCACAAGACCACTATGATGTTTTTATAACAGATGATGATCTCTACTCCGGAGACGATAACAACAACTTCGTCATCGGCGTAGCCCAAGAACTGACTGGTACAGTCGTGTCGACCGCCCGCTTCAAAGGGCTCGGCAGTCACATTCGCCACGAATGTATTGTGACTGAAATAATGCACGAGTTCGGCCACGTCCTGGGTCTTATCCCGGATAGCAGGACTTCCAGTGTCGAATACTCTCTGGGGCCACACTGCACAAACGAATGTGTCATGCGACAAGGTCTTTCTGTACCGAATGACTGGATTCGTTTTACAGAAGATCGTATCCGCACAAGGCGACCGTTTTGTCGAGAATGCCAGGGGCATCTCGAAAACTGGTTCCGCTAGTTCACCGGCCCAACCCTAAGATTAACCGCTTGGGGTTGGGCCTTTTTTATTTCCAAAATTTAATAAACCCCCTTGCCATTAAAAAATTCGCTATATTTTTTATCAGCGCCGTTTATGTGATTGACCCACCAATTCTCCAAAAAATTCACCAAATCAAATGCAATATCAATTTCCCCATCTTGATTCTGGTACCTTTGTTGGAAAGAATTAATTTTATTTATATATTCATCATGTAATGCTTTGTGTGAATCCTTTTCCGGATAATCATACTGATCAAAAAATTTTTCTTCTGTAGACAAATGATAATTTCCATAATCTACCAAACGTACCATAATATCATCAATCACATCATTAAATTTTTTATTATTAATAGCTTCTATTAATTCATTTATAATATCAAAAAGTTCTTTGTGCTGCAGGTCAAACATTTTTACACCTACACTATTTTCTTCTTTCCAAATTAAAGGCATATTTTAGATTTATTTACTAATTAAAACTATTTTATTATAGCATGATTTTTTCTAAAAAAAACTTCGCCGTTTTCTCCCAATTAAATTGTTCGACCCGACCCTCAGCCTTCTCCACTAACATATGACGCAGATTATATTTACTTAATAATGACTTCATGGCACTTGCCAGTTCTCTTGTGTTATATGGATTTATCAAATACACCGCATTACCACCGATTTCCGGTAAGGAACTGCGATTACTAGTAATAACCGGGGTACCACTTATCATTGCTTCCAAAACAGGGAAACCGAAGCCTTCATACAAGCTGGGGTAAACAAATAAATCGGCCGCCCTATAAAGCGTTGGCTTATCCTCCGCATCAACATAGCCTATATAATGAACACCGTCTGTATTTTCAATTTCTCTTAGGATTTCAGTATCTTTCCAGCCTCTGGCGCCCGCAATAATCAGTGAACATTGATCGAGTGACAACTGACTTTTTTTGTAAGCATCTATAAGCGAAATAATATTTTTTCTTGGCTCAAGTGTGCCTAAATATAAAATAAACTTATTAGGTAAATTGTATTTATTCTTTAGATTTTCTATTGTCTCTGAATCTTTAGTTCTGAATTCTGAACTCTTACCTGGATACACCGCCCTAACTTTGTCCTCTCTAATTCCATAGTAACTAACCACATCTCGTTTTGTATTTTCTGAAGGGGCCAAAATTAAATTCGCTCGTTTGCATTGATTGCTTGGATTTAAAATCTTATGCCACAACCTGCGTTTCCAAGAAAAACAATCCGGAAAAAACTCAAAACTTAAATCGTGAACAGTGAGTATAAATTTTACTCGCTTACTCAAAACTGTAAAATTCAAATTCGGTGAAAACCAATAATCCAAGCCGTGGGTAGTTATTTTATCAAGCTTGGGCCATTTCAATATTAACTGACACAGATTAAACAACTTATTTGGCCAATGTTTGATAACATAGTGCACATTATCTTGTCTCCAGACCATTACCTCATCGCTGACATCTTTGAAAGAATTTATAAATAAATAATATTGATTTTCCTTGTCTATTTTGAATAAATTATCCAATAATTCGAAAGTATACTCCCCCACTCCCGTTCTCTTTTTTGACATTAGTACTCTTATGTCGATCCCGATTTTCATATAATCATGTAACTTTAAAATTACAACTATTAAAATCCTGCCTAAAATTATCATATCGGTCTCTTACATAAGATTCCACCTGTGTTTTAAAAGCGTCTCCGCTATAACGTAGAGCGTGTTCTCTAATTGTGTATGGATTCCAATTTTTATGGTCAAATTTTATTATTGTATCAAGTAAAGATTCCCAGTTTTGCTTGGCAAAAAACATTCCCGTTTTGTGAGGAATAACAGTCTCCGACGCACCCCCAACAGGATAAGCTATAACTGGCCTTCCACTTGCCATCGATTCGATTGGGGTAATGCCAAAATCCTCTACCTGGGGGTGTACAAAGGCTTTTGCCCTGCTTAATAATCCGGCCTTTTCTTCTTCACTCACTCTTCCCAAAAACTCAATATTAGGTTTTGATATTTTTTTCAAAGCTTCAAGTTCGGGGCCGATACCAAAAATTTTTAGCTTGTATTTTAAACGATTAAATACTCGCACCAACAAATCAAATCTTTTATAAGCTACCAGCCTACCACCTGAGACGAAATAATCTCCAATATGAGGAGAAATATAAAAACTTGAACTATCTACAGGCGGATAAATAATATCGCTATCGCGCCTATAATATTTTCTTATTCTGGATTTAACCGTATCGGAATTTGCTATGAAATGATCTACTCTATCAACGCTCATTTTATCCCATAATCGCAGCTTGTGAATTAATTTGGGCAATAATGCCTTTATAAAAGGGTTCATTTTCAAATCTTCTATATAATCATGTGTGTCTGTCCAAAGATAACGAGTTGGTGTATGGCAGTAAGAAACATGCATTGTATTCGGTTTGGTAATCACTCCTTTGGCAAAAGCACTGGTTGAGGACAAAACAACATCATAATTATTTAAATTATGTTTTTCCGTTGCCAAAGGCATCCACGGCAAATACCATCGATACTTTGTCTTATGTAAAGGTAATTTTGATAGAAAAGATTGTTTAATCTCGGCTTTATCAAAACCTTCTATTTTATTCTGATCATAAAATAAAACAAAAATAGGCGCTTCCGGCCAAATTTCGTGAAACGCCCTTAAAACTCTCTCCGCCCCTCCGTCTTGAGATAAATAATCATGTACCAGGGCAATATTCATAAAATATTTCTACAAAGCCCTCCTCTTTTTGAACAATATAAAAGGTGTTTTTATAAAAATAATCAAATCAAGCAACAAACTCCAATTTTCTATATAGAATATATCCAATTTTACCTCATCTTCAAAATTTAAGTCACTTCTTCCGGAAATTTGAGCCAAACCGGTTATCCCGGGTTTCAAGGTTAATAATTTGCGATGATTTTTCTTATATTTTTCTACCTCTCTGGGTTGATGCGGACGCGGCCCGACAATACTCATGGTACCCTCTAGAACATTAAAAAACTGTGGTATTTCATCAATACTAAATCTCCTTATGAATTTTCCAAAAGGAGTCACTCTCGGATCGTCTGCAATTTTATAGACAGGACCTTTTTTTATACTTTTTTTAGCAATTAATTTTTTTTCTTTTTCCAGAGCCTCTTCCCCTGACTTGCCAAACTGTACTCCGGTGCTATCTTTTTGATACATGGATCTGAACTTTAGTGTAAAAAACTTTTTACCTTTTATACCCACTCTTTCATTCCTGTATATTACGGGACGGCCTGTTTCAATAAGGATAATAACTGACGCCAATATCATCAAAGGACTTAATAATATTATTGCCAAAAGACTCATAACAATATCAAAAATTCTCTTAACAACACGCCACCAACCATCAAGCCTGGTCTTTTTCAATTCAACCACCGGCACTCCGGCAAGAGCACTTACCGCCATGTTGGTTGAGTATGTATCAAACAAATCCGCCGAATATTTAAAAGTAATATGGTTCGCATTACAATAATCTATAGCTTGTAATGTTTCTTTTTCATTGGCTCTCGGGTTTATAAAAATAATTTCGTCCAAATTCATTCTGGTTAATTTCTTTTCAACTTCAGTCGTAAATTTATTGAATCTATTTACTATTTTGTAACCCAGTTCCTTTCTTTTTGTCAGCACCTCTACTATTTCGCCGGTCAATTTTTCCTCTCCAAAAATCACAACCCGTCTTAAACCAACATTCATTCTATAAAGCAAGGCTTTCAAACCTCTTATTAATAATCTTCCCAATATTACGTAGGCAATTGCCATTACCCAACCAATAAGCAACAAAAATCTGGAATCAAATGGTCTGGTGCTAAAAACAATATATGCTGTTATTGCAGCCAAACCTACAGAACAAGCCATTAATACTTTTGTAATATCACGAGAAAACTTTCTATTAGGGTCGGTTGAATAAAGACCGACAAGAGCGAATATTAAAATCCAAATTATACCGACAATAGCTGATATTTCTGTAAAATCTAATAAACTGAGATCGAAAACAACGGGCTTCAGTGATATTGCCAAATCTGTGAAACGCAATAAATAGGCGGTTATAGCGGCAAAAATAAGCATCATATAATCAACCGGTATTTGTAAAACCATTAAAAAAACTTCTGAACGTTTCATAGTTTTAAATAAAATTTCTTATAAAAGTATATATAAATAGAATACAGCAAAATTTGGCTAAAGTCAACAAAAAAACTTTGCTTTTATACTTGACAAATCATAAATAACATGCTATATTCTTTATGTCTTGTTCATTATAGATGATCGTCCACCAAAGCCCGAACGAAGTGAAGGCGAAGGTGGAAGGAAAGTCCGAACTTCCCCTAAAATATTTTAGGGTCATGGTAGTGGGTAACACCCACCTGGGCATTGGCGACAATGTTTGCGGGAAAGTGCCACAGAGACTATACTAATTGCGAAGCAACTATGGTGCTTCGCAGCCAAACGTGAAAAGTGTAAAGATGTTTAATTTTATCGCGTACGCTATAAATTAAGCTACTTTACTCCGGCCGTGGTGACACGGTTTGGTGGTAAACCCTACCTGAAGAAAGAGCAGCGTCCCGACTTTAGTCGGGATGAAAAGTTAGCTCGTTATTATCCTGAGTATATCGAAGGATTAGAGTTTGTTGGTAACAGCAGACCTAGATAAATGATCATCGCCCTTCGCTAAAGCTACGGGCGACAAGTCCAATTCAATAGAAAGAAAGGGACTTGTACTCCGAAGCTTTAGCGTAGGAGTACAAAATTCGGCTTATTTAATGGACAAGACAAAAAAGATCCCGACACATCGGGATTTTTTGTTGTGTGCTGGAGAGAGGACTTGAACCTCCACGACCTTGCGGCCACAGGCCCCTCAAGCCTGCGTGTCTACCAGTTCCACCACTCCAGCGTTTATTCTTTTGTTTAATATGATAATTATTTATTAGCCTGCGTGTCTACCAGCTTGCCCCGCGAGGAGCGAAGCGAGTTTTGCGGGGTTCCACCACTCCAGCTATATGATTTAAAATCGTCTATCTTTCCCCACTACCATCTCTACTCTGCTTTTAGCCAATCTAATTTTAACTCTCGTTTCTTTGGATCTCTTGCCGTCAGCTTCTACGACGAATGGCTTTTTACTGCTTACAATCATCTCTTCAAAAGGAAAAACACTGGGATCTTCTGTCTTAACCCGGCCAAACAATCCTTTTTTTATAATAGGTAAAACAAAAGCTTCCAATTTTCCATCTTGGGGATGAACGACCCAGTCTTTTTTATTTTTCCTGTGCCAAGTAAAAGGTTGTAAATTACAAACTACCAATTCCAGTTTACTCTTGTCAGATGAAACTTCAAATTTTTCATCATATTCTATCATAATATCACTCGGTGGTATATGAAGACGTGATATAAAATAACGATTATTCATCCAACCTGCATCCAACCTAAGTTTGCGACGCCTGGACAACACATCACAAGCATCTTCACCTACCGGAATTCCTAAAACTTTTGCTATATCATTACCCGGTCCCACCGGTAAAAAACCAAATAAAATATCACATGTTGCCGCACGTGATAAAACATGTCCGATTGTCTCGTCATTACCAACAACCACAATAGTCGTAGCGCCCTTGCTCAATTCTTCATCAACAATCATTTTCGTATCACTAAAATTTTGCAGCCGAATTATCTTACCGGCAATGCCGTAATCTGTCAATCTCGTTTCCATTGCTTTGACAGTGGAAGCAAATTTTTTCTGACGTAAAAAATTGTCGTACAAATAGACATACATATCAACTTTTTATCATCCTCCTACTCCGTTTTGCTTGCTTTCTTTTTTGTTTTTGGTCGACCTAAGCTAATTTTTTTTTCCGGTTTGAATTGATCAACATCAAAACCCTTCATAGTTATTTTTCCTCGCAAAAGGGCTCCCCCTGCAACTATCAGAGTCTTGCAATCAATATCACCGCCCACTTGTGCGCTTGAAGTTAATTCCAAGGTTTCCGCCACCTTAACATTTCCTTTAATGGCTCCCGCAACTATAGCACTACCGGCTTTGACATTGGCAAAAATTTTTGCTCCCTCTTCCACGGTTAAAAGCTGACTGGTTTTAACATTACCGGACACCGTACCTTTTACCACGATGTCGCCTTCGGAAGCAAAATCTCCTTCTACTGTGACTGATGGGCCAACGACTGTTTCTATCTTGTCACTACTTGCCTGCTCCACAGGCATTTGTTCTTCCTCAGTCTCTTCATTATTTTGCTCCAAGGCTATTTGGGAAGATGGTTTTTTGAACATACTTTGAAAAAAATTAATAATTAAGCTTAGTCTATATAATACAATATTTTTTAATAAATTCCAATATAAGATTATTTATCCTTCTTAATCGGCAAAGAAAAACCAAATTCACTGCCCTTCCCGGGCCCATTACTCCTGGCCCATACTTTACCATCATGTGATTGAATAAAAGTCTTTACAACATAAAGACCCAGACCGGTACCTTTTATTGAGAGACAATTGTCCGCTCTATAAAATTTTTTAAAAAAGTTGTGCTTATTTTCACCGGAAAAACCCCGGCCTTCATCCAAGACTGACATTCTAACCTCCCCATTTCCACAAGTATAAATAACTTTTATCACTCCCTTTTCAGAATATTTAATAGCATTATCAATCAAATTATTTAAAACATTGATAATCTTTTCTTTGTCAAATAAAATTTTTTTATCTTTTTTACATTTATCTATTAAAACCAAATCCAAGCCTTTTTCTTCCGCCGCCTTTTTAAATTTTGGCACAACCATTTTTAACACTTCAAAAAGATTTTCTTTCTGAAAATTATAATTTATAGTACCTTGTTCAATCCTGGTTATATTTAAAAAATTATCAACCAAATCTATCAGACGCTCATTGCTTTCATCCAAGTCTTTCAGTGCCACTTCCTCATCATTGACAGAGGACTTGTATACACCTCTCCTAAGCAAAGATATTTGACCTTTTGAGATAGAGAGTGGTGTACGCAGTTGGTGAGAAGCAATTGAAAGAAACTCTGTCTTTTTTTGATCAAATTCTTTAAGTTTAAGATTGGCCTCTTTGAGAGACCAGGCTAATTCGGTGATCTGCTGACGTTGGCTTATTTCTTTTTTTACACTGCGGATTATATAAAAACCTACTATGGCGACGAAGAAAGTGAAGACTAATCTAAAGATAAAATCAGATATTGAAGAAGAAAAAAATGTCCATATAACTACAACAAATATTAATACACCCATTAACCCTTCCGCCGCTAATATCTTTATTTCAAATAATTTGTATTTTAAGATTGCTATTGCCGTCATGGCGAGAAAAAAAAGAATATAGAAAGGTGCAAAAATAATCAGACCACTATAATTATATACCATAACTGGCATTAAAATAGTTACAATAATTAAAAACAGCATCACCAAGATACCAACTGATACAAATTTTAATTGTTGTCTAATTACACTTTTAGACTTCAATGTTTCTTGAATAAGTATATAAACAGAAGCTAAACTATAATATAAAGATAATAAAACAAATGGTATGAAACCTAAGCCTACAACAGCCTCCATTTTACCATTAACCATTTTCTCATGAGTAAATGCAAATGGAGACATATTAATTATTGATACCAACACAGTTAGAACTAAATAATAGTTAATTCCTTTTAAGTCCTGAATTTTGTTGAGCCTGGAATTTGATATTGACTTTGATAAAACAAAAATCAAAGTACAAAAAATTATAGCGAAAGTAATACTTAGACGGGCAAAAATAATTCTTCCTCCGTATAGAACATCCAAAAACAGCGTAACCAACCAAAAAGAAAAAAGTAGGCTTAATAATAAAAAAATAATTTCTGAAAAACCTTTCTTATTATTTTTGTATACAAAAAAAGCCAATAACAAAGAAGAGGATATCGCTAAAAGAAAAAATATGAATACATTATATATATCAAACATACCTATTTACTTTGCTGATTCGGTATATAGAAACCAAACTCGCTCCCCTTACCTTTTCCAAGACTTTTTGCCCAGACACGGCCCTTGTGTGCTTCTACAAATTTTTTGCAGATAAACAAACCCAGTCCCGTACCTCCAGCCTGGGCTTTTTTAACATTATCACCGCGGTAAAATTTTTGGAATAGATTATCTCCATCTTTTCTGCCAAACCCTATGCCCTCATCTCTAACACTAACAGCTACACCTTTTTTTTCTTTCTTAATATCGACCCGTACAGTCCCTTTGTGGCTATATTTAATTGCATTATCCAAAAAATTGAAAATAACATGACGAATTTTACCCGGATCAAGATAAAGCTTTTTCCCTATGGTTTTAGAGGGCTTCCAACTTACCTTTATTCCTTTTTCTTTCGCGCGTTGCTTCAATTGGGATACAACATCACTGATTATATCGTTTATATCATGATAATCAAAAACAAACTTTGTTCGACCTTGCTCTATCCGAGTCACATCTAAGAATTCATCAATCAATTTTACCAACCTCTCATTGGAGGTATCAATGTCACCTAAGATTTTTTTTGTTTTATCAGTCGTTTTACCATAGGCATTGTCCTTTATTAATTCAATGTATCCTTTAATTATTGATAATGGTGTACGTAGTTGGTGAGAGGCAATGGATAAAAACTCTGTTTTTATTTCATCAAGTTCTTTTAACTTTTGGTTCGCTTTTTTAAGTTTTCTAGCAAGCCTAGTCACCTCTTTTCTCTGTTTAACTTCTTTCTTAACACTCCGTACCAAAAATACGCCCAACACTGCAACCAAAAAAGAAAAAAAGATTTTAAACAATAGTTCTACCAAGGAACCAGAGAGTAACCCCTCAATAATCAATACAACTATTAATATACCCACAAAAGATTCAGTTGCGATCAATTTTATATTGAAAAGATGGTATTTCAATATTGATATGCCTACCATAACCAAAAAAAACATTACGTAAATATGGGCATAATTGATGAAAAAACTTTCTTTCCAAATGACAACTGGTACCAAAACTGTAAAAATAAGCAAACAAAGTAAAACCAAAACTCCAACCATCATGAATGCTATCTGCCTTTTTACAATCCCAGATGCTTTAATATATTTTTTTATTAATAAATAAATCGCTAACAAACTAAAAAATACACTGTAAATTAAAAAAATAATCATGCCATTACCCACAACTGCAACTATTTCAGAACTACTGTTTATTGAAATATCCTTAAAAAAAATATCCGTTAAACTTAGCACCATTAATATAGAAACAAAAAACACCAATAAAAAAAATAATTTCTTATTCATTAAAAATTTCTTATCTGGTAATGTATATGCGAGCAGGAAAAAAAGTAAAATTTGGGGGACTGCAAAAAAAATCGTCAAACGTACAAAGACTAAATTAATTAATATTTCCTTACTCACTTTTGGTGAAGAAGAAATAAACATGGTAATAACCCAGAAGGTAGTTACCACAATTAAAGCTAAAAAAATTTTATTGGTTGCGCTTGCTCTATTTTTATTAAACACCAAATAGAACAAAATACAATTAACTATGACAACGATTACTAAAGAGATTGTTTCTTGGGTCAGTAATGTATCCATATAGATTTATCCTTTAAAAAATTCAAGAACTTTATTATTAAAAGATTCCGGACTCTCTATTGACGGTATATGCCCCGTTCGCCTCATATAGAAAACCCTAGAATTTTGTAGTAAACCAAAATTTTGTGCATTTTTTTCAATAGGCATTAATTTGTCCTCTTGCCCCCAAATTATCAACGTATCATTCTTTATATTACCTAGATGATCTTTCAATATGAATTCCCTTCTAACACCCCACAAGTTAGATAATCTACTAATAAAAATTAAATTATGAGAAGTTATCATAGTTTCATAAAAATAATCAATAAATTCTTTTCTAATATTAATATTCTTATTATAAAAAACATCTTTCAAGAATTTTTCAACCCTCTTATTTTCTCTTGTTGGTTTTAAAAAAGTTCTAGAAACTATTTTGGCCAGTGGCTTAAGTGATATAATTCTATCTCTAAAAGCCATATAATCTGTAAAACCTAAAGCATCCACAAGTATAATTTTATTTAATAGAACCTCACCTCTCAATGCCAATTTTAATGTGACCCAACCACCTATTGAAGCTCCCATGATTGAAATTGGGCCGTTAAACTTATTCATAATAAAATTCTCTACCGTCAGCACTAAATCTTCCTCAAGTCTCAAATCATACAAATTCATTTTTGAAGATCTGCCACCGCCTGGCATATCTAAAGCAACTATTTTGAATTTCTTTGCCAATTTCTCAATATTTTCATGCCAAAAACCCCACCCTATATTTCCACCATGAATCAACAACAACGGCTCACCTTCACCCGCCTCAATATAATTAATATCATAACCATTCACTTTCATCTGTTTAATCTCTATATCCACACCGATTGAGTCTGCTAATCTTTGTTCGGCCGTTTTATTTTCTGAGAAATTATTATTCTTTTTATCAAACATTAATAGATCGTTAAATTTTACTATTCTTCTACCCCCCTGCAAATCTCCGTCCAATATTAATTTCCTGGCAATATAGGCCCCCATACCACCACTCACTGAAACAGTACTCGCCAACTGCGGTCTACCAACCAAACTCCTCCCTATCTCTGCCACGGACTCCAATGCCCTGTGTGGAACATTTTCACGCCCGACCAATTTTACCGCTAGCCTATTTTTTTCTTCCCTACTTAAATTTTTACCAAGAATTTCTTCCTCTATATTACCTAATAAACCATTAAAAAATTCCAAATCTTTATTTTTGTCATATCTCTCAATATCTATCAGCAATCTATCACCCAAATTAGTCAACATTACTACAGGGACTCCTTTTTTCCTGGCCTCAAGACGCAACAAAATTTTCATTTCAAAATCATCAATAGCCTCAAAAATTATATCCGGTCTGTCTTCATTAAAAAAACTAGCCAAATTTGCCTTATTCAAACCCTCTTTATACAATGACAAATTCGCATATGGATCTAATTCATAAATCTGTCTGGCAATTATATTAGTCTTTTCTTCCCCCACATCACTAACTGCCGCCCTTAATCTATTTAGATTAGTGGTATCCATTTTGTCAAAATCAGCCAACTTCATTTTTCCTCCAATACCGCTGTAAACCAAATTTGTAATTACATGACTACCGACCGATAAACCCACAACTCCAATAGTCGATTCATAAAGTTTATTCTGTTCAGACTCTTTAATTAAATTTTTATTTCTATTAGTGCGTAATTTAAAATAATCCTCTTTATTTAATATATGTAAAAAAACGCCATTCCAAGGAAAATATACCCAATTACCTTGCCCTTTTTGTTCTATAAATTCATTTATTTTTCTTGTATAATTTTCGTCCTTTTCCAGATCAGGATTATTAATTTCAAAAAGTTCTTCTAACTGATCCTTGTATAAATCACAAATTTTCCAAATTTTATTATCAACTTTAAAATTTTCTATGTCATTTATAGAATATCCCCCCTCCCAAAAAAATACTGGTTTATTGGAGTTCGTCATCATACCTATTTTTTAACCCACTGCTGTTTACCTTGCGGTTTAAAATATTTCGGATCTTCATATTCATAAAGAACAATCCGTGGTACTGCCTTTCTACCCAAATCTGAATATAATTTACTATACTCCGAATTCTCTTGTAACAATTTATGTAAAACCGATTCACCTATTTTATTATTTAAATCCACACTTTTGGCCACACCGCCCTTTAACTCCACATTTATTTCTAAAAATTGATTTTGTTTATTATCAAATTTAGTTACCATGGTAAATTTCCCACTAACGTAATTTTCCAAACTCTTAGCCTGCAGAGCACTCCTTATAGTCTCAGGATAAACATTAAGGCCATAAATCGTAACTGTAAAATCCTCTCTTTCATAAACATAAACAAATGGCAATTTCCACAAACTATCTTGTATCCGATTTTTTTTAGATTCTTTAAATAAATTGACACCCAAATCCCTAAAATTATTTTCTATTTCCTTTAAAGTAATTATACCACCATGATCTTTCAAATCATAACGCACTAATGGTAAACCACTGAAGGCCGAACAGGCTAAAGTATTATTTATTTTTTCAAAAAAGAACATTTCCGGAATGTACTGGGTCAAGGTCGGCACCTTGTCGCTACGATAAAATATCTTGTTATATATATCCTTATTTTCTCTTGCCATCTTTCTAATCAAAACACAGACCGGAGTTTCATGCGACATCGTACCCAAATCTACTGTTCCATAATGATTCAAACTAGCCCTAAAAACATCTTTTATCCCAGTATTTTGGATTATGTAATCTCTAAAATCTTCGGGGAAACCCTCGGCTGAAAAAATAAAACCAAGGTCAATTCCCTTCCAATCTATATTTTGTTCAAGTCCTTCATCTATCAAATCTTTAACTAATGGTGGGTAGCCCCCAATTATGACTTGATCAAATTTTTTGCCAAATTTTTTTACCGCTTTTATCGCATCGCTTTTGCTTGTACCCGGAGTTATGATGCTCAATTTATATCTTCCACTCCTCCTGATATAATCGAGAGCCTGTAATGTAAACACACCGCCTATCCAAACACCCATACCAAAACAGTTTATATATAAAGTGGATTTTTTATCTATTTGAAAATTTTCCAATAAATAAAGCTCTGCCGTCAGTGCATATTGCAAATTTTGTAACTCCGTTCTTGGAAAATAAAAAGGTTCACCGGTAGAACCCGAAGTGGCTGAAACTGTCCAACTTTTCCCCCCAAAATTTCCATCCCAACACAAATCCTCTGTCTTATAATTACGCAAATAATTTTCCTTATCCATTGTAGGTACATCTTCAAATTCAGAAAAACTTTTTATCTTCTCCGGATCAATTTTATTTTTTTTTAAAAAATCCTTATACGCCGGCACCCTTACCGCTGCCTTTTTAAATAATTCCAAAGTCTGTTTTCTACCCCTTTCTATCCAAAAAGATTCCGGATACTTTTTTAAATATTCCAATAGCTGGGGTGCTTTTTTATAGAACTCCTTAACAATATACATTTTCAGGTACTTTAATTTTACACAACTTTTCAGTGGCCTTTTGATTGGCTAACTGACTAACAGGCAAATCTTCTTGTTTGCTCTGCAAAAAAATATTTTTTAAATTTTTCTTAATATTAGAAAGTTTATTTATTATTCTGTCAGTACTATGAACCCCATACTGATATTCATCTACTACACTAATAAATCCACCACTGTTTGAAATATAGTCCGGAGCGTATATTATACCCTTCCTATGTAGTTCAAGGCCTATTGAATCGTTCTGCAGCTGGCTATTAGCTGCCCCAGCTACCCCCCGACAATTAATCTCATTAATTGAAATATTGTTTATTGCATGACTAAGAGCGCAGGGACAAAAAATGTCTACGTCCAGTTTATGGATATTTTCAGAATCTTCCACAATTATATTCGGGTACTTATTTTTAGTTTTATCAACTAACGTACTATTAATATCTGAAACATAAATTTTAGCCCCTCTCTCATAAAGTAGCTTTAATAATTCCAGGCCGGTTTTCCCCAAACCCTGTATCGCAAAACTTTTATCTGAAAAATTATGAGTTCCAAAAATTTCCTCCAAAACAACCTCAATCGCATAAAAAACACCCAGGGCTGTAAAATAACCAGCCGGAACTTCACCACCTATTATATATTGGCTAGTGCTGCACATGATATTCAAATCATCTTTGTTTACACCTACATCTGAACCGGTTACAAAGATACCGCCTAACTCATCAATTTTTTTTGCATACTTTTTAAAAACATCCTTTCTTTTTTCGGGAGTATCCACCCCATTACTCATTATTACCGCCTTAGCACCACCATAGGGTAAATCTGCCATTGAACATTTAAAAGACATGGTTCTGGATAAACGTAATGCCTCTTGCAATGCCTCCTCTGGAGAGTCATAGTGCCAAAATCTAGTAGCACCAAAAGATGGTTGATTATCACACTTACTATGAATAGCAACAAAAGCATGAAGGTCACCATCATTAAAAGTTAACACCTCATGATGATTATCAAATTCAGTCAAATTTTTAATTTTATCTACAGCCATATCCAAAATAATTTAATAAATTAATTTGTCAGACCCAAATCTAGGGCTGTGAGCCATTCTTTGATAGGGATAACCGATTCTAACTAAGATTTTAGGTAAATTATTCGTATTTATTGTTTCTTTCATTTTTTCTAAATAAAAAGGAATCTCTTGGAAAGAGGTGGCTAAACCATTCTTTTCAGCAATTAAAGCAATCCTTTCAAATATTCTACCGGCCATAAAACAATTCTTGGAACTTATTTTGTCCAGGCTGATTACAAAAAAAGCCGGTGTGTATTCAAGTAATAGTTCTTTGTCTTTTTTTCTTAAAATTTTTACAACATTTACAAAGTTTAATACGAAAGGCGTAAAAAAAGATAAAGCCGTCGGGAAACCCATGGTAAAACCCGGCATTCCGGTAAAAGAGCGAGTCATGTTATTTCTTTGATAGCTCCCCAATTCCTTCCTAAAGCTCCTATCAGAGAAAGCTTTTTCCCTCGCATCTAAAATAATATTTACCACCTTCTCCTTTACTTTTTTCTGTTGAACCAAATCAACTGAAATACCTTCTGTAGAAAAACCTTTAATCGTATTTAATATGGTCTCATCTGGCAAGTCTTGACGAAATTTACCCCTATTTGAATGCCTTTTTTTAATTAAAAAAATTAAGTGTTCTCTATCATCCTTCGCACCATTTTTACTTCTAAAACTTACTTCACAAACTCTTTCATCGAAATCCGAAAAAAAATACTCCAAATTGTATTTAAAACCATAATAATTCGCCGCTACCAATAAATTTTCCAAGGCACATCCAATTGATATATACATCAAATTGTCATTCGGATCGGCCACATCCAAAGTTTGACTGGGGTTCTTTCTTATTTCAATCCTATTTTTTTCAATTTTAAAAAGCCATGGTTGGCTATTATGAGTTGACGGTGCAAGAACAGCAAATTTGATCAAAAATTCTAATTGCTTTCGAAGATTTTTGTCATGAGGAAAATTATCTACTTTTACATTCCAAGCTTCGTAATTCTTTTTCATGCAGAATAATTAATTATCATTATTATAGCACAAAATTACTTTTTTTTCACCTAATTATTATTTATATCCTTTTTCTTACAGCAGTAAATTAATCTTTTAATCTTTACAAAATCTTTATTTATTTTTCTAATCACAAAAGGACCTCCATAAACAAAACCTGTCACCAACTGAACCACATCAGCACCACTTTTAATTTTTTTATAAGCATCTTCGGCTGTAAAAATACCCCCCACACCAATAATCGCCAGCTTGGTACCTGCTTTTTTTCTTATATAACTAATCGTATCATTACTCTTATTTTCTAAAATTTTACCGGACAAGCCGCCGGGGTGTTTAAGTTCATCCGGACCACTATTGGATTCCAAATCGTTTCTATCTTTTAAAAGATTGGTGGCAATTATTCCGGTAATTTCATATTCCAAACACATATCAATTATTTTATCCAAATTTTCAGTACCCATATCAGGGCCAATTTTAATAAAAATATCTTTTTTAATTTCTTTCTTCTCTCGAATTAATTTTACCCTCTCCAACAATTCCTTTATAAAAGAAATCTGCTCAAAAATATTACAAGCGGCAACATTCGGGCAACTGACATTTAAAGTTATGTAGTCAGCATACTTATACAATTCATAAAAAGAATTTACATAATCTGAAACCATATATTCTTTTGGTACGTCCGTAGTCGGTGCAATGCTGACACCAAAAGGTATATCCATCTTATTTTTAATATCTTTTAATCGCCTACGGGCTTTAGCCGCTCCGTTATTACATAATCCATAATACACAATCAGAGACTTGTCTTTTGGCAGACGCCAAAGTCTTGGTTTGGGATTGCCCGGCTGGCCGCGAAAAGTAACAGACCCAAACTCCACAAAGCCAAATCCCATCATTGAATAAGCCAGCGGTGCTTCAATATTTTTATCAAAACCGGCTGCCAGCCCGATTGGATTTTCAAACTCAAGGTTCCCAATTTTCACTTTAAGCCGTGGATCGTTAACAAAAAAAATCCTTTTCAGGATTTTGCGCAAAAAATTATTTTCACTCGTGTATTTCAAAAATTTGATAGCCAAATTATGAATCCATTCCGGATCTGTTTTAAAAAAAATAGGTCTGATTATCCATCTATAAAACATAAAACGACAATAGCAGCTTAAGAAGTAAATTTTTAATTTTAAATTTCGATTGAATTTCTGAAATATTAATGACTCAATTCTAAATTAAGTCATTTAAAATTGGTTCAAAATTCAAAATTTTAAATTCAAAATTATTGAGCGAATTTTACATCTCCTCCACTGTCTCGATACTAAGGAGGTTTAACGCATTTTCTAAAACAAACTTCACACTCCCGCAAACCGCCATACGCATTCTTACCAATTCTTCACTTTCCGCATCAGTAATTCGGTATTTATTATAATAATCATTAAAAGCCTTGGCTAAATCAAAACAATATTTTGTTATAGTTGATGGATTGTATCTTTCCAAAGCTTTTTTAATAATTTCCGGATACTCGGCAATTAACAACAACAGTCTTTTTTCCTCTACCTCTTCCAATAAACTAAAATTGACTTTCGGCTTTCGGCTTTCGGCTTTCGACTTTTTGAGTAAACTGTTGATCCTCGCTACCACATATAATATATATGGCGCACTAAAACCCTCAAAACTTACCGCCTCATCAAAATCAAAACTAACAACTTTGTTTGACTCGTGCTTTTGCATGGTGAATTTAAGCACTGCCTGGGTCAACTTTTCGGCATTATTCTTTATTTTTTCCTCGTCCCAATCATCGTGTCTTTTTTTAGTCTCCCGGAGCATTTTATCCATTACTTGATCACGTAAATCTTCGTACAAAATTACATTGCCTTTTCTGGAAGACATCTTGCCGCTTGGCAGATTAACCAAACCATAGCCGATATGAGTCATCTTAGGCTTGAAACCGTAAAGTTCTAAAATTTTAAAAAGCTGTTTGAAATAAAAATCCTGCTCATTACCGGTAATATTAATACTCTCTTCCACATCATAATTCTCAAATTTTTCTTTAGCTAAAGCCAGGTCACTTGTCATATATACTCCGGCTCCGCTGCTTTTTCTAATCAAGGCGATATCCAAACTATCATCCTCGAGATCGACTATAATAGCGCCCCCTTCTCCTTCTTTGGCTATGTCTTTTTTTAGCAACTCATCAACTATCTTTTGGCCTTTTTCTTTTATATCGCTTTCAAAAAATACTTTTTCATGTTTTGTACCAAGTTCAGCTAAAATCCTATCAAAACCCTCTACACTCCAATCTCTGGTTTTTTTAAACAATTCCCAAATTTCAGGATCATGGTCTTCCAGTTTTTTTTGCAATTCATCAAGTTCTTCTTTGGCTCCTTCATTATCTTTTAATTTTTCTTCGGCCTCGGCGTAAACCTGACCAAGCCATTTTTGTTTATTATCACTTGGTTCTTCGTCTTTATGGAATTTTTGGATTGCCCAAAGGCACTTCACCACATGGCGACCGAAATCATTTAGATAATTTACCGGAATCACTTCAAAACCGGATTTTTTATACAATTCCACCAAGCAATTACCAATACAAACATTACGAAGATGTCCAATGTGGAATTCTTTATGCGTATTCTGCGATGGATATTCAATCATTACTTTTTTGCCGTTTCCTACATTTCCTAAGCCATACTTATCCCCTTCTTCATTAATTTTTTTAAAAACGAAAAAAGCTAGTTTATAATAATCTACAAAAAAACTAACATAACCATGTTTTTCAGGAGTAACATGAAACAACCATTCCTCCTTTTTCTCTTCCCTTTTAAGTTCATTATATAAATGCTCAACAACATCCATTACAGAGTCTGAGGAATCCATCCCTAAAATCTTTCTTAAAGAGTGGCAATTTATTGCAAAGTCACCAAAATTGGGTGGTGGTATTTCAACGCTTACGCCCTTTTTTAATTGACCGTGTTCTTTTTCAAGAATCTCCTCAATTTTATCTCTTAGACTAGATATGATCATAATCTATACGATCTTAATAAAAAATCTCTTCCCTTTCTGTACCACGTCACCCGGTTTCACTTCCACTTCAATCGAATCAATCTTCTCGTCGTTCACCTTTACACCTCCGCCATCAATTGCCCGACGAGCATCAGAATTACTTGAACAAAATTTTGACTCAACCAAAACTGAAATAATATTATATTCCTCGGGTTTTAATTCCGGCATATCTTCCGGCTTGTCATGGCTCTGGATCACAGTGGCAAAATGCTCTTTGCCTTTTTCAGCCGCCTCTTCTCCTAAAAATGTTTTAGTAACTTCAAAAGCTAATCTTAATTTTGCATCTCTTGGATTTGAACCCTTCTCTACCTCAGTCTCAATCTTTTCCACTTCATCCATCGGCACTCCGGTACAAAGCTCAAATCCTAAAATTATCATGTCGTCTGTCCAGCTCATGACCTTACCAAACATATCTTCCGGACTATCAGCTAGAGATATCATATTACCCTCGGTTTTACCCATTTTCTTACCACCTGAATCAACCAATAGTTTTGTTGTTAAAACAAACTTTTCTTTATTTTTTATTTCTTTCATCAAATCACGACCGGCCAACATATTAAAAGTTTGGTCATTACCACCAACTTCTCCATCAACGTCCATAGCAACTGAATCATAACCTTGCATAACCGGATACATAAATTCATGTAAATAAATAGTTTTTTCTTCTTTCAAGCGTTCTTGAAACATGTCTCTCTCCAAAAGTCGTGGTACTGTAAAGTGGCTAGTTAATTCAAAAAAATCTTTAACAGGCATTTCATCAAACCACTGACCGTTATATTTTAACTCTACCGGATTCTTACCTTCAAAATTTAAGATCGCTGAAGCTTGGGCTTGATAATTTTTACAATTCTCTAGCACCTCTTCCCTTGTTAATTTTTGTCTGGCGGATGTCTTGTCTGTCGGATCCCCTATCATTCCGGTGAAGTCTCCAATAAGCATGATTATTTTGTGACCCAATTCTTGAAACTGTCTTAATTTTAACATTGTAATACCATGACCAATATGAAGAGTCGGTGCGGTGGGATCATAACCGGTATAGAGAGTTAATTGCTCACCGGATTTTAGCTTTTCTTCTAAAAATTCTTTTTTGGGGTAAATATTTTCTACTCCGCGACTAAGTAATTCATTTATTTTTTCTTGATCGGTAATGACACTCATAAAAAATTATTTTAAACTTTGTAATTGAGAATTTAATTTTTCTAATTTGCTTTTAGCTTCTTCCATTTTTCCTTTTTCTTTCTCTACTACTTCTGCCGGTGCGTTATCAACAAAATTTTCATTGTTTAACTTCTTTTCCAGGGAATTTATATATTTTCCCAGATCACTAACCTCATTGTTTAATCTGGATTTTTCTTTTTCAAAATCAACTACCCCACCTAACTTAATATACACCTCAACCCCACCAACAACAAAACCGATTGATTCGTCAGGTTTATCAACCTTAACTTCAATCTCAATATTTTCTAACCGTGCCAAACCTTTTATTACTTCAGTATTCTTATCCAAAATTTCCTTTTCATCACCAGCAGAAACAACCACATCTAGTTTCTTAGCCGGGTCAATCTTATAATCGGCCCGGAGTGAACGGATATTTGTAATTATATTTTTTAGCAAACCAAAATCTTCCGAACCTCCAACGGCGGCCTTGCCCACCGTAGCTTCAGCGAAGGTGGGCCAACTTTCTACCATTAAAATATTATCTTTTCCATAAATCTGCTGCCATAAAGTTTCTGTTACAAATGGCATAAAAGGATGCCATAATTTTAGAATTGTATTTAAAATATAATTTAAAACTTTTGATTTATCGCCTTCTATTTTAGCGATCTCAAGATACCAATCGGCCAATTCACTCCAAGTAAAATCTCTTAGTTGCTCACCAGCAGATGAAAATCTAAAAGATTCCAGGTCATTAGTCACAAAAGATGCGGTCTTTTTTAATTCATTAAGAATCCATTTATCCGCCAAAGTCTCTGCTTCCGGAACTTTTAAATCTTTGTTCATTGTTTTCTTTTCACTGGTCACCGTTAATTGTATATATCGACTGATATTCCATAGTTTATTGGCAAAATTCCTAAAGCCGGCAATCTTCTCTTCTGATAATTTCATATCATTACCCGGAGTATTGCCAACAAGCAGTGACAAACGGGTAGCATCAGCTCCGTACTTTTCTATCATATCAAGCGGGTCAATTACATTACCCAGACTCTTACTCATCTTTCTACCCTGTTCATCCCTTACCAATCCATGTAAATATACTGTTTCAAATGGAATTTCTCCCAAAGTATATGTAGTCATCAAAATCATCCTGGCTACCCAAAAAAACAAAATATCATAGCCGGTTTCCATTACCGTTGTAGGATGATAGGTTTTTAAATCACTGGAATCCAAATTTGGATAACCCAGTGTGGAAAAAGTCCAGAGCCCGGAACTAAACCAGGTATCCAAAGTATCCGGATCTTGCTGCCAGCTCTCTCCCTCCGGGGCATCTACACCAACATAAGTTTCATCGCCTTTGTACCAAACCGGTATTCTATGACCATACCAAATTTGACGACTAATACACCAGTCACGCAAATTATCTATCCAATGAAAATATGTTTTTTCAAATCTATCCGGTACAATTTTAATCTCTTTGGCCCGAACCACATGCTGCATCAATTTTTTGAGTGTTACGGATTCTCCGTCTTTTAGTCCCTCTATAGGATTATCTTTTGATTGCTTAAATGCAAATTCTTTGTTTACATCTATAAACCACTGTCTTGAAGTTAGCGGCTCAATCGTATGTGAACAGCGATAACAAATAGAAAGATTATTGGCGATTTCT
This sequence comes from Candidatus Magasanikiibacteriota bacterium, assembly GCA_014729395.1. GTDB lineage: Bacteria > Patescibacteriota > Patescibacteriia > Magasanikbacterales > UBA922 > WJJZ01. The sequence continues at coordinate 99,456 of WJJZ01000001.1, forward strand.
TCCTCTTTTTCCATTAAGCCTTCTTTTTTCAGAGCTTCAACCACTTTCCGTCTGGCTTCTTCGACACCCAAACCTTGATAGGCTTCTCCCGCCTTTGCAGTCATTTTTCCATCTTCATCTATTACCTGAATAATTTCCAAATCATTCTTTCCGGCCATCTCGTAGTCAACATGACTATGAGCCGGAGTGACACCAAGAGCCCCGGTGCCAAATTCACTATCCACTTCTTCGTCACCAATAACTTTTATCTTTAAATCCGGACCACCGGCAAAATTTTTAATTTCAAAAACCTCACCTATATATTTTTTATATCTGGAATCTTTCGGATTCACAGCTACAGCCGTATCCCCCAGTTTTGTTTCCGGTCTGGTGGTGGCAATGGAAATTGGGAAATCTTTTGAGTATTTAAAAGTATATAATTTGGTTTGTTGTTCTTTGTACTCTACCTCATCATCAGCCAAAGTGGAGTGGCACCTTGGGCACCAATTAACAATTCTGTGTCCGCGATAAATTAACCCATCGTCGTACATCTTCTTGAAGACTGTTCTAACGGCCAGGTTCCTCTGCTCATCCAGAGTAAAGGCTTCTCTACTCCAATCCAAAGACGAACCCATCTTTTTTGTTTGGTGAATAATTGTATCGTGTGACTCTTGGGCGAACTTATTCACACGCTCCAAAAATTTTTCTCTACCCAATTCTTCTCTAGGGTTATCAAGACCCTCTTCCATTAAAATTTTCTCCACTTTTGTCTGGGTGGCAATAGCGGCATGATCGGTTCCCGGCACCCATACAGTTTTTTTACCTTTCATGCGACTATACCGGACCATTAAATCTTCTATTGCGAGCATAGCGGCATGGCCCATATGGAGTGTCCCGGTAACATTTGGAGGTGGTAAAACAATGGAAAAATGCTTGGCTTCTGCATCGGTTTTTCCTTTTTCAACACATTTATCAGGATTAAAAAAACCACTTTCCTCCCAGTGTTTATAAATATTATCTTCGTAATTGTTAGGCTCGTAGGCCTTTGGAAGTTCTTTCATATATAATAATTCGGATATACTGATAGTGCTGATTTACGGATAGTTGGATGATAAATCATTATATTATCTAAAAACAAAAAATTATACTTAAATATTGATGATGCAGAGCAGAATAGTTTTTTGGTCTACAGACCAGACGATCCGTAAATCTGCATTTATCCGTATACCAGTATCGTAATTTTACTAAATTTACCCTAAAATTGCAAGAAAAAAGCTCATTTTAAGACCTTATTGACAATATTTGGCTAAATTGATAATATATTCTATTCCCATGCACTCTTTAAAAAAAACATTTGGAGGAAAATTCATGAAGAGAATCCTTCAGTTTACTCTGACAGAAATTGGCTCGATTCTAAATAATATTGGACTTTCCATGTTCCCTATCAGTTTACTTCTGGTTTTGAAAGTTTCCAGTACCTATTTATGTTTTGGCATGCTTGTAATCTTTATCCCCCTCACAGGATATGCAATTCACCAAAGAATCGTTGCCACTATTATTGCAACAACGCTTAGCATTCTATTTTTCTTCATGATCTATGACAAAATTTTCATGATCCCACCCGGAGTCCTTATAATTGCCGGCATTCTACTTTCGATGATAGGGTGCAAAATTGCCGGTATATCCATTGTTGCTGAAAAATTAGAGTCTGAAAATGATGTCTCTAAAAAATAACAAAAGAGGGGGTATATATCGAGCTGTTTTATTGATTAATAAATCATCTCGCTATGTACTTGATATGGCATTGACACAAGCACAACAAATTCATCAAATTTTGGAAGGCAAGAAACATATCTTGATAACCTTTCGAAATAATGGCAACGGTGATGCGATTGCAAGTGCTATCGCTATGTTTTTATTTCTTAAAAAGATTGGTAAAAGAGTTGATATCGTCAGTGAAAATTTTGAACTACCGAAGACCATGAATTTCTTGAAGGCTTCAGAAAAAATTAAGAGCGGTTTTAGTCATTTACAAAAATTCATTTTGACCGCAGATATAAATAAAACAGGACTACAGGAACTAAGCTATGATGTAAAAAAAGATAAACTTAAAATATACCTAACACCAAAAAATGGTTTTTTGACAAGAGACAATATTACAACCGCTCAATCTGATTTTAAATATGATCTAATAATTACGGTTGATACACAGGATCTAGATTCTCTGGGAACATTATTTTATAATAATACAGAACTTTTCTATTCAGTACCAATATTAAATATTGATGACTCCAGCGCCAATGAACACTTCGGAAAAATTAATATTGTAAACTTAAGCTCAACTTCTACGGCCGAAATAGTTTATGACTTGCTAAAAAAAATGGGCGAAGAATATATTGATGAAGATATTGCCACCGCACTTCTTAGTGGAATGATAGCAAAAACGCGCAGTTTCAAAACTGAAAATGTCAAACCCAGTACTTTGGCTATTGCCGGTAAACTGATCAGTCTGGGGGCAAAAAGAGACTATATTATTCAAAACCTTTATCGAACAAAATCCATTCCAACATTAAAACTCTGGGGTAAAGCTCTTGAACATCTAAATACGGAAAAATCTTTCGGACTGGTTTGGACCACAATTACCCGTGATGATTTTTCTCGATCCGGTGCCGGTAAACACGAGCTTTACGATATAATAGACGAACTGATTAGCAACTCTCCGGAAGCAAAAATTACATTACTACTTCACGAAGACCCGGAACAAGGTTCAAAAAAAATCCATGGTATTATAAAAACCAATAGACTATACAATGCCAAGGAATTAGTGAAAAATTTTCAACCTGAAGGAAATTCCGGTACTGCTAAATTTACTGTAAAAGACAGTGGTCTGGCTGAAATTGAAGAAAAAATTATATCAAATATAAAAGAAAAGATAAAAAACCCACAATAAAAACCAATACTGGAGCGAAATATTTTACATCTCTACTATTGGTTTTTATACCAACGCTCTACCCGTCATTTCGTCGGGTTTTTTGATATCAAGAATTTTTAAAATCGTTGGCGCTACGTCCGCCAATACTCCGGCCGGTTGAAGTAAACTAAGGTCACCTTCCGGTGCATCCCCGGTTATACCTGCTCGTCCTCTGCTTTCCTCATTCAAAATAATAAAAGGTACTGCATTGCTTTTTTCAATCATTTTACCATCATTAAAAAAATTTTCAGTACCCGGATGAGAACCAACAATGAACATTGTTCCCTCTTTTGCCATAATATGATCATAAATTTTGCCAATTGCTTTATCAACAAGCTCAACTCCCCTAACCAAAGTTGAAAAATTATTGGTTTTTGCCAATATATCCAAATTACTAATATTTATGAGAAAAAAGTCACTTTCCATATTATCGATTCTTCTAATTATTTTTTTTATCAATTTATTCAATGACAAACCAGGCTCTAAATTATAATCTTCCAGTTCAGGATCATTTACATAATCCGTTTCAATACTCTCCTTCTCCCATGAAGCAAACCCATCAAAAAATGTACTTATACTACCATAACGCCCAACAGAAGCGATCCTATATTGGCTTAACTCATTTTCCTGTAAAACTCTCCCTAAACAGTTATGGGACACTAATGGAGGAAAAATTACTCTAACCGGCATTTCTCTTTCATACTCAACAATAGTTGCGCAAAAAAGATCTTTTAGATAGGAGCGAGAAAATTTGTTAAATGATGGCAAAACAAAACTTTCCAGTAACTGTCGACTGCCGGCCGGAGAATGATTTAAAAAAATTAAAGCATCTCCGCTCTTTATCGTTTCTCCTTCTTCTACTCTCGCAGGTACTATTTCCTTGGCGGGTATCTTTTTTTCAACCGCTTCGTGCATTATATGCATTGGTTTGGGTAGAGATCTTTCATATTCAGACTCCGTCATAGCTCTGTATACACTCTCTATTCTATCCCACCAAAAACCATCATTTAATGCATAAAAAGAACCTGAAATAGAAGATATTTTCCAATTTTTTTTCACTTTCAATTTATTTATTATTTTTTTTATACTCTTTTTAGCATTCTCTTCTTTACCTGCTTCAGAATCCAACACTACGTGAATAGAAACTTTTTTTACTTTTTGTTTCTGAAGAAATTTTAAAATAGCCTCAAAATGATTAAAACGAGCATAATGATTATTATCAAATGCAGCTGTTATATGTAATGTGGAATTATTTTCCTCAACATGCTCTATTGCAGATTTTAAAACTCTTTTTTCAAATAAACTTTCATCCGCAATAGCCCTGTTGATACGAGAAATATTATCAGGAAAAATTCTTCCCGTGCCTATATTCAAATGTCCGGATATACTATTTCCAATTTTTTCATCACAAAGACCAACCTCTTTACCGGAGGCATATAAAGTCATAACTGGATACTCTTTTACAAATCGATCAAAATTTGAAATTTTTGCAAGGTTGAACGGATTTTCTTGTGAGTTTGGTGAAACCCCCCAGGCTTCTAATATTAATAACGCAAAAGGTTTTTTTTCTTTCATAATTGCTTAAAACTAATAAAGCGAATGACCTGTCATTTCCGGTGGCTTCTGAATTCCCATCATTTTCAAAAGAGTCGGTGCCACATCGGCTAATTTTCCGTTTTTTAATTTTATTTTTTTTGTGTCTTTTCTAATCAATATACAAGGTACGGGGTTGGTTGTATGCTCGGTCATCATTTCGCCGGTCTCCTGGTTTATCATTTCTTCGGCATTACCATGATCGGCCACTATTAAAACTTGGCCGTTCTTTTTCAAAAATGCATCAACCATTCTGGAAACTTGTTCGTCCACAGCTTTTATAGCTTTTTTGGCAGCTTTAAAATCACCGGTATGCCCCACCATATCGGGGTTCGGAAAATTAGTGCAGATAAAATTGTATTTATTGGATTTTATATAACTCAAAACCTTATCAATCATTTCTTTAGAATTCATCTCCGGTTTGTCTGCATAAGATCGAATAGTCGGAGATTTTACCAATTCTCTCTTTTCCCCATTGATTGGCTGAGCATAACCGCCATTGATAAAGTAAGTCACATGGGCATATTTTTCTGTTTCAGAAATATACAACTGGTTATAATTATCATCTATGGCTTTGGCCAAACTGTTTTCCACGTCAGGACTGGGAAAAGCTGTAAACACACCCGGCAAATCCGGACCAAAATCCGTCATAGCGACAAATCTGGTATTTTTTGGCATCTTAGTCCTTTTAAAAGCGCCCGGGTTTTTCTTTTGAAAATCAGGTTGAACAAAAGCTTTGGTGATCTGACGGGCCCTATCACTGCGCGCGTTGATAAAATAAATAGCGTCATTATCTTTGATAGTTGCAATCGGCTTATTATCATTTACTATCACAGTCGGACAAATGTATTCATCCGTGTCCCCTCTATTATACGACTGAGATAAAGCTTCTTCAGCTGAAAAAGCGGTGCAACCTTTGCCCAAGACCATAGCTTCATAAGATCTTTTGGTTCTTTTCCAAATTTTATTACGATCCATAGCATAAAACCTACCCATAATAGTGGCGATTTTTTCATCCGCAAGCATATGGCCGCGCAATTCCCGTAAAAAATCAGCCGCACCATGTGGGGATGAATCTCGACCGTCGGTAAACAAATGCAAGTAAACTTTTTTCTGACCCTCACGGCGGAAAAATTCCAACATGGCATAAAGATGCTCCGGATAAGCATGAGCGCTATTTCCGTCCGTAAGCAGTCCCATTACGTGAACAGCGGTCTTATATTTCTTTGTATGATAAAGCGCTTGCTTAAAAGCATGGTTTTTAAAAAAAGTCCCATCATGAATTGCCTCTGAAATCATGACCAGGTCCTGCTTTACTACTCTACCGGCACCAATATTAAAATGACCGGCTTCGGAATTACCCTGCTGACCCGGAAAAAGTCCGGCCGCCTTGCCATAAGTAACAAGTTCGGAAGATGGGTACTTATCCATGTAGGAAAAAATATTCGGAGCGGTTTTCGGAGTGATGGCATTGCCTTTATTTTTTGGGTCAGTCAAGCCAAAACCATCAAGAATTATAAGGGCGGTGGGGATGTGGTTTTTTTTATTGTTTTTCATAAAATCTTTATATATTAGTGAGATTATTATAGTAGTTTTGGAGATTTTTTTCAATCGGCTAAACTTGAAAACGTAACCTTCTGTATGTATAATCCGAACACAAACTGATTAAATATGGGTATTAATTATTTTATATAAATTTAAAAAAATAATATGTCAAAAAATATTCCGCTACACTCAGATAAAAATTGGCTAAATGGATTTACAAGATATTTGGCTGCCACAGAAATCATCGAGTCTAACAACTGGAAAGAAATGTTCCAAAATTTAGATAATTTTTTTACACAGTCTAATTGTCCTGAAAAAATAAAAAGTAATTTATTTAAAGAATACAGAATAATAAATTATATAATAATAATTGAACAAAAGCTATGTAATCTTTGCTTGTATTGTTTTCAAAAAAAATATTTTAAAGAAAATGAAAAAGTAAAGGAATATGTGATTAAAAAAATTAAACGCCATCAAAGACTGGAAGAGGAAGGGGCCAGAAATATATTAGAAATGCAGATACAAGAAGAAGACGAAAGAATTTACACACCGGATAAATTGCTTTACCTATCAGGTTTTTCCCTCGGAACTTTCATAGATATGATAAAATCACAAACAAAAAATTTTGAAGAAAAAAATGATATTATAAAAAAATTGACAACACTAAACAAAAATAGGGGTTTATTTATACATAATTCAACAACCAGCAGAGAGGACACATCAAAAAAAATAAATGAAACATTAATATTAGCTAAAAAAATCTCATCTACACTAGACAAATTTGAAAATAGTCTATATGAAAACTAAAACTTCTATGTATCTTAAGACAAAACAATTAGGTAATAAGGGTGAAGCCTTTTTTGAAAGTCTAATATCTGACTATGCAATTGTACACAAAATAGATGGGTCTAAAGACGTGGGATTGGATTTCATTTGTGAATGGGTCTTTGGTGAATCCCCAACACAACTGCTCTTTGGTGCACAGGTCAAATCTACAGCAAGTAAAAATATGAAAATAGAGACTAAAAATAAAATTAGCAGACTCAACGGCTTACATGAATACGGTGGCAACAGTAAGCATGATTTTGTAAAAACAAAAACAAGTACCTATTGGTCCGGCTTTGACTTCCCTGTTTTTCTTTTTTTTATAGACTTCACAGAAAAAGAAACCCGGTGTTACTACAGAAGGTACACATCACTTCTTCATAAAATTGACGAACCACAGAAAATCCTCCCATTTTATTTAGTCAACGAAGGAAATAATTTTTTGGCATTCGCACCTAATAAAGAAGGCGAAGGAGGTTTTTGTCGAGATCTTTATATAGATCATGTAAGATGCCAACATAAAAAAGGACTTCTAACAGGTATTGATCCTAAGAATTTAGGTTTAACAAAACACTATAAACAAGATGTTTTATATAAAGGTGTATACGAAAAATACAAATTACAAATTAGAAAAACATTTGAAGAATATAAAAAATTTCATGAGTTGGGTTTATTTTAAAAGACGCTTTGCGGTCAAGTATAAAATATTGCCAATAGAACCCGGAGTTTGGGGTGGCAGCTGTCTGAGCCCCACTAGGGCTTGGCGGTAGGAATAAAGTTAGAAGCAATAGGGGCGAGTTTTGCCACCCCCGAAACTTTTGCTACTTTTGGTTACAAAAGTAGATGAGAAAAAAATATTTAAAAACCGCCTTCACCGGCGGTTTTGTATTTTATCACTTCACCTCACTCTCTATCTTCATCAACCTGTTATACTTCTCCACCCTCTCGCTTCTCGACATAGACCCGGTCTTTATAAATTCAGAATTCACAGCCACAGCCAAATCCGCTATGAAAGTATCAGCCGTTTCACCGGAACGGTGCGAAACCGATACCTGATATTTATTTTTCTTGGCTAAATAAATAGCATCAATTGTCTCTGATAAAGTCCCGATTTGATTCAGCTTTATTAATACCGCATTGGCAACTTTCATATCAATCCCTTTTTGAATGCGCTCAACATTTGTTACAAACAAATCATCACCGACAATTTTTACTTTTTTACCAATTCTTTTGGTCAACACCTGCCAATTTTCCCAGTCGTCTTCATCCAATGGGTCTTCAATTGAGAGAATGGGATATTTTTTTACCCAACCCTCCAGTATTCTAATCATTTTATCCGGTCGAGATGCTTGTTTGGGTGAAACAAAATAATATTTACCCCCACGATAAAATTCAGACGCTGCAATATCCATAGCTAAAAAAACATTCCTCCCGGGAGTAAATCCTGAAGCTTTTATAGCACTCATAATCAATTTAATCGCCCTTTCGTTATTTAACAAATCCGGAGCAAAACCGCCTTCATCGCCTACCGCCGTACTATAACCCTTTTCATTTAGTATAGCTGCCAAAGAATGAAAAATCTGCGAACCCATTCGAACTCGCTCGCTGAATCTTCTATGAATCGGCACTATCATGAATTCTTGGCAACTTAAATTGTTATCAGCATGTCTCCCTCCATTTATAATATTCATGGTAGCTACCGGCATTCGCCATTTTTTTTCTTTCAATCTATATGTTTGCCTCAAATATTTATACAATGGCTTGTTTTTCGAGATTGTGGCCGCGCGCGCACATGCCAAAGAAACGGATAAGATCGCATTTGCTCCCAAATTCTTTTTATTCTCGCTCCCGTCAAGTTCAATCATGGTTTTATCAATCGTTTTCTGTGATGTTGCCGGAATCCCTTTTAATTTTTTATTTATTACCGTATTTACATTTTTTACCGCTTTTAAAACACCCTTGCCACCAAAACGTTTGGTGTCGTCTCGCAACTCCAAAGCTTCATGCTTTCCCGTAGAAGCACCGCTCGGTACCGCGGCCACCCCCTCGGATCCGTCGGCCAACACAATAGTTGTTTCCAATGTTGGATTGCCGCGAGAATCTAAAATTTCTCGTGAACTAATTTTTTTAATTGAAGTCTTTTTCATAGACAAACTTAACTTGACAAGATTGTTTATTTTCTATATAGTATTTAATGATAAGATAGATTGTAGCTAAACTGACTGCACGAATTCTCGAGGCTCCCCTATGGGGAGTCTTTTTATTAAAATTTTAAAAAAATTTCATCTGACTATTGATATACTTTTCTTGGTGGGTTAGGGGCGAGTGCGGCCGGCGCCGCAATCTATCTTATCAAATAGAACTTCGGGGTTCAACTCCCCCTCGCTCCACCACTTAAAGGGCCTCTATACGGCTCTTTATGTTTATTTATCTAATCTCAAAAACAATATTGACGTTCATTACCACCTCTGTACTACCTGATTCAATTTGCGGTAATGCGCCCCCTCCCAAACCTTCCATTGCATATGATCTATATAATGGGTCAACAGAACCGGCCTCATGTTCATTGTATGAAACCACACTTACCAAATCCACACCTAGTGCTTTGGACAACATAGTAGCCTTTTCAGCTGCATTTTTCAGAGCTTCTTTTCTGGCTTCGTTTTTGTAAACTTCTCTGTCATCAATGGTAAACTGAAGTCCGCCGACACTATTGGCACCCACTTCTCCGGCCAAGCCTAATACCTCGTTAGCTTTGGATAAGTCTCTTATCTTCACAGTTACATTTTGACTGACTTGATAGCCAACCAACTCCCGTCCCTCATCTTCTGTATAATTATATTGAGGATAAATATTGTAGTTGGTGGTTTGTATATCCTCTTCGGAAATATTCAATTTTTTCAACTCGGATATAAGTCTATTCATCACTTGGGTATTTTGCTCTTGTGCTTCTGCTACTGTCTCCCCTTCGGCCATCATACCCATTGTGGTAATGGCAATATCAGGAGTTACCGTAACCTTACCCTGGCCTTGAATGGCTATATTTCTCTCCATCTTATCGGCTTTTCCAATAAATTTATACTCTTGTAAATTATTTCTAATCAAGACCCCGAAAAAAACAATTAAATATACCAAAAGAATGGCAAAAAGGGTCATGAAAATTACTTTGCAAAAGTCAGCTTTTCCAAAACTTTTGCAAACCATGCAAAAAGATCCGTTATTTTGTTCCATTTTTTGATTCGTATCTTTTTTATCGGTTTTTTTTGTTTTTTTGGCAGGCATATTTTTATTTATTTAAAAAATAAATTATTTATTTATATATTATAACACCTTTTATAAAACAACCCTAATTCTCAAGAGAGCTTATCCCGGGCAATTCTTTACCTGACAAATATTCAAGCATTGCCCCGCCTCCGGTGGAGACAAAGTCAATTTTTTCTAAACAACCAGCCTCTTTTAGGCTTAAAATCGTCTCACCTCCACCGACCAAAGCAAATACACTTTTTAACGAAGACCTATCAGCAATACTGCGAGCAATAGTAAGCGTACCGACGTCGTAGGGTTTTTGTTCAAAATAACCCATGGCGCCGTTCCATACTAAAGTTCTCGCTTTTTTTATTATGTTTCTGTATTTTTTTATCGTTTCCGGTCCAATGTCAAAAATAGCCTCGCCTTTTTTGCAAATTCTATGTCTTTTGTTTTTAATTTGAACAACATGGAACTTTCTTCCATTTTTTTTGCCTACAACTACGTCAACCGGAACTAAAATCTTTTTATGACTGCAGCAACGCAAAGCTTTTTTTAAATATTTTACGTCAACCAATGATTCACCCAAGTCGTAACCTTTTGCTTTAAAATAAGTATTTGCCAAACCACCTCCGATTAAAATATGATTCACAGAACTTTTCATTTTTTCAACTAAAGGTATTTTTGTCTCAACTTTTATACCACCTAATATTAATACATAGGGCTTCTTTGGCATTATCATCACTTTTTTCAAATTTCTGACTTCTTTGCTCAACAGTAAACCGGCATAAGCGGGAATTATTTTTGCCACTCCGGCAACTGACGCGGAATCACGATGAGCTACGGCAAAACCGTCCAAAACAAAAATGTCAGCCAAATTGGCGAGTTCTTGCGCCAAAACTCCCTTATTGTTTTTTTCATCAGGACAAAAACGAATATTTTCCATCATGGACACACTGCCGTTTTTCATATTTTCTATTTGCTTTAGCAAATCGATTTTTTTCTTGTCACCTAATCTCCAGTCTCTAGTCTCTAATTTAATGATTTTTTTACCCAGCAGTTTACTTAGCCTATGCATCACAGGATCAACTTTCAAACCGGAAACGACTTTGCCACCGGGTCTGCCCAAATGAGTTATTAATATTATTTTTGCTTTTTTTTCAATCAAATATTCAATCGTCGGTATACTTGCCCTCAATTTCATATCACTTTTTACTTCAGCTTTTTCAAGTGGCACATTATAATCAACTCGCAACAATACAAGCTTGCCTTTTAGATTTTTAACTTGTTTTATGGTTTTCATATACAATTTTCATTTCGCTTTCTGCCAACAGCTTACGGTTGGTTGCTATTTCCCCACAATCTCCATCAATTCAGCCATTCTTTGGGCATATGCCCATTCATTATCATACCATGCCACCACTTTCAATAAATCTCCGCCAATGACTTTTGTCATACTTAGATCAACAATTGCAGAATGGGAATTACCGATAAAATCACTTGATACCAATGGTTCATCGCTTACAGCCATTATTCCCTTTAGATAGGTCTCGCTGGCTTTAATAAATGCCTTATTCACCGTTTCTACGGTTGTTTTTTTCTTCAAATGCATAACAAAATCACTAAGCGATACAGTGATAGTAGGCACTCTGACGGCAATACCGTCAAATTTATTTTCCAAATTTTTGATTACTTTTGTTGTGGCGATGGCCGCACCGGTTGTTGTGGGAACAATATTCTGTGCTGCCGCCCTGGCTCTACGCAAATCTTTGTGCGGACCATCTTGTAAATTTTGATCAGCGGTATAAGAATGAATTGTGGTTAAAAAAGCTTTTTTTACACCAAATTTTTTTTCCATTACTCTCATTACGGGAGCTGCACTATTTGTTGTACAAGAGGCATTATCGATAACCTCTTCTTTTTTGTATGATTTACAATTTACACCGCGAATAAAAGTCTTTATTCCTTCACTTTTACCCGGTGCGGAAATTATAACTTTTTTTGCTCCGGCCTCAATATGTTTTACCGCATCCTCTCTTTTCCGAAATACACCGGTTGATTCCACCACCACATCAATTTTTAATTTTTTCCATGGTAGTTGCAAGGGGTCTTTTTCTGAAAAACATTTAATTTTCCTTCTGCCTACAATTATATTTTTCTCATCATAACTTACTTTTTCGGGAAAATCAGGATAAGCTGTATCATATTTAAGTAAATGAGATAAAGTCTTATTATCGGTAAGATCATTTACCGCCACCACATCGACTTTACCTCTATCCCAGGCGGCTTTGAAACTGTGTCGGCCGATACGACCAAAACCATTTATAGCTGCTCGAATTTTTTTCATATGTGTTTAGAGTTAATACTGACTTATATATAAATTTTATCATTTTATAATAAATAAAAAAAGCCCGCTTATAGCGGGCTTGAGATTGAAGTCATTATTCTTGAGGTTTTTTTCTGGTTACAAGTATAGTTACCAAAACCGCTACGGCAATAAGTAATATTATGGCAACCGCCGCAAAAATATAAGTACCTAGAGCATTTTCGTCCGTATTTTCGGTTTCAACTTCGTCTTGAGTTTCCGGTTCTGACTCGATGCTAACTTTTTCAATTCTTTCCAAATAAGAACCAACCAACTCTAATCTATCTTCAAACAATCCGCGTTCCTCTTCAGAAGCCCTTTCATCTTCCAAAGCAAGCTCCAAGGCTTCTTGGTATTCTTCTAATAATTGGGCAAACTCATCTAATTCTTCTTCACTAATTTCTTTATCCACGGAAGCTTCCTCAGTTTGCTCATCAGTTGAAGTGCTCGTGTCTTCTTCGGGATCTTCTGCAGGAGTCAATTCAGGATAAAAACCCTCCCCCAATACACCCAAAGAATTTTCAAACTGAGTCATCCAATCCGGAATCTCTAAAAATTGATCAGAATTCGAACTGTCGGTATCTTCACTATCATCTGACTCAGGTAAAATTATTTGATCGGGTATTTGATCAGTATCCACCTGTAAATCAGCTTCCGCTTCCACGCCGGATTCGTTGGACTCTTCAGAATTCAAGTCTAAATTTTGCACATCAACACTATCTATAGTTTGCAAAGTATCAGGATTAACATAATAAAGATTCCCTGAAGATGTGCTTGTGTCTTCCTCAGCGGTTGACGTGGGCTGTGTAATTATGATCGTATCTAACTTTATATCAGTCAAACCTGAGTCAGAACATGTCCACGGAAACAATGAACAAGAGTCATAAGTTATTGCGCTCGCTTCGGCTGCGGGCAAAAGCAACAAAACAGCGCCAAATATTCCAATAATAAATTTATTCATATACATTTATTAAATTTAACTTCCTTTAGGGAAAAATATCACTTTTTCTAAATTTTGTCAATAGGAATAATTAAATAAAAAAAAGGGACCAATCCCTTTTTTTGTTAATTTTTTTAATTTAACTGTTCAGCCACTTCTTCGGCAAAGTCACAGCTCTTTTTTTCCAGTCCTTCACCTAACTCATAGCGAGAAAATCTGCGTATTGTAATTTTTTCACCAATTTCACCCGTTTTTTCAACCAACATTTCAGATATGGTTTTATCTTCATCTTTTATAAAAGACTGTTCCAAGAGACAAATTTCCGAATAATATTTTTCTATTTTACCATCAATAATTTTCTCAATTATATCTTCAGGTTTTCCCTCATTTTTCATTTGCTCTCGATAAACATCTTTTTCTTTATCAATCAGTTCAGCCGGTACTTCTTCCTTGGAAACATACAAAGGAGCCGAAGCTGCAATATGCATGGCTACGTCATTAACCAAATCTTTAAAAGATTCATTTTTTGCTACAAAATCCGTCTCGCAATTTACTTCTACCAAAACACCGATTTTACCGCCGGCGTGAATATAACTGTGAACCAAACCCTCCGCCGCAACCTTTTCCGATCTTTTAGCAGCCTTGGCTACTCCTTTTTTCCGCAATATCTCAACAGCCTTGTCAAAATTTCCCGCCGCCTCATCGATTGCTTTTTTACAATCCAACATCCCCGCTCCGGTCTGCTGGCGTAGTTTGCTTATATCTTGTAAATTTGCAGACATATTTCTATATTATTTATTATTATTTTCTTTTTTATTATTTTTTGCAGAATCTTTATTTTGCATATTTTTTTCAAACTCTGCTCTACCGCGCTTGATCGCATCGGCAACCAAACCAACCATCATCTTTATGGATTTAACAGCATCATCATTTGCCGGAATAAATAAATCAGTTTTTTGAGGGTTTGAATTGGTATCACATATACCTATAGTTTGTACTCCTGTCTTGTTTGCTTCTTTTACCGCTGTCTTCTCATTTTGTACGGAAGGTAAAAAAACAGCATCGGGAATTTTTTTCAAATCGGACAAACCGATCAGACTCTTATCCATAGCTTCAATTTTTCTGGCAATATCCAGTTGTTCTTTTTTTGTATATTTTTCCAATTCACCGCTTTTCTGTTGCTCTTTTAATTCATTGTAATTTTTTATCAACTTTTTTATCTCACTGTAATTTGTGAGCAATCCACCGATCCATCTTTCCACCAAATAAGGCATACCGCAATCAATAGCCGCCTCTTTAACAAAATCCCTTGCTTGTGGTTTTGTGGTGGAAAATAAAATAATCTTGCCTTCTGCAGCAAGCTTTTCAACCTCTTTCAGGGTCTCTTCCATTTTTTTCTGAGTTTTTTCCAAATCAATTACATGTACACCATTTCTTTGGGTATAAATATAATCTTTCATCTTTGGATGCCAACGAGAAACCTGATGTCCAAAATGAACACCCGCTTCCAGCATCTCCAAAATACTTGGTATTTTCATATTGTTTTCCTTTTAACCTCACTACCATACCCGAAAGGGAGGAAAAACATGATAGTTGAGTGATAAATTATATGGCAATATTTTAGTATATATAGATAATTATGTCAAGGACATTAATATTCGGTTTTTCGGATTTACTTTTGTTTTCATTACAAATTTGATTGGTACATCCTTTTATATGAATTATCAGCTGGTCAGAATATCAATGTACCCGATATTAATGACACATATGTTGACTTTTACCAAAATATGATATAATATTGACATCTTAAATGCTTCTAAATATGGAGGATGGTACTCAAATGAACAATAAAATTCCCTGGAATAAAACTACGGGTGGTAAAATATTTCTCGTTATTATTACTATTATATTTATTTTTCTAGCGGTTTTTTCATTGTTGGTGGTTTACTATACTTTGCAAATCAAATATGGCGACTCTGAAGAATTGGCTAAACAATTCTATAGTGAAAAATTTTCCTTGGCCGTTTCTTTATCGGAAACAAGTTCAATTGAAATTGATAAAAACTTAGACGAAATAATCAGAGATAATAATCCGGTCAGAGGATCTTCCGAAGCTCCGGTTACTGTTGTGGCATTTATAGACTTTACTTGTCCTTATTGTCAGGAAGCATACAAACCCCTGGAAGATATTTATAATCAATATAGAGGAGGTATAAAAATTGTTTTCAAACATTTTCCTCTTACCACGATACACCCCGAAGCCGGACAAGCCGCCATAGTATCCGCTTGTGCTCAGGAACAAAATGCATTTTGGCAAGCCTATCACCTCTTTTTTACAGATGAAAATTTTCTTGAAAAGAATAATAGTCTAAAAGCTGAAATGCTGGAAATTAATGCTGAACAGTTTGAAAAATGCGTAAATTCAGCAAGGCATATCAATAAAATAGAACAAGATTTGACAGACGGAGTTAGCTTTGGCGTTAAAGGGACACCTACATACTTTATAAACCAAACCAAAATCGAGGGTCTGGTGGAAAAAGAAGTGTGGCAAGCGGTAATAGAAGAAGAAATAAAAAAATCTCTTTAGCAATTATTTATGAATAAAAAAGTAAAAATTAGCATATTAACCTTAATGTTATTTTTTATTTTTTTACCTGACGTCGGACTAGCTGTGGACCAACGATGTTTTACACGCAATCTATGCGAAAAAAGAAGAGATGAGCTTGGTGGGTCGAGAGAAAACATAGAAAACGGTTTTGTGGTTCGACCAAAAGAATGTGGTGTGGTACAAGAAGCAGATCCTGAAACCGGCAAAATTAGCAATGTTGAATTAGGTTTTTGCCTGCCTGCCGGTCAATCCTCAACAGAAGTATCTATAGGAGGAAGAAACACCTTTGCTAATATTGGAGAATATATAAAGTATGCCTATAGATATGGAGTGCAAGCGGCCGCATTATTGGCGATTCTGGTAATGATTTTCTCCGGATTTCAGTGGGCTGCTTCCGGCGGTAATACAGACACGATCAGTAGAGCTAAAAAAAGAATAACCGGAGCTATAATTGGTCTTCTTATAGCACTTGGTTCTTTTGCTATTTTACAAACAATAAATCCGGATCTGACCAAAATTACCGTTCCCCAAGCCTGGCTGATAAACAGTATGCCTCTGTCTCCAATATATTGCGATGAAATTAAAGATTTAAATCTTGCTTTGGCTTTAACCATTGATGAGAAAAAAACTCTTGACGAAAAAGACTTATATAATTTAAAATCAGAAAGGTCAAGCGGTATCGTTTATGACATCAACCCGCAAAATAAAGACCATACTGAAGGAAAAATAGCAGCCTGCGGTAATGAATATTTCATCCAAGGTCACGGCGACACAACCTGCATTGGCACAATATGTACAGCAAACCCATCGGTTTGTCATAAAAGACTTTGGGAAACAGATGTTAATTATCAATGTTATGACGCGACACTAGCCGGAAATATTTATACTGAAAGTGGTGGTGGAACTTCACAGGGTGCTTTATCATATTTAGCTACAGTTTTGAACGACGGTTGGGAGTGGGACGATGACGAAGATGACGAAGGTTGGCTTCCGGATGGTGGTTATGATGGTCGTTTGAGTTATGGCGAAGATATCAAGGGCTTCTTACCTGTTTGCGACTTTAATGGTTTATTAAACGCAATAAAAAACTCTGTTGATGAAAATGAAAATATCCCTGTCACTATTGTGGAAGACCCTAAGCGAGATAGTGATAATTTCAATTCTGACTTTTTTACCCAATTTTATGCTCTTAAAGTTACTGAATCTGAACTCAACAAAGCAGACTCCAGACTTTGGACAAAAGGCGGCTGCTCCGGCAATGAAGATAGTGATAATATTGCCGGTTATGTTCTGGTAATGGAGTTTAATGAGCAAGGTGACCCCGGTGATGAAGTCCACTTTTTGGGTTATGACAATGAGAGCATGCAAATGGTTGATCTGGGAAAAATTCCGACCGGAATTGATTTTGATTCATTATTTGAGTATTACAACCTTGTCGGATGTGTAACGCGCAGAGTTGATAATCTGTTGTTCAAACGCGAAGACCTGGAAAAAGGTGTACGTTTTGATATAAATGTTGACGATATTGACGATCAAGACGATGATCCGGAAGATTTGGCAGAGTATTATTTGGAAAAAGCTCCAAGTTGGGGAACTATTGGCGAATGCCTAGATGAAGCAAATAGAATTTTAGATTAAATATTTAATAATTAGATAAAACATGCCAGAAAGTATAAAAATCACCAATGCTCGAGTCCATAATTTAAAAAACATATCACTCGAGATACCAAAAAACAAATTTACCGTTATTACAGGACTTTCCGGATCAGGAAAGTCTTCTTTGGCCTTTGACACCATTTACGCCGAAGGTCAACGCCGCTATGCGGAAAGTCTAAATGCTTATGCCAGGCAATTTATGGAAGTACAAGATAAACCGGATGTCGATGAAATTCAAGGACTATCCCCAACTATCGCGATTGACCAAAAAAATACCAGCCTAAACCCCCGATCCACTGTGGGAACAGCCACGGAAATTCATGACTATTTAAGACTTTTATTTTCCAGAATTGGTATTCAATATTGTCCTGACTGTGATGTTGAAGTTAAGCAATATACAGCCGGAGAAATTACGGAATTGGTCAGAAAAATTGCACGGAAATCAGATTCAGTCACAGTTTTTTCTCCTTTTATAGTCCAAAGGAAAGTTAAAACCAAACAGATTCTTCCTTCTATTGAGCAATCCGGGTACAAAATGGTAAGGATCAACGGCTTTGAAATGAATTTGGCAAGCCTTAGTAAATACCGATTTGATCGGGATAAACTCTATGATATTGATATAATTACCGGAAAAATATCTGACAACAAAAAACAAGATTTAAGATCAATTGTGGACAAAACCATTGACCTATCGAACGGTAGTATTGGAATCTTGGACGAAGTGAGTGGCGAGGAAAAAATATACTCACTTTTGCCCAAGTGTTCTAAATGCGAAAAAGAATTTCAACCTATAGAACCCAGATCATTCAGCTTCAACAGCCCATATGGAGCTTGCAAACGATGTACCGGACTCGGAAAAACACTGGAGGTTGATCCTGCTCTCGCCATTCCGAATCAAAAATTGACTTTGGCAGAAGGTGCGATTCAACCATGGACGAGGATTGTGGGTAATCAAAACCATTACCAAAAACTGCTGGAAGCGGTGGCCAAGGAAAACAAATTTTCCATAAACGTCCCGGTTAAAGAACTCAGTAAAAAAACAATGGATATTATTTTGTATGGAACTGATGGTATTGAATATAAAATTGATGGAAAAAAACATCAATTCGATGGACTGATCCCTAATTTAACACAAAGACATGCCGAGACGGATTCTGACTATGTGAGAAAAGAGATCGAGCACTATATGAGAGAAAAAATTTGTCCCGTATGTAATGGTAAAAGATTAAAAAATGAATCGTTAAACGTAAAAATAGGAGATTATTCTATCGCTGATATTGTAGAGATGAGCATAGAAGAGGCTGATGAATTTTTTAGAGAAATCAAAAACACAAAATCCAAAATTTACAAAACATTGAACAAGTCGGAATTGAAAGTAGCTGAACCGATTGCCAAAGAAGTGGAAAAACGTCTAAATAATCTTCTCCAAGTTGGATTGTATTATCTAACCTTGGATCGCTCAGTTAACACTTTATCAGGTGGTGAATCGCAAAGAGTGAGATTGTCAACACAACTATCAACCGGATTGACCGGCGTAATATACATATTGGATGAACCATCAATCGGTCTTCACCCCAAAGACAATGACAAATTAATAAAAACTCTAAAATCATTACGGGACCTGGGCAACACCGTTATTGTGGTTGAACATGATGCTGCCATGATTAAGGCCGCAGAATTTGTTGTGGACGTGGGACCGGGAGCCGGTGAATATGGAGGTAAAATTATCGCCAAAGGTAGTCCGCTTCAGATACAAAAAAATAACAAATCAATTACCGGAAAATACCTATCGGGTAAAGAATTCATAAAAGCTAAGAAAAAAACCAACAAGGGTAATGGTAAAAAAATATCAATTATTGGTGCAAAAGCCTATAACCTGAAAAATATTGACGTTGATATACCTCTCGGCATGTTGGTATGCGTTTCCGGTGTTTCAGGATCGGGAAAGTCGACACTCATTAATACAATTTTAGCGCGTTCACTCAGCAAGCAATTATACAGATCAAAAGCTGCACCGGGTGAGCATGAAAAAATCAAAGGTGTTTCAAATATTGACAAAGTAATTTCAATCGACCAAACTCCGATTGGAAGGACACCCCGTTCAAATCCGGCAACATACACCGGTGTATTTACAGCAATTAGAGATCTGTACACATCCGTACCCGAAGCTAAAATGAGAGGGCTTAACGCAGGTGCTTTTAGTTTTAATGTCAAAGGTGGTGGACGTTGCGAAGCGTGTTCCGGAGAAGGTTATGTTAGAATTCCGATGCAATTTTTGAATGATGTTTTTGTTGAATGTAATGAATGCGAAGGAAAAAGATATAACAAAGAAGCATTGGAAATTCACTACCGTGGAAAAAATATAGCCGATGTCTTGGAAATGACAGTTGAAGAAGCATATAGATTTTTTAATGATACAGCCGCTATTGCCGACAAACTTCGTATACTTAACGATGTCGGTCTTGGATATATTCATCTTGGTCAACCGGCTACAACTTTGTCAGGCGGTGAAGCACAGAGAGTCAAACTAGCTACCGAACTCTCAAGAAGAGCGACCGGTAAAACTTTGTACATTCTGGACGAGCCAACAACAGGATTACATTTTGAAGATATAAAAAGACTCTTGCAAGTCATTAATAAACTTGTAAAAAAAGGAAATACGGTTCTGATAATTGAACATAATTTGGATATTATAAAATGTGCCGATTGGGTAATAGATTTGGGTCCCGATGGAGGCAAGCTCGGCGGTGAAATTGTAGCCGAAGGCGCACCAGCAAAAATCATTAAAACAAAAAAAAGCTATACCGGTAAATATCTAAAAGAATTACTAAAATAAAAATCGGGACCATGGGTCCCGTTTTTTTGTCCTTATTTTTTTTTATTCCCAACACGATAGTCGCTTGCATCCCAAACAAACCCTATTTCATCTAATTTTCTTAGACGATCCGGATCCATGGTTCCATCTTTGTACTTTTTCCTCTGGTAACAGACCCAGCGACCAAGTGGATGTCTGGACGGAACCAATAAATCACCCTCCTCTTCGTAGTATACCAACAATTGATCAAAATTATTCTGCCAAATCACATCAGATACATTCCACACAAAACCAACTTTATCCAATAATTCCTGTCTTTTTTTGGGCATGTTTCCATTTTTTCTTGCTTCTCTTTGACTTTTAACCCATGCACCGAGTGGGTGTTTTTTGGGTATTAAACAATCACCATGCTCGTTAATATACTCTTTCAATGCAATATATTTTAAATACCATCGCCTTTCAACGGATGTTTTCCGCTCCCATTCAAAACCAATAGATTCCAAACGCTCTTTTCTATCGGTTCTGATTATTTCTCTGGAATATCTTTCCCGTTGATAGTCTACCCATCTAGATAATTCATGCTTTATCGGTACATTACAATGTCCATTCTTCTCTCTATATTTTTTTAATTTCAGAAATTTGCGATTCCATTTCTTTTCTAAAATTTTTGCTTCCCACTCAAAACCCAAATTATCAAGCTTCTTTTTTCTTTCTGATTTTAACTTACCCCTCACCCTTGCATGGCGCTGCCTATTGCACCATTCGTAGAGTTTGTGTCCATAGGGCACTGTTGCCGTTCCGTGCGTTTTTGCATACTCCTTCAATTCTTTGAATTGCTTTTTCCAGGACAATTCTTGTTTGTTACTCATGTTTCCTCCCTTGTATTTAAAAAGATCATATAAAAACTTAGCAAAAAAATACATTTTTGTAAAGTAAAAAACCGCCTATTTGGCGGTAATTTGTTATTTTTTCTTATTTTTTCTTATTTCCTTTGGTCTTTTCTTGTAATTTCTCAAATAATACGGCTTGGCTTGGCGCACTTTCAACTGTTTCACAAATTCAAATTTCTCTATTACCGGTGAAAAAATTGGAAATATTTTTTCCACACCTACACCTTCGGATATTTTTCTGACGGTAACCGTTGCTCCCGGCTGACTACCATGTTTTAAGCTGATTATCTTTCCTTCAAAAATCTGAATTCTTTCTTTTTCTTCGCCCTTGGCATTTAATTCTTTAATTTTTTGGTGAACCCTGATCACCATCCCTGGTTTAAGGGCATTTCTGATATCTTCTGACATATTTTTATAGTTTTATAGAGAGGTTAAAAAATTTTTTAACATCAATATTATATTTAATGGTTGGCCAAAGTTTATAATATTTAGAGTTATTTGTCAAGACCAATATTTTCTTTTATTATCTTTTCTACCCGAGAAACAGTCTTGTCTAACTTCCCTTCCTCATTCACAACTTCAAAATCATAAATTTCTTTATGTTTCAGCCACTCTTTTGTATAGTCCATCCTTTGTCTGATATATTCTTCATCAACAAAACCTCTGCGTCTGATACGATCTTCCAGTATTTCAAGAGGTGCTGTAATCAATATAGATATGATGCCGGGCACCAACTCTTTAGCTTTTATTACACCTTTATAATCAATTTTCCAAACACCAATTTTATTCGTATTCCTTACTCTTTCTATTTCCGAAAAGCTTACACCATAATAATTATTATTGTATTGTTTGGCCCATTCAAAAAAATACCCTTCTTTAATCTTTTTTAAAAAAATTTTCTTGTTTATAAAATAATAAGGATCACCGTCTTTTTCACCCGACCGCTTTTTGCGAGTTGTAGTCGTAATTACCCGTTCTATTGGTATTCTTTTTGATAATTTATCAATTATACTATCCTCACCGGCACCGGAAGGTCCGGAAATGATTACGAGATTATTTTTTTTCATATCAATTTAGTTTTGATAGAAATAATTCTAATTTTTTACTCATTTCACAATGAAAGCATTGTTTTGTACCTTTCAAATCATAAAAACAAAGGTCGCTTGCGTGTAAAAAAAGCCGGCCCAACTTTCTGTCTTTTTCAAGTTTAATTTTTTTATTGTAGTATAATTTATCACCAACTACCGGGTGCCCATAAGCTTTCATATGGACTCGTATTTGATGCGTTCTGCCGGTTTTTATTTCAACCTCTAATAGTGAGTACCTGGAAAATCTTTTCAATACTTTAAAAAAAGTAAGGGCTTTTTTTCCTTTTTGTTCCAAACCGACATTTTTTAATTTGGTTTTATCAAGTTTTGGACGAGATGCCATCATTCCTTTGTCTGTCCTCCCAATCAAAAAATCTATTTTACCTGAATCCGCTTCAATTACACCGTGAACCAAGACTATATATTTTTTTTCAACCCTTCTCTTTTTGAATTGTTCTTTTAGAGAATCAAACATCTTTTGATTTTTTGCAACCACCAACAAACCCGAAGCATCCTTATCAAGCCTATGTACAATCCCCGGACGCTTTGGACTTTCTCCCACTTCTTTTAATTTAGGATATTTACTAATTAACCAATTTGACAAAGTATATGGTTCTTCGGCTTCTGTTGGGTGTACCAGCAGCCCACTCGGTTTATAAACCACCAAAAAATCTTTTTCATCATGAATTATCGAAATTTCATCCAATTTTTCTTTAGATTCATCTAAAATTTCTTTTTTTTCTTTCTTTTCCCTAAAATTTTCATCATATCTGATCCTATCTCCGGTTTTGATTTTTTCACCGCTTTTTGATGGGGGTATATTATTTATAAAAAAAATCTCATTCTCTATCATTTTTTGTATCTTCGATCTGCTTTTTTTGATTTTTTTCGATAAAAAAATATCCAACCTTTCGCCATCATCTTTTTTCCCAACCTTAAAAATTTTCATATTATTCTTTTTATAGAGGTTAATTTTTATGCTATACTAAATTAGTGAGAGTATAGCAAAAACACTTGAAAAATCAAGATAAAAATGATAATATATCTCGTACAAATGTAGACACATCGCGCCTGTAGCTCAGGGGTTAGAGCACAACGCTTATAACGTTGGGGTCGGTGGTTCAATTCCACCCAGGCGCACAATATGCACTACGTTTATTTTCTCTGGAGTGAAAAATTAAAAAAAATATATATTGGGGAAAATAAAAATGTTTTGAACAGACTTGATTATCATAATAAAGGTTTGCAAAGATTTACTAAGAGAGGTATCCCCTGGAAACTTATAGGAGTAGTAGAATTCAAAGACAGAAAAGAAGCTTTAAAAGAAGAAAAAAGACTTAAAAAATGCAAAAATAGAGATTATTACAAAAAATACTTATTAGAAAAAGGAGGAAAACTCAGTGGTTAGTCCCGACACGTCGGGATATAACGTTGGGGTCGGTGGTTCAATTCCACCCAGGCGCACAAAATAAATATTGATATACTTCAATGGAACCTCAAAAATTTCAAAAATTAATAAATATTGCTGAGGAAAAAATGATTGCATGTAAAGACCCAATTCATGACATTGGCCATGCCAAACGAGTTGTTGCACACGCAAATGTATTAAGCAAAGACTTAAATTTTAACTCATTTGATCACCAAGTGCTAATCTTATCATCATGGTGGCATGATGCCAGTCGATCCATTTCAGGCAAATCTTCCTTGGTTTGGATGACTTGCTTTGATGATATACTTTCCGCGTTTATGATGCTTTGGACATCCATTAAATACAATATTTTTTCAAAAGTTGTTTTAAAATCTTTTTTGATGCTTGTTTGCAAAAATATAGGCACAGGTACATTGTTTACAAAAATATTTATAAGAAAAAAAGATAGATTACTACTAAATGCCATACACGATGCTGACAATTTAGATGTAATTTACCTGGAACGTGTTAAAACCATATATAAAATGGTAGACAGCTCAAAAACATATTACTATGCTTACAAAATAACCATACAATGGTATTTAAGAAGCAAAGATTTATATATGAAAACAGATGCTGCCAGAATTTATGTAGAAAAAATGATAAAAAAATTTATAGAATGGCTAAAAGATAAAAGTGTAATGTATTGGCATAAAAAAATATTTGGCTGGAAATGGGTCGAAAAAAATCTGGCTGGAATTGAGAAACTTCATTCAAAAATCATATTAAAAAATTTACAAACTCAAATTTCTTAATCTATTCTCTATGTCATTTTTTCTGTCAAAAAAATCTCTTTTACAAAGTCGTATAGAAAAAAGATTGGAAGAATATGATCATCCCTCAAAAAGTTTTTTCTTTTTAATTGCAATTGCCACATCTTTGGCTTCTCTTGGCTTGGCTCTCGATAACACAGCCGTAGTGATTGGCGCGATGGTTGTTGCACCTATAATCACACCCGTATTCGGTTTTTCGCTGGCAATAATAATTATAAAAATCAGCAACGCTTTCAAATCCCTAAGTTCAATTTTTTTGGGATCAATCACAGCGGTAATAGTATCTGCAATTACCGGCTATATAATTAAATTTATAGAAGGACAAAATTTAATTCTTACCAATGAAATTGTAATCCGCGCAAAGCCTGACCTTTTTTATTTTTTGGTCGCAATTTTAAGTGGATTGGCCGGTGCATATGCATACTCAAAACCAAAAATTTTATCATCAATTACAGGTATTGCAATATCAGTAGCTTTACTACCTCCTTTGTCAGTTATTGGTCTTTCTATAACAATGCAAAACTGGCATCTAATGGAACAAAGTATTTTTCTTTATATTCTAAACCTGACAGGAATATTCCTTGGTAGTATTATTTCTTTTTTGGTTCTGGGTTTGGGGAATGTCGATTAATTTTTTTTAAAAGTTATTAACATTATTTTATTTTCTTTTTTAATTAAAAAAGATTATAATATTTATATTGGTCGACATTTATAATAATCTAAAGAACTTTTTACGCACATGCTTGTCGTGTAAAAACTTCATATCTTAAAAAAGAGAGGGGGTGAATTTATGCCAGCCAGAAAAAGAAAGACCACAAAAAAGAAAGCCGCACCGAAAAAAAGAAAGACTACGAAACGTAAAACTACAAAGAAAAGAAAGCCAGCAAAGAGAAAGACAACTAAAAAAAGAAAACCGGCTAAACGCAAAACAACAAAGCGTAAACCTGCAAAGAGAAAAAAAGCTGCTCCAAAGAAAAGAAAGCCAGCTAAACGAAAAACAACACGCAGAAAAAAAAGATAAACAAAAAACACTCTCGAAGCCATGAGGGTGTTTTTATTTAAATAAAAATTTTTCTAAATATCCAAACTTACCTGTTTTCCACCTCTACCTTCCTCATCACTATCAAAAACCTTTACCACCCCAAACTCTCCATCATAGCCGGGACGGACGACTATTTCGCCTTTACGAACTTTCTCAATTGCCTTGGCAATTTGTTTCGAGCTGTTTTTTTCTATTTTCGTAATTGGAGATTCAAGTAGAATATAGAACTCGTTGCCAATTGATTCAATCAAATCGTCATAAGCTGTTCTAACTTTTTTTGTATTTACTCCACAACCAAATGTATCAGCCAAAATTTCCGGCAACGGCACCAGGCTCTTGTATGGAATTTTATTTTTCTCTTTACTTATTTTACCGGCTTCAGTTTCAGTTCGATCGGCCAATTCGGCCACACGATTCATCACACCAATTGTAAGTTTCTTTTTACATTTTGGACAAAGACCACCATACTTTTTTGTGTCCTCCGGTGCACAAACAAAATTGCAATCTCTATGTCCGTCATAGTGATATTTCCCCTCCTCGGGATAAAATTCTATTGTATATAAAAACTGCTTTTTATCACCGATTTTTATAACTTCCATGATTTTGTCATAACTAATTTCCTCTTCATTCTCAAATTGCATTACATTGGCTTCTCTACCCAGTTTAGCCGGACTATGGGCGTCTGAATTTGAGACAAGTGTAATATTATCAAGGGCTGACAGTCGCCAATTCATAATCGGATCGCTTGATAATCCGGTCTCAATTGCAAAAATGTAATCAGTTAAATCATCAAAGGCGTCTTCCAAACTATCATAACCGCCTTTGGATCCAAAAATACCAAACCAAGGTGTCCAGGCATGAGCCGGAATCATTATCATCCTCTCATCAACTTCTAGCATTAATTCCAATAAGTCCCTAGCTGTAATACCCAAAATTGGTCGTCCGTCCGAACCCAAATTGAAATCCATTGAGCCCAGCTTTTTATTGAATTTTTCCGCTACCTCAATATTGGGCGCAAAGGCACAAAGATGAAGTCGCCTGGTTTTGTCTTTATGCTTTTTTATTGAAGCTAATTCTGTCCCAATAATAAATTTTGTTTTTGAACTACCATCTTTCAATTTATAAATTCCCGGAGTATCTTCAACTAACTCCTGCTTGATACTTTGAAACCAAGCCGGATGAGTAAAGTCCCCTGTAGCCACAATGTCAATCCCACGTATTTCACAAGCTTTTGCAATTTTTGGTAATTCTAAATCCTTCGAGCAGGCTCGAGAGTATTTGGAGTGGATATGTAAATCAAGGATTTTCTGAATCATAAATCAAAAAGTAAATGGTAAATGGTAAATAGTAAATAGACTCTTTAGATAGTTTAGTCTGAAAATAAAATATTTACCGTTTACCAATTTCTATTTACTGTTTACTAGATCTGTTTATTTACCCTTATATTCTATATCCCCCTGATCCATCCGTCTAACCCCCACATCATCCACTATCTCCTCATAAATATGAGCCACTAGGCCGGGTACGCGAGCAATAATAAAAAACCCTTTACCGAGTTTCCAGTCAAACCCCATGTCAGAAATAATTGCCCCCATAACACCATCGACATTAAGTGGTAATTTTTTGGATGAAACGGAATTCAAAACGTCTCGAACTTTTTCTGCCAATTCTGAATGTTTACCATAAAAACCGGTTTCCTTGGCAACTTCAAACAAGACATCAACTCGATTATCATACTCTAAAAACGGATGACCATAACCCGGGATTCTTATTTTCTTTTCTTTTAAATCTTTTACCAAACTTTCAACATCATCACAATCAAAGTTCTCTTGGAAAAATTTAGCCGCCCCTTCAATGGCGCTGCCATGCCTATCTCCCATTGCTAAAATTCCGGCTGCAAGAGAGGTATGCATACTGTTTTTGGCCGAAACCGTAATTCTGGCGGTT
Organism: Candidatus Magasanikiibacteriota bacterium; assembly: GCA_014729395.1. Classification (GTDB taxonomy): domain Bacteria; phylum Patescibacteriota; class Patescibacteriia; order Magasanikbacterales; family UBA922; genus WJJZ01. The sequence continues at coordinate 127,207 of WJJZ01000001.1, forward strand.
TGAGCCGAAGCTGTACCGGGTCCATGGTCAATGGCAGCGGTAAATAACGCATTCATCATCTTTGTTTCATTATCACTTGGCAACTCGCCTTTTAAAATCAAAAAAATACTCTCTACAAATGACTTATTTTTTATTAATTCTTCCAAATCCTGACCTCGGATAAACTCTTTATCTTGTTTAAAATTTGTAATTGCGGTTTTTATTTTCATATTATTATAGTTGTAAGTTGTAAGTAGTAAATTACCAATGAATAATAACACAAAATAATTTTTGAGTAAAAAAAACGCCCGGCAACTGAAGCTGCCAGGCAAGTGTGAAGAAAAAAAATTTATTTTCTAAGGTAATCAACACCCAGGAGAAAAAAACCCACATCGTTAAATCTACCACCGTCACCCCATAAACGGTATTGCAGGCCATACCCCCCTTCAAAACCGCCCACAATAAAACGGTCACCACTCGGGTCTAATGTATTTGAGCAAGCAAAACGCGAATTGAGTGGCACTCTTTCTCCAGTCCGCCTCAAATGAGCTAGAATTAAACCAAACAGTAACGCAACGGGCCCAAACCGACCACAATGGGTTTCGGGTAGATCGTGCTTTTGCCAGAGATATTCTTCATGTTGTTTCATGCTGTTGGCAGTTGTGTCAGTACTATCCTCGGCAAGACGCGGTACCCAGAACACAAGGCAGTGCCGGGTAGGCTTCACCTCGGGATAGAAGGTTTGAAAGTATTTGAGATTTTCATTGCATGGACCGGCTATGGGAGCATGTTGATGCACTGTGAAACCCGGCTTAACCAACCAGGCGACGGGTCCGATATAGTCTCTTTTGGTAGCATATTTGCGCCAGCGTTCAACCTTTCTTTTAGCGTATGCAACCCCTGCTTTGCAGTGGTAACCACGTCCTACCAGCAAGGCCACAGCCCAGTCGTCGTCTTCGATTGGAATGGGGAGGAGATCTTCTTCTGCCCCGACAGTATCAAACACGACTGTCTTTTTTGACTTCAGTTGTTCAAGAAACATACGCACTTGTCCGGTATTGCCCGGGTCAAAGAGAACTTTTGAACGATCATCTCCAAGCTCACGTATAAGGTGAGCGGCCTGTTTTACTGATACACTCATGCTTTCTCCTTTTGCTTCCCTACTAGGGGAAAACCAACTCCTTCCCAATATTGACAAAGAGGAAGCCGGATTTGTCCGATCTTCTTATAAACTTCCATTTTGAAAATCTAAAAGAAAACCAAAAACAGCCATGTTTGGCTGTAGGAAAACATAGATATTAATATTTGTCAATATTATCTAATCTAATTTTACTTTTAAAGTGGCTAAATCCTTTTTAAGTTTTTTAATATTATGATCTTTATAAAAAATAAAATTTATCCCTTTACCACCACCCACCTCTTCTACCTTTTCCTGATCATCAATATGAACTATTTCTTCCGGACTGCAGCCGGATTTTTCAATTAAACAATCATAAAAATCCTCATCTGCTTTAATTAAACCCTCATCAAATGAATAAACTTCTTCGTCAAAATACTGCCTAAAATGATATTTATCTTCTAAAAAATCTATTCTATCTTTTACATTACCAGAAAAAGCCATGATTTTATAGCCCTGACTCTTGAGACCAATTATCAAATCCAATATTTTTTGATCCAATTTATAACCATTCCACCATTCTTTTTTGATAAGCTCAACATCATAACCCACAGGTAAATTTTTTTGTACATATTCCCAAAAATCTTTTTCTTTTACTTTTCCCCGGCGCCAGTCAGCGGCCACTTTTGAATGCCGTCCTCTTATTAATTTTAATATTTTACGCCTGCTATACCCAAATTCTTTTTTTAATTTATCCAAAGCGATTTTTTTGCCTTCTGAAAACAGCACACCGCCCAAATCGACGCTTATTGCTTTGATCATAAAAACTTTTTTACAAAATATAAGTAATGTGTGATAAGTGATAAACAATCAAAAATATCACCAACCACTTATCAAACATCAAAAGCTAGATAAAAAATTATGATATAAAATTAAACATGTGGCTTAATCAATTCCGCCAGCCCCTCATAACTATCCGCAATCTTTACCCCGACCTCACTCAAAGCTTTTTCTTTCTCAGCCGCCCCTTTACCTCTCTCCACAATTGCCCCGGCATGTCCGATATTTATACCCTCCGGCAAAACACCCGCAAACTTTCCACCAATATAAATTGATAGAGGCTTGGTAAATTCTTTATTTTTTATTAAATCAACTATTTCAAACTCATAAGAACCGCCATGCTCACCAAAAATTACCACTCCCTTGGTCTGTTCATCAGCTTCAAATAAACGCAAAAGGTCAGCATAAGTTGTACCCATAAGTAAATCTCCTCCAACATGCACAACCGTACTCTGGCCCAAACCTGCCCGGCGTACCTGCCAAGCGACTTCATTTGTCATACCACCGGAGCGAGAAATAATACCTACTCCTCCGGGCTGAAAAATTTCTTCTACAATAGGCCCACCGACCACACCAATTCGCCCTTCACCTGGACTGATATAGCCTAACGAACTTGGACCGATAACTCTAATATCTTTTTCTTTGGCTGCTGCCAAAAAGTAAGCAGTATCTTTTATTGGAACTCGCTCAGCCATGATATTTATCGTCTTGATTCCAACCTCAATTGCTTCCATCACAGCGTCTTTCACCGCAAAGGGCGGTACATAAACAGCAGAGGTATCAACATCACTAAAATTCTCTTTTGCCTCCGCTACTGTATTAAAAACCGGACAACCTTCTACCTTCTCCCCGCCTTTTCCCGGTCTTACTCCACCTATAACCTTTGTATGATAGTCGAGCATGGCTTTTGTCGCCTTTTGACCTTCCTTACCGGTAATACCCTGAACCAAAACTTTTGTATTTTTATTGATTAAAATTGACATAATATTCTGATAAGTAATTTGTAAATGGTAAATGGTAAATAAACTTTTCCAAAAATCTATTTAAAATTTACCAATTTCTATTTACTATTTACTAATTTCTAACCGACCATCCCCGCCAAAACCTTTGCCGTATCACTCATCGGTGTTTCTTTGCCAAAAATTTTAATTTTTAAATTATTTCTTTTAGCACAGTCTTGCATTAGTCGTATTCCTTCTTCTTCATTCGGGCCGGCCCGACGAATAACAATCGGATAATTTGGTTTTAGCTCATCTAGAGCGTCAACTATTCCACCAAAAGTTGCCGCCACATCTGTAAAGTTTGCCACTCCACCGGCAATCCACAGACCTTTAAGACCCGGTTTTGATAAAACTATTTTTGCAAGCTCATACACTTTTTTGCGAGGTGGATTCCCGGAATATTCTGTATAGTTAGCGGGTTTAAGGCCTGCCTGCATTAAGGCATCCATATTGGCAATACTGGCTCCGCCCCCGGAAAACAAAACCGCAATTTCACCATCCATTTCAATATATTTACCGGCTGTTCCTTGGTAATATTTCTCTCCTTCATCGATTTTTTTGACTGCAATTTCTCTTTCAGTTGGCGGACGACCCATTTCGCTCCGAGGAGCGAACCCTGAGCTTGTCGAAGGGCTTCTATCTTTGTGACGATAAAAAGCATCCTCATCGAGAGCGATCTTGGCGTCAGCGGCAATCCACTCACCGTTCGAAGTCTTTACCAATGGATTTATCTCAACCAATCTGCAATCTTCCCCCAAAAAACAATCCCACAATTCTTTTACATATGGAACAACTTCTCCCCCCCTTTCCAAGGGGGGGTTAGGGGGGGTTGAAATTCTAATATCCAAAAGCTGTTTTTTTATCTTTTCTTCTTTTACATTTTCAATATCAATTCCACCTTCATGACTATAAACCAAAACCGGCTGCCTGGCACAAGTATCATAAGTAATAGATAAATAATGTTCTTCATCTATATCCAATTTTTCTTCAATTCTAACTGCAGCAACATACTGATTTTTAATTTCCATGGCAAATAATTCTTTGCAAGCCTGTTTTACCTCTCCAGGCGATGAACAAAATCTGATTGCACTATTCTTACCACGCTTCCCGGACAATACTTGGGCTTTTAGAACGACATTCAAAACGCCCAAATTCTGATAAGCTTTTTCAAAGTCATCCCCTCTTCGAACGTTTACACCTGTTGGGATCTTTAAATTATATTTTTCAAAAAGTTGTTTAGCTTCAAATTCGTATAAATTCATATTTAAAAATTTAGCCTGAAATTGTATCCATGTCTTTTAAAACCCAAGTTCTCATATAATCTATGAACATGCTCTCTATCAAATCTACTTTGACCAATTAATTTATAACAATTTAATTCTTCCGCTTTTTTAATTAAATTCTCAACTAATGAACGACCCAGTCTTTGACCCCTGTATTTTTCTTCAACAAACACATCCTCCATCAGGCCATAAGGCTTCTCATGTAGATCATTTTTTATAATATAAAGATAAGCCCTCCCGGCAACCTCACCATTGATACGGGCAACAAATTTTACGGCGAAACTATTCTTTTTAATTTCACTAATTTCCATAATCTATAATTTCATTTAAAATTTTTCCCAGCTTTTTGGTAGACAATCCCACTCCTCCATTTTCGTTAGCTTCATAATCTTTTTGTATCAAATTATGACCCTTTAAATTCTCTGTATCAGCCGGAAATACAGCCCATTTTTTTTGCAAGTACTGTTTCTTCTCATCTTCAGTTAGCTCGTGATTATTATAAATAATATAATCGAGTTTACAAGGTAGATACTCCTCTAATTTTTTGACAAAATCGCTTAAAATTTCCGGACCGGTCTCGCCATGTGTTTCATAAGCATTGCCACAGATATAAATTAATTTTGCCTTTGATTTTTCTATCGCTTTTTTTATTCCAAGTGGCAAAATTGAAGCTATAATACTGGTAAAAAAACTACCTGAACCAAGTAATATATAATCAGCCGCCTCAATTATTTCCCTTACCTCTTCATAAATTTCTACCTCCGGTTCGAGCCATGCTTTTTTTATTTTTAAGCTTCTATCATATTCCGGCCGATCAATATTTGTCTCTCCTCTTACTATATCACCATTTGATAATTCAACCACCAAGTCGTTTTGTTTTAACGTTGCCGGGTAAACTTGACCGACAGCATCTACTGCCTGCTCCAGTGCGCGAATAGAAGACATATAATCATCGTTATATTTTTCGGATAAAACTAAAAATAAATTTCCTAAATTATGTTTATCCAATCTTCCAACATTTTCAAAACGTGATTTATAAAAAATTTTTTTCAGTATTTTATAATCGTATTTTGACATGGCTAAAACCGCCCGCATGATATCTCCCGGAGGGAGCGTTTCAAATTTTTTTCTAAGCTCACCGGAAGAACCCCCGGAATCACTTGTGGATATAACGGCCGAAAGATTTAAATTTTTATTTTCTTTCAAAGCATTTATTGTATTGGCCGTTCCATTCCCTCCGCCAAAAATCACAATATTTTTTTTCATAAATTCAAAAGTTTATCTATCCTTTCGTCTTCCAACGAATTAATGACTAAATCAGCTTTTGAAAAATCTCCAAAACTCCAACGTTCATCCGGTACAGCCACACAATGCATCCCAGCGGCTTTGGCTGAAAGCACTCCATTTTCCGCATCTTCAAAAACCACACAATCATTAGGGTTTATTTCCAATTTTTCGGCCGCATGTAAATAAACATCCGGTGCCGGTTTGCCTTTGTGTTCAACATGTTCTACAGAAATTAACCCGTCAAAATGCTCGCGCCACTTAAACCTATCCACGATTATATTTATCCAATCTTCTGTCGCACCGGAAGCAATTGCTTGTTTTATATTAGTCTTTGCCACTCTTCTAATTAAATCATCTGCTCCCGGCATAATTTGGGAGTGATCGCTGTAGATAGCGTTTGTTAAATCTTTCCGCATATAAACCATTGTCTCAACACTATCCTCCCAACCAAATTTTTCCTTCATCCATAAAATATTTTCTTTCAAACTTCTTCCGGTAAAGTATTTAACCATTTCCGGTGTCAACTCAACACCTTTTTCTGTAAAAAATTTTTTATCAATCTCAAGCCAATGATACATGCTATCTATTAGTAAACCATCCATGTCAAACAATACTGCTTTAAATTTCATGATACCTTTAATTATTTATTTGATAAACTATATTACCATGTCATTCCCGCGAAGGCGGGAATCCAGCCTATTACAACGAACTTCTTTCCTGGATTCCCGCCTTCGCGGGAATGACAAAAAAGGTATTCACAACCACAAATTTCACTATTCACTAAATCATTTTTAATCTGTCCAAATCAATGTTTATTCGACAGTCACACTCTTGGCTAAATTCCTCGGTCTATCAACATCTCGTCCTAACAAAACGGCTACATGATACGCAAATAACTGCAAAGGAATCGTATTTAACAAAGGTTCTAATAATTCCATAGTTGGCGGAATGTAAATCACATCTTCTGCCAGCTCTCTTGCTTTCTCATCACCGATATTGGCAACAAGTAAAATGGGGGTCTTACGTGCTCTTACTTCTTCTATATTACTCCTCATTTTTTCATAGAGCTGATTTTTTGTCATAAGTGCAAAAACAGGAAAATCTTCCGCCAAGAGGGCGTTGACCCCATGTTTCATTTCCCCGGCCGGATAAGCTTCGCTGTGAATATAGGAAATTTCTTTTAATTTATGAGATCCCTCCAATGCAACCGGAAAATTAATACCACGCCCCAAGAACAAAAAGTCTTTATAATTTTTATATTTCTCTGCTAATTTCTTTATATCATTATTTAATTCAAAAATTTTATTCATCTTTTCCGGAATTTCACGCATAGCGTGTAGCAATCTTTGGCCGGTAGCCAAACTTAATCTTTTTGATCTACCAAATTGCAATGCATACAACAACATTATAGCCACCATGTTGGTATAAGCTTTGGTAGAAGCAACAGCGAGCTCCGGTCCGGCATGAATATATGTACCACCATCAGTCTCGCGAGCAATTGTTGAACCAACCGTATTGACAATCCCTCTCACAAACGCACCTTTTCTCTTAGCCTCTCTTAAGGCGGCCAGAGTGTCAGCCGTTTCTCCGGATTGAGATATTGCAAACACAAGAGTTTTTTCATTGATTATTGGATCCCGGTACCTAAACTCACTAGCTACATCCACTTCTGTCGGGATGCCTGCCAACCTCTCAAAAGCATATTTGCCTACCATAGCGGCATAGGACGCGGTACCGCAGGCAATTAGAACAATCCTGTCGACTTTATGCATTTCTTCTTCGGTCATGTTTAACCCACCCAAGTGAGCCGTTCCCTCTTGTATATCATAACGACCACGAATGGCATCCTCAAAAACAGTTGGCTGATCAAATATTTCTTTTATCATAAAATGTGGATGACCCTGTTTTTGCGCCTGTTCATCGTCCCATTCTATTTCTTCTACGCATTTAACAATTTGCTCATCTTTCAAATTAAAAGTTTCAAAACCGCTCTTTGAAATTTGCGCCAGCTCCCCATCTTCCAAAAAAACCACTTTTTTTGTGTATGCCAACATCGGAGTAGCATCACTGGCGATGTAATATTCGCTATCACCTACTCCAACCACGATTGGACTACCCAATCGGGCTGTCACCAGACAATCCGAATGATCTGAATGCATAGCCACCAATCCATAAGTACCACGTACATGAGATAAAGCGGTCTCAACCGCCTTCCTAAGCCGTGAATCATCATCTACTGATTCCAATTTATTATAATGATCTTCAATTAAATGCACCAAAACTTCAGAATCAGTTTCTGAGTCAAATTTGTGTTCATCTTTTAACCTATCTCTTATCTCTCGATAATTTTCAATAATGCCGTTATGAACTAAAACCAATTTCCCATCACAAGAAATATGAGGATGAGCATTGGCCTCGGTTACTCCACCATGCGTAGCCCAACGGGTGTGGGCAATTCCCGCCTTGCCGTTTAAATTAAAATCTTTTAATTTTTCAGCCAAATTATCAATTTTACCAACTGCGCGCACGCGAGTTAATTCGTTGTCAATCACAGCCACACCGGCACTGTCATATCCGCGGTATTCCAATCGACGCAAACCTTGAACAAGGATCGGTCCCGCCTCCCTGTTTCCAATATAGCCTACAATTCCACACATACTTTGCTGATTAATTAGATAATTTGTTAATTAGTTCCCCTTTTTTCTCCTATCCGCCTCTTCCAGCTGTTCTTTTGTATTTACACCAAACCACTCGTCACTGTCTTTTAATTTAACAACTTGATATTTGACTTTTTCGTCTCTTGCCATAGCCAGAGCTGTTGGTAAACCCCATTCGCCCAATTTTCTAAGCGGTGGCATTTTGGGAAAAATATCCTCAAACCAATCACGGTCAAAACAAAAGGTGCCTGTACTAATTTCTTTTATTTCTTTTTGTTCATCTGTTAAATACTCTTTTTCAATGACTTCAATATCTCCATTCGGATGACGTACTACCCTTCCCAACATACTCGGATCTTCGACTTCCGCACTTAATAATGATAGTTTTGCGCCACTCTCCATATGTTTTTCAATAAAAGTTTCCAAACTCTCGCGAGTATAAAAAGCGCTATCATCTCCTCCGAGCACCAACACATCTTTAATATTTTCCGGTAATTCAACCATACCGGTATAAGCGGCGTGAGCCGTCCCCTTTTTTTCTTCCTGATGGGCATAACTTACATTATCTCCAAAATAATTCTCTACTTTTTCTTTTTGAAATCCTACTACCATTACAATTTGTTCTTTGCTAAAACCCATTTTTTTCAAAGTATCAACAGTATAGCTCACGATCGGTTTACCGCCAATCTCCAACATTACTTTGGGGATATCTGTACAATTTAATCTGGTTCCTTTGCCCGCAGCCAGGATAACTACGCCAAAATTTTTAAACTTGTCCTGCAACATATTTTTTTATATCTGTTAAATTATTAAAAAAAGGAATGCCACTTTTTATTAATTCTTCCTCTGTATTTTTATATTGATTTTTCTTTGTTAGAACTTCTACTTCAGCCACAGTATTTTTGACAGCCAAATTTTCTTGTAAATTATCATTGATAAAAAAAAGTTTGTTTTGAGGTGAAAAAAAACTTTTTACCAGCTTTTCTTTCCCGTTATGAACAAACTTAATATCATCAAAGTAATCCGAAATTCCAACCGCTTCAATCTTTTTCTTTTGAAATTTGTCATTACCGGCAGTAAGTAAAATATTTTTCAAACCTAAATTCTTTATAAATTCCAAAAAATCAATAGTATCATCAAATAATCTATTCTCTTCCAACAAGGCATCCAACTTATCCAATACCCCATTATAGTCAAAACTGTAGCCAATTTTTTTTAATATTTTTAGCTGTCTTTCAAATGTATAATTGACATAATTACCGTTTTCGCCATAAATAGCTAATTTATAAGACTTTTCAAAATCATCCAATAAAATATCATAAGACAAAAAAACACTCTTCATTGATTTGGATAAAAGATGTGTGTCGTATAGGGTGTGATCAAAGTCAAGGATAAACATATTAATTAAATTTTTGTCCAAAGTTCTTCAAAAATAGCACGCTGCGTCTCATATACTCCCTTGTTTTCAATAACCACCCCGACCGGTTCTCGTTTAGCATTTAGAGAAATATAAGCGGTTTTATTTGGATAAATAATGATATAAGTTGGAGTCTCACTTTTATCTTTAATCCACTTCCGCTTATCCAAACCACGTAAATTACCCCCCTCGCCCAAAGCAATTACCTTTACAGAAATTCCTTTTCCAATTCTAGCATCACTAAAAGTTGGGAAATCTTCATATAAATACTGTCTTACTCCTTCGGCCGAGTAAATCCGATACTCTTTTTCTTCACTGTGCTCACAATTTTCCAAAACGTCTTCTAATATCTCCTTGATTTCATTATGATTATAATATCTGGCCATTGGCCTGTCACCACCCTTATGATGAATAGCCTGAAGCTCGGGAATAATCCTATCCATCTCTGAATCCACTTCACTTAATTTCTTTTTTTTATTCACTATTATGCTTTTCAAGCGCAATGGATCTTCAACTACAAAATGCTGTTTACTATCTTGTTTATAAAAATTTACCACCCCTTTATCCTGTAGCCATTTAAGTGAGTCATAAGTAGAACCGCGGTTCAATTCACAATTTTCCGCTAATTTTCGCACAGAACTGGGACCCAAACGCAAGAGCGCCAAATATACTTTGGCGCTTTTGTCAGAAAATCCTAATTTTTTTAAAAAGTTGATATCCATATTTTAGGCTTATTTTAGATGATACCATAACAAATGAAACTGTCAAATTTTCACCGACAGTTTTTGTGGATAAAGCAAATTGACTCTTGACAAAAACAATATAATCTTGTATATTATTTTGTTACTGTTCATTCACAAGTAAATCCCCAAACCAACATACCCAAAAAGGAGCGTGCAGGATGCAAATGACAAAATACGAAGGTAAAAAATCTTTATCCAGACTTCTAACAAATGACGAAGCAAAAATATTTGACTTCTTCGAACTCTTGAATGTTCCAAAAGAAAAAGTAATTGATATTTCTCGCAATCTTTCTGTAGAGGAAGAATATTTACTACTCTCTCTTCATTTCAATATGATGAGAAAAGTCCTGGATAACTGTGGAAACTGTAAATATGATTTCCAGGGTATTGAAATTAGTTGCGACGACTTGGAAATTATTGTAAAGATTAGCCAAACAGCTGATATTTCGGGCGCAATTTTTGTAATGGAAGAGCTAAAGAATATCGACGTCCCCGGTCTAATCATGAATAACGTTGTCTTTGATAATGTCGCATTCGAGCAAATGTCTTTTACCGGAACTGATCTTAGTGGTAGTGAATTCCGTAAATGTGAATTCAAAAATTGTCATTTTATAAATGCTGTCATGAGACATGCGGTTTTCACTAAATCACACTTGGAAAAAGTACAATTTGATAATACAAACCTTTCGGGGACTTTCTTTGGTAAAAAAATAAATGGTAATACTTTTCCCCTGAATGAATGTTTCGAACCAAAGACAAGTTCTTTGTTAGAAGAAATTACGTTCCTAAATTCCGGGCTTGATGATTGTCATTTTGAAAGCATCTTTTTTATAGACGCCGAATTTAACGGCTGTAACTGCACTTCAATAAATGTCCGTTTTTCAGAGATGGCGAATATGCTTTTTGAGTCCACAGATCTAAGTGGTGGATGTTTCGAGAAGGACATACTGGAAGCCGGGTTTTCACTTAAAAGAGTAATTGTAAAAGGTCTCCAATTTGTAAATTGCAAGACCTTCGCAATTAATGCTGAAAATACTGACGTTGGCTCCATTAAACTTATTAATTGTAGATTAACAAATATAACGGATGGCCTTGAAGAGACTTACGAAAAATTGTCCAGTTATCATGAAGTGGAGGCCATAGCGACCTCCTTTAAAACAGCCGGGGAGGAGGCAGACACAGAACAACAAAGACAAGAAATATTGAGGGAACTGTCTCTCTCGAATAATTATGAGGCTTTGATAGAGCTAGAGTACGAGAGGTGGGATGGAGATGGGGTGGAAGATGAAGACGATGATGAACATGGGGGGTTTGAAGAACTAAGGTTCTAAAAATGTTTTTCATAGTCTTCAAAACCACTGCGGTCAGCAGGTGATCGTGGTGGTTTTTTTATTTTCAAATTTCAATACTATATTTCCCCTCTCTCCCTGCGCTAACCAGCTTGGCTCGATTTAAAAATACCTCTTGCGCCTCCCCAACATTCTCATCCTTACCATTCCAAGTCCTCATGGCGCTATTTTGCAAAGCCCGACCATAAGAAAAACTAAGCTGCCAAGGCAAATCAGTATAATTTTTATTCATGGCGTTTAAGTTTTCACAAGCCTGGGCTTCTGTTTGACCGCCGGATAAAAATACAACTCCCGGAACTACCTCCGGAACAACAGCCTTAAAACATTCAACCGTTTTCTCTGCAATAATCTCCGGATCCATTTCTTCTTCACTCGCCTCACCCGGAGTTATCATGTTTGGTTTTAATAAAATTCCTTTTAAATCCACTCCCGCTTCAGATAATTTTTCAAATAATTTTTCTAAAACTTTTTTTGTTACTTCATAACACCTATCAATTCCGTGACTCCCATCTCGCAAAACTTCCGGCTCAACTATCGGCACAAAATCGTTTTCCTGACAAATCTTGGCATACTGGGCCAAATCTGACATATTTTTTTCAATACATTCTTCGGTTGGCAATTTTTCGCTGATCTTAATAACCGCTCGCCACTTGGCAAATCTTGCTCCAAATTTATAATATTCTTGCAATCTCTTTGCCAAAGAATCCAAGCCCTTTGTGATCATCTCTTCCGGAGAACTCTGCATTGCTTCCTTTCCCTGATCTACTTTTATTCCCGGAATAATGCCTTTTTCTTTTAAAACATCAACAAAAGATACACCATCCTCGGTCTCCTGACGAATTGTTTCATCAAATAATATTACCCCACTTATATAATTTTCAATTCCGGCCGTGGTAAACAACATCTCGCGGTATTGTCTGCGAGTTTCTTCGGTGGATTCAATACCTAGAACATCGAAGCGTTTGGTAATTGTATTTGTGCTCTCATCAGCTGCAAGAATTCCCTTATGGGAAGCAATTAGGACTTTAGCTATGGATTCTAAGTTATCTATCATAAAAAAGTGATAAGTAATAAGTGATAGGCGATAAAGATAAAAACCTATATATCAACTATCACATATCATTTACTATTCAATTTCCATAATACCATCAAATCTCAAGGCTGGCAATTGCTCAATTATGTTAAATAGGTTATATTATACATATCTACTCTAATTAACCGAGCGGTACTTCAATTATTGGATTACCTGCATTTATTTGGTCTGATTTCACAATCAAGCCGGCTGGTAACGGCGAAATTGGATGAAATAAATAAGAAAAACACAAGGGTTAGCTTGAAAATTCTGTTCAACTATCTGAACGGTCTACGCTTCTCTCGAAGCTTCGATACATGGCCTCCCGCTTGGGTACGCCATACCGCACGGTTAACTGAGTGGAATTTTTTAGCTACCCTTTTTTGGGTATTTTTTTATGAATTTATTTGAAAAAATTGTCAATACAAATAACATCATCAACGCTTACCTTGATCTTGTAAAAACGTTTGATGAAAATTCAAAATCTGCAAAATACCGCGGTCTTGATGGAAAATGTTTGAACGATTTTGATTTTAACTCGGCTGAAATGGTAGAAGAAATAGAGACTGAATTAAAAAAATTTATTCCGCTTACCCCGGCATTAAAACTAAACATCCCTAAAAAAAGTGGCGGTGATAGGTCTATTTTCATCTACTCTGTAAAAGATAGAATAAAAGCCCAAGCGATTTATCGAATAATTGAACCGATAGTAAATAATATGTTATCAGACTATCTTTATTCATACAGGACAAGCCACCCTGCTCACAAAGCTGCAAAGTCGGTTGTTAAAAGATATAATAAACACTACAAAAACGATTTTGTATTTTGTGCAGATATAAAAGACTATACTGACAATATTAACCAAAATATTTTAAAAAATAAAATTAAGTCTTTATATTTTGACGAAAAAACCGAACTATTACTTAATTTATTTATAAAAAATAAATTTTTTTTTGACAAGAGTATAATAATTCCAAAAAAAGGTCTTGTTCAGGGTGTTCCAATAATTGCCTTTTTTGCCAACCTGTATTTAGACGATATGGATAAAGAAATTGGGAAAAAAGTATCTCTTTATCGCAGAGTTGGTGATGATTTTATACTTATGGATAAAAATATAACAAAATTAAATAATCTAAAAACAAAAATATGCAGACAAATTGAAAATTTAGATCTACATCTGTCAGAAAAGAAAACCTCCATACAGAAAGCCGAAAAAAAATTTATCTTTCTTGGTTACGAATTTTCAGACGGAACCATAAGTATTAATAATAAAACTACAGCCAGAGCAATTTCGAGATGGAAAAGAAAATTGGATTATAAGCCTATCCCAACTTCAAAAAAATTAAAAAAAATAAAATATTATTTATATACGGACTCCGACTCCATTCACCACGATTTTTTACAACTGCTCTCATCATATAGACTGGTAAATAATGATAAACAAATAAAGAAACTATCAGAAACTTTTTTCAAAATATTGACCAAATATTTTTTTAAAAAATATTCGCATAAAAAACAAAATCAAGTAAAAAAAATACTAAAGTCAAATAATGTACCATCATTATTCAAGTATTATCTAAATATCAAACATGGAAAAAAAAGCATTACAGAATTATCTGTATCAAAAAAGACAAATAATTAAACAGGTCGTTAGACCGTTAAAATTGAATCCAATTCAAAAAAATTTTATAAAAAGATTTATTTTAAAAAAAAGATATTTAATTTTTTTTACACTTATATTATCACTTTTCACCCTATTCATCGAAATATCTTCACCACTTTGGATTAGTCTCTATCTAAAAAAATACTCCTATTGGTTGGAAATAAAAAATCTATTTTTTTCTTTTTTAACTTTATTATTCATATTAATTCTCTATTTGATAGCCGGTTTTTATGCCATAAAATTTGAGAAAAAAATAATAGTGTTTTTTATAAATGATTTGAGAAGAGCCTGGTACAAAAATTTTATCAATAAGCATTTATTATCTCTCACCGAAGAGGACAGGGGTAAGATTTTTACTAAAATAACATACCACTTTTCATTATTACAGATAGGTTTGGCAAACAGCCTGTTTCCTCTGGTTCATATACTTTTTTTGGAATTGGGGCTGATAATTGCCTCCCTGATTATCAGCACTTCAATTCTTTTCATTGTACTTTTATCAATTGCAATTAATGCGATGATTTTTTTCAGCAGCTATATTGTTTCAAAATACTATGTCAGCCGAGACCAGACAATGTATTCAAAAATACTTCTTTTTATAAATAAAACTTTGGCAGAATTTTCTGTATTAAAGTTAAACAAAAAAGAAAAAAGTTATCTTTCTTATTTTGACAGATTGGTAGAAGTTGACACTTTTTTTAGAGTCAAAAGAGAGCTTTGGCTTAAATATGGTAATAAAATAATATTCGCAGTATTAACAATATTTGCCGGCTTAATATATATTTTGGAAATTTATTATCCATTTATAAAAATAGAAAACTCCATTGACTGGGTAATACTGGCCATTTTTATAAGCCTGATAATTAAATCATTTTATTTATCACTGAGAATAGGATTATTCAGTTATCCTATAAAACTCGGATCGGTTTTATCGATACCGGAAAAATATAACCGACCTAAAATAAAAAACAAAAAAAGATTTAGCAAAATAATTTTCAAAGCAAAAAAAACCAATATAAACAGATCGGGCAACAAATTTTCTGACTTACACTTTGAGTTTTACTCTGACAAACGATATCTGATATACGGGAAGGAATCAACGGGAAAAACAAATCTGGCAAAAATTTTTTGCGGCCTACATTCAAACTCCCAAAGCCAGGCATGGGTAATAAACTATGATGAACAAAGATATTTGTACAAACATTGGAAAAGGATAGATAATAATTTTTATTATGTATATCCAAATTTTAATACTGAACTATGTTTGATGGAAATTTTGAAAGCCAAAAAAATTGATACCGGCTCAGCAATGGGGATCGAAAATATTTTGAATGAAATAAAAGACTTGGAACCTCTAAACTTTTTGTTTAGACAACCCAATTTGCTATATAAAAAAAATTTATTAAATAATTTATCTTTTAAAGAAAAAGCTTTAATTCAGCTGGCATATTGCATAATACACAAACCACCGGTAATAATTATTGACAATTTATGGCTTGACATTGGCAGTCCTATGATTAATCAAATGATAGTAAAAATTGATGAAGTGCTTGATAAATCGACTTTAATTTGTTTTTCCACTCATGATAATAATTTGATCGATTATGAAAAAAAATATAAGCTGGGAAATTAAAAAAAATTCTAAACTTATTATTCTGCTGGTAGTATTTTTTTTGGTTGTCAGTATTTTATTAATAAGCCTATCCTTAGTTATCCATGGAAATAATAATGAGAATGAAAATTTCTTTTATAAAGCCGGACAAAACATAAGCACTAATACTAATTTCACGGGTAAGCTATATTTTAACGATCAACCGAATACAAATATTTTTACTGATTTAATTACAAATAGAATTAGAGAAGCGGAAAATAATATAGATTTAGTTCAGTATTCCATCGATAACGATCTTATAAAGAAGGAATTAGATGAAGCCTACGAAAACGGCGTAGATATCAGTTTAATACTAGACGTTGGAAAATTGTCGCAACACAAACATCTCTTTGGAACAACAACAACCTACCCCATAAAAAATATTGGAAGCGGCAATCTGATAAAAGGTGATCACATGCATCATAAATTCAGTATTTTTGATTTTGGTTTAGAAAAACAAAAATTACTGTTTGGTTCTTTTAATTATACCCGGCTACAAGAAAATTACGACCCGAGTTTTGTCCTGGAAACCTCTGATCCATATATAATATCCGCTTTTAATAACGAACAAAATCTACTTGAAAACGGTATCAGAGGCTATGATAAATTGCATCACGATAACTATAAACCCCTCATTAAAAAAATAAATTATAAAAACGGTTTTGTTGAAGTTTGGTTTTCACCCGGTTTTAAAAAAAATTCCATCAAACAAAGAATTTTGGAGTTAATTGATTCAGCTGAAAAAAAAATAGACATTATAATTTGGCAATTGACAGATTATGATATAGCCGAAGCTCTTGCAAAAAAAGCCTCCCAAGGGGTTTACATAAGGTTAATCAGTGATGACTATTATATTTGGTCGGAAAATTCTTCTATCCCAAAACTTGCTGATTTTGATGAAAATAATAAAAATATTGAAATTATTAGTGATCTTTACAGGACATGGGATCCGAATGGCATAATCGAAAATAATACAGAATACTTCAATCCCTATATTCATCAACATACTCTTATAATTGACGAAAAAACCGTCTTGTCCGGCACAAATAATTGGTCTTATAACGGTTTTTTTAAAAATGACGAAAGCATCCTTGTTTCTAATGTTGATTTCTGGATAAATGGATTTATAAATTCATTTAATTATCATTATAATTCTTTGCGCAATAAAAAAAGTTTATTAAATTTTGATGGTCAAAATATTTATCTGCAGGGCGAAGATAATTTCCAAACTTCGACAATTTACATATTTAATGAAAATAGTCTTAAAAATTTAAAACCTGAGCCCTGCTTTAAAAAAACAATTTCAATTAACGAAAGAAAAATCCTGATACCGAAAAATTGCCAAGAAGTACATTCATTATTTTTGCGTCTTGATAAAAATAATAAAATAATAGAATCTTCATATTTATTTTTTTAAAAGGATTAAAAAAACGCCTATTTGTACCGGATTAACGTAGGCGTTATTTTTTTTAATCGTCCATATTACCGAGCGCTTGATCCCACAGCTCATTGAGTTCATAATCAAAATCCAAATCTTCTTCGTGTTCATGATACCATTGCTCAAATGCCACTTTTAGTTCATCCTGATCTACAGCTGATTCAAATGCGTCTTCAAGAAGAGCGTATTTCTCCTGATGCGACACGGCCAATTCTTTTTCTATTTCTTCAAACAATTGTTGCACAAAATCCAATACTGCGGTTTTTGTTATATCAAATTGTTCATCCTCCATAATTTATTTTTTTAAAAATTTATTGTAGAGAGAATATAACATATTAAAATTTTTTGACAACACCCGGATTGTGGACAAAAGAAATCCAACGCGACGTCTTTACTTAAAAGTAAAATTGGAGTAAAATAATGGGGACTTGTAAGTGAAGATTAGTGATTGGAGATTATTTTACCATAACCACCAATTACCGGTCTCTAGTCTCCAATCACAAGCCCATCACAAAGCATTTAATTCACAGAATCTGTAATACCAAAACCTATGTTCATAACTTGGCTATACGCTATTTCGAGTGTAATAGTGGTTAGTCTGATTGCAGTATTGGGCATTCTTTTATTTTCCATAAAAACTGAAAGTCTGAAAAAAATCCTCCTCTACCTGGTTAGTTTTTCAACCGGTGCACTTTTTGGCGGAGCTTTTTTACACTTACTTCCGGAAATTGTAAATGAGGTCGGCTTTACACCAACAATTTCATTTTACATTCTATCCGGAATATTATTTTCTTTTATCATAGAAAAATTTATACACTGGCGTCACTGTCACCACCCGGAACACATTTGTGACAAAAAAATTCATTCCTTTGCTTATATGAATCTTTTCGGTGACGCTTTGCATAATTTTATAGATGGCCTAATTATCGGCGCCAGCTATTTAATTAATATTCCACTTGGTCTTGCCACCACCTTTGCCGTTATCCTGCATGAAATACCACAAGAAATTGGTGATTTTGGCGTTCTGCTACACGGAGGTTTCAGCAAAAAGAAAGCGATAGCTTTAAATTTCGCGACCGCTTTAACAGCCGTCTTGGGTGCGATGATAGCGCTTGTCGTAGGCAGCTACACCGAAAATTTAACACAATTTTTAGTTCCATTTGCGGCCGGTAGCTTTATTTATATAGCCGGTTCAGATCTTATTCCTGAATTACAAAAAGAAAAAGACAGCGGTAAATCTTTGCTACAATTATTGGCAATAATTTTGGGAATCCTAGTTTTGGCTACGATGCTACTTCTACCGCATTCTCATGAAAATCATGAAAATGAAGACGAGGGACACGAGACACATGCACATGAAATGCATTTGGAATAAATTAATTTTATAGATTAAAAAAGCGCCAAACCTATAGAGTGACGCTTATTTTTTTAAATCAACCCCAATTCCGTGTGGGTTTTTTTATTCTTTGAGAAACTCTTCCAAAAAATCCTCCTCCGAGATTTCGGCCGCTAAGCAGAGTGCCTCTGCATCACGGCACAAGTCAGCATCTGGATTATCTGACTCTCGCTGGAGCCTGATAGCCGTTCGGAGGGAAGCCTGCTTGAGCTTCTTTGCCTCTTTGCCGACCATTAATTCGGCTGTCCGACGGGCCAGCTCACGAGCCAATTCGCGCTCGTTGAAAAGGCCACCACCGTCCTTCTTAACCAGACGGCTATAAACCTCATCGGTTCTGGTCGCCAGTTCGGCTTGCTGCCGACGCTGCTCGGCCTGCATTTGCTTTTGGCGTCGCATGTCCTCGGCCGACATCAGATCGCGTGGACGCTCGGGCAGTTTGTCCCAACCGTCGAAACGCTTGTCCAGCGCCACGACCGAGACCACCTCTGAGTATACTGCTCCGGGCGCGTACACTTTACCGAGCTTGAAACCGTAGAAATCCTCAATGACAGCGTTAATGCTGTCAATGCAAGCTTGAATCTCCCGCATCCTTTGCCACAGGATCTTCATATAGCCGGATTTCTGTGGGCTGTCTTCCTCGGCTTTTATTCTTTTGTGTTCAGCCTGCAGCGGTTTTATGTAGCCGCACATCAGACCACGAAAACCGGAGGCATACTCTACAGCCTCCCAGACAATGTCGGGAAGAAAGGAGTACCGCTTTCTGAATTCTTCCTCCCGCTCGTCCATGGGCGCTGTTTCTGTCAAGTAATCAGTCGCCGAACCAAAATTTTGGCCGGAGCTGAACTTACTCCTAAGATCTTCGATTCCTTTCTCCAGGTTCGTTCCCCGAACCCTAGGAGACGGAAGCTTTTTTAGCAATTCATTTATTTGGATAGCCTTCAGATTATTGCGTAGTCCAATCAGCCTGTCGAACTCCTTCTTATTTTTTTTTAATTTCTTTTGAAGATCCTGTTCCCACTGAATAGCCAGACTCTCTCGAGCAATCTCGTGTTCGAGTATATCTCTCGGTTCAAGGGCGCTAGTAGCCTCACCACCCTCACTGATAAGCTTATGGGCAATCTTTTCGAGCTCATCCTCGGTCGGTCCTTTCTTAAGGCGGGATTCAATTTTTTCGATTTTTATTTTTAATTCCTCCAACGAAGAAAGTTCTTCATCCTCCGTCTTAATTATTTTCAATTCTTGAGTCATTTTTTCCTCCTTCATTTTGAATTTTGTAAACGTACGGGACACGAAACTATACTATACGATAATTATTTTGTCAAGTAAAAAAAAGACTAAATTTAAATAAATTTAGTCAATTTGATGAAGGTTCAAAAATTAATTTTATCCATTTTTAAATTTTTAGGTAATATTTTCTATTTTACCTACCCTCCGAGCATGTCTTCCACCTTCAAAAGGGGTGGTAAAAAATTTATTAAGAACTTCATATATAGCATATTGATCAATGAGTTTATCACCCAAACACATAACATTTGCGTCGTTATGTGCTCTCACCATCTCAGCTTCAAATAAATCCTTCACAGTAACTGCCCGAACTCCTATCCATTTATTTGCAGTAATTGCCATTCCCTTTCCTGTTCCACACACCAAAACTCCAAAATCTACCTCGCCTTGCGAAACCATCTGACCGACAATATGTGCAAAA
>WJJZ01000003.1 GCA_014729395.1 Candidatus Magasanikiibacteriota bacterium
AGTTTTGCTTCTACGACATATCAACTTGGGGATGGTGGAGTGAGTGTATCTTCTATTGATTATGGTTATCAATTTAGCATAAACCCGGCAAGTGATTTTTCTCAGAACGAAACGGTTTATGTAAGTGTTTACGGTTGTGAAGATTTGGCAACAACCCCAAATGTGATGACAACAGATAATTACAGTTTCAGCACAGCCGATACGGATCCTCCATATGTAGATCAGCAAGATCCGGCCAATGATGCCAATGTAGCCACTACCGGAACTATTAATTTTCATATAAAAGACGATGGGGTCGGTGTAGATCTGGATGAGACAGTTATTTATGTTAATGGCACTTATTATACAAATGGAGGTGGAGCCGGTTCGGTTACTACCAATGGAACCAAGATTACTTTTGCCAGTTCTTTGGATTTTAATGGTAGTAATTATGTCGGTGATACAACTTCGCGTTCAGGCGGAGTAAATGATTATACTTTTGTCATAGATCCGGAAACTGATTTCACGTCAGGAGAGGCGGTAGTGATAGCCATATATACCGAAGATACCAGTGCCAATATTATGGAAAGAGAATTGTATGCAGCTGTGGCCGGAACCGGTGCGGGCGCCAGTCAAACATGTGGGAATGGCAGTGTGGAGGGGAATGAAGTATGCGACGATGGCAACGTGGTGAGTGGAGACGGCTGCAGCAGCAGTTGTCTTTCGGATGAGTCTTGCGGAAATAGTATTTATGACTCCGGTGAGGAGTGTGATGATGGGAACACTACTGATGGCGATGGCTGCAGTTCTGGCTGTCAATTTGAAGAAGATACGACTGTTTGCCCAAGCAGTTCCGGTGGAGGCTCTGCTCCGCTTGGCATATATAATGCCGTTCCTCATCAAATTGACGAAACAACCGTAATGATAACCTGGAATACAAATATGCCGGCTACAGCCAGGGTGGTTTATGGAACTGATTCAGCTGTCAATTATGGAACTTCTCCAAATTATACCTACCCTAATTCCACCGTAGAAGACAGTGATAAATCATTATTCCATTCAATTACGATTACTGATTTGGAACCCGGCGTGATGTATTATTTCAGACCGATTAGCAACATCGGTGCCGGTAATGATATTCTGGGAGAAGAAATTAATATAACACCTTTGTTTACCAGTGAAAAAATTACAGAATACGTTGATCGGATTGAATATATAGACAGAATCGTTGAGGTCCCGGCACAATGTCCTGTAGTAGAGACGGGAACGGGCGAGTGTCCCACAGTACAATGCCCGGCCCCAAGTGAAATATGTGAAGTTATAAAGGGCGAGGGAGACGCCGGGACAGAGCCGGACGGAAGAATTTCTCAGCCAAGGGGTGAAGTAATATCCGGGGGGACCGGAATTCCGGGAAAAATTTCGATCATAAAAATTAATAATAAAGTTTTGGATACTTTCTTGTATGATAAATTTGGGGTGAAGTTTATAGAAATAACAGACACCAGAAATTTAATTTTTTATGGTACCGGTGTGCCGGACAGCAAATTTAAGCTAATGATATATTAAAAAGGTCAGTTATCATACTCAGTCTACTTAAGCTTACGAAAATAATAAAATTTGAAATTCCAAATAATAAATTATAAGTTCCAATCTGTTCTGAGGAATTTGAAAAACACTAAACAGCTAATACTGTGTCATTCCCGCCCCCGTCTGTATAAACCAATTCAATGTCATTCCCGCGAAGGCGGGAATCCAGTATATGAATATCACTTCCTTTACAAGGGGGCGGGCTTCGGCGGGAATCCAGGAAAACGGGCTTCGCATACCGGACCCCCGCTGGAGTTTACCCTCGTGTAGACGGGGGCGGAAATGACATACTGAATATGATTTATTTAATTTTTAATTAAAACTATAATTAATACAACTTTTTAAATATGGAAGAAAGAGAACCAATAATAATAGATGTACAAATTGATGAGACTGGTAATTGGCAGGCCGAATTGGAGGAAGAATTGGAAACAGGCTCACACGCAGTTATTGCTACTACTGAAGACGGTCAGGAGGATCGAGTCTTTTTTTCCATTCAAGAGACGGTTGAACCTTCAGTTATAGAAAAAGTAAGGACAGAGATAAGTACAAATGTTCCGGGGTTTATAATTTTTTTCAGCTTACTGCTACTTTTGTTAGTGATATTGTTATTATTAAACAATCTTCGATTAAGAAAAAAAATCAACAGACTATTAGATAAGATAAAAGGCTTACGAACCCATAACGATGAAATGAAAGTACAAGAAGAACCGGAACAACTGGAGGTGGAAAAAAAGAAACCATCTATAAAAAAAGTAAATTTGGTTTTATATATTTTAATTGCATTGGTGTCATTGGCCGGCATAATTTCACTGTTTAGTTATTTTGATGTATGGGAGAGGGTTGGGTTGGTATCAAAAGAAGAAAAAATGTTAGCAAAATTATCAGGTACGGTTATGCGACCATTTACTTTGACCGGTGTGCGTAATGTTGATTTAACGGTTGGAGATACAAGTATAAAAACTAATGAAGGCGGCAAGTATATTTTTTCAAATGTTTCCAGTCGTGGGGTAATAAGAATAACTCACCCAAATTTAGCAAAAGCTCTTTTTAAAAAAATTGAAGGAAAGCAAGAAATGGACATATATTTTGATGAAGAAATGTATAACACTCTAACTTTTATTATTGACTATGAGTCCAGAAAAAAGTTTGCCGATATATTTGAGAATTATTTGCATCCGGATTTAAAAATCAGATTATCAAAGAATAATTTTATTGAAAATAAATCAACAATATTTACCGGTGACAATATAGCTGATCAGGAATTGTTTATAACGAAAGTCGAACTTTTCAACAGATGGAATTCGGAAATCAGTGATGAAAAATTTAATCGGGTGGTAGAAATATTGGTCGAAGCTAATAACCAACAGAGCTCTTATTTTTTGAGTAAAACGGAAAATGGATGGAAACAGGTTTTTTGATTGGTTTTAAAAAGGTAAAACGGAGTTTAACTCCGTTTTTTAACCGCTGAATTTTTGAGAGTGGTCTAGTATTCTTCTTCATAATCATCGTAATCGTCTTGACACTGGCAGCCGCAAGTGTCGCAAGATTTGCATTCTTCGCATTCATATTCATACACCCTCATTCCACAGGTTGAGCATTCCATATTTTTTGGAATACTTTATGATTAAATTGTCCAGTGGTGGACACTTAAAAAGTATATCAATATTTAAAAACATAGCAATAGCATGCAGTGTGCCTTGGGGATATCTTTTAAATATATTTTTTCTTGACATCGATGGTTTTTATTAGTATAATTTTTTCGCCTACACAAGGTGTTTTTTTTAAATAGAACAAGGGCCCGTAGCTCAGCTGGCTAGAGCACTTGCATGGCATGCAAGGGGTCAGGAGTTCGAATCTCCTCGGGTCCACCATTCTTCGCGCAGCGAAGAATGCCCTTCGTAGCTTTAGCGAAGAAGGGATATTGCTATATTCAAGTTAGCAACCCTATTCATGGCTGCGCTTCGAATGGCACAGCCAGTTATTTTTTCTTCGCGCAGCGAAGAATGCCCTTCGTAGCTTTAGCGAAGAAGGGATATTGCTATATTCAAGTTAGCAACCCTATTCATGGCTGCGCTTCGAATGGCACGGCCTACTTTGCTACTTTGAAGCTCAAAGAGTGTAGAGGTAAGCTATGAGAAGTAGAAGAATGTACTCCGTAGTTTTAGCGAAGGGGGAAAATAGTAGTAATATAGTAAAATGTATTACGTTTACATAATTCAAAGCAAAAAATATTCCAGACAGTTTTATACAGGTTTCACGAATAATATTGAAGGTAGGCTTAAAGATCATAATAAAGGAAAATCTCCTCATACCAGTAAATTTAAACCATGGAAATTAATTTACTTTTGTGCATTTGGAAACAAAAAATTAGCTTTGGATTTTGAGAAATATTTAAAAACCGCTTCCGGGATTGCTTTTAGAAATAAAAGATTGATAAAGTTGGGTTATTAAATAGTTATTTATTTTAGTTATTTAATAATAAACCATAAATTTTTAATCATAAATTAGTTAAGATAGGAAAATTTATGATTTAGGATTTTAGATTTATGATTTTTTAATTTATGCTTTCACTAGGGATTGTAGGTTTGCCAAATGTTGGAAAGTCAACTTTATTTAATGCTTTGACCGGCAGTAAGCAGGCTGACGCCCAAAATTATCCTTTTTGCACGATTGAGCCAAATATTGGTGTGGTTGAGGTTCCCGATAAGAGACTTGGGGAGCTATCCGCAGTTTCTAATTCGGCAAAGACAATTCCGGCAGCCATAGAGTTTGTAGATATAGCCGGCTTGGTAAAAGGAGCGTCAGAAGGAGAAGGTTTGGGGAATAAATTTTTGTCTAATATAAGAGAGGTGGATGCAATCGTCCATGTAGTCCGGGCTTTTTCTGATAGTAATATCTCTCATGTGCATAGTAAAGTTGACCCAAAAGAAGACGCGTCTATAATCAATTTGGAGCTTATCATGGCAGATTTGCAAACTGTAGATAATAGCTTAAATAAGACAAAAAAACAGGCCAAAGGTGCGACTCTTAAGGACTGTAAAATTAAATTAAATTTACTTGAAAGGCTGAAACAACACCTTGAAGCCGGTAAAAGGGTGGAAAAATTGGAATATAGCGGAGAAGAGGTAAAAATTTTGAAAGAACTTTATCTTTTGACCGCCAAACCCATGCTTTATATTGTAAATATAGATGATCCAACCGAAACAAATCGAAATAGTATCGAAATTGAATCGGGGGTTCCCCATGTTATGGTGTGTGCCAAGTTGGAATCGGAATTGGCCGAGCTGGAAAAAGAAGAAAAACAACAATATATGGCGGATGTCGGTTTAACATCAAGTGGTCTGGACAAAATAATAGTGGAGGGATATTCTTTGCTAAATTTAGAGACTTTTTTTACTTCTGGTGAGCCTGAAACCAGAGCCTGGACTGTTAAAAAAGATACTAAAGCACCAGAGGCTGCCGGAGTTATACATACGGATTTTATAAAAGGATTTATTAAAGCCGAGGTTGTAATTTGGCAAGATTTTATAGACTACAGTGGCTGGGTTGGCGCAAGAGAAAAGGGTAAAATAAGACTGGAAGGAAAGGATTATATTATACGCGACGGGGATGTGTGTTACTTCCATATAAAATAGTAATGCGGATATACGGATAATTATGACACGGATCTACGCCTGTCTGCGGTTCGACTTTTTTCGACTCCGAGGTCTGACGACCTGTCGCCCAGTCTCGAGGAGGGCTCACCGAAGTCCGGCAGGCAGGGATGCATGCTGATATATAGATTTTTTTTATTTGTAGTCAAATAAAATATTTTGTTATTAACTGTCAATATTATCTGTAGATCTGAATGATCCGTATATCCGCATTATTATTTGTATAAACTAGTGTATACAAACAGACAGTGAAAAACTGTCTTTTTTACTGTGGAATTTTGGGGGATAAGTATGAAAATTATTTTATTCATTTTGGAAAATTATGGCAGATTTTAGTCTTTTTTTGTATATTTTTTTTCAGAAAATTGTTGATAACTGCCTGTGGAAAACTTAGTGTGAAAATTATTATTAAAAATGTTATAATATAGCCATAATTTAGGGGTTCAAATATTACATTGCTTGTTAATATTTGACTTCATTGACGTACCAAAAAAAATGCAAAATTGGTACAGAGATGACAATGGAAAAAGGCGATTGAAAAAGATCGGCAAATTTATATTATTGCCTGTATTTTTAGTTGCGTTAATTTCTTTTGCTGTAAAAATTTATTCTGATCCGGCTAAAGCTCAAATTACAAAATATATTAATTATCAGGCCAAGCTTTTGGATACTGACGGTGTACCGGTTGATGATGGCGATTATGATGTACGATTTAGAATTTATACAAGTTCATCAGATTGTGACAATGATACAGGTTCAAATTTAATTTGGACAGAATCAAGAACCGGTGGTAATCAGGTGAGTATCCAGGATGGTTTATTTTCATTGTTGCTTGGAGAGGTATCACCATTTAGCGATAATTTATTTAGTAATTATGATGGAGCTGAATATTATCTTGGAGTAAAAATCGGTACTGATTCGCAGATGACTCCTTGTAAGAGAATCAGTGGTACCATGTATGCCTTTAATGCCGATAGGTTGGATGGTTTGGAAACTTCAAGCACCGGTAGTACGACAGAATACGTACCGATCGCCAATACAAGTGGAAATTTTACTTTTACCGGTTCACCGCAAGGAACTGCAATAAGCGAAGGAGTCCTGTATATAAATCCGGCAACTGCTGCTACCAATAATACGCTTTTGGCAGTAGCGATTGGAGGGTCGGAAAGATTTAAAATTGACGCAGAGGGTGATGTGTCTATTGCCGGAATGCTGGAAGTGACCGGCACTTCTACCATGAACAAAGGTGTAGTATTGGCTGACGCCAGTCCCGATGTAGTTACAAATGCTTTGTACAATTCCGGTGGGACACTCTATTGGGATGGTTCACCTGTGGGTGGAGGTTCATCTGAATGGACTTTTGCCAGTAACTACAACACCAACATGCTAACACCAACCAGTACTATGGATGTTTGGTTGCAGGGTGGAGCGTATGTGAGCTCGTCGTTAAGAGTGTCGGGTACCACTTTTTTAGAAGATGGTCTTACTGTTACCGGTTGGATCACTTCCACTGATATTTATGTCAGTGGCGGTATTGATTTGGGAGGAGAATACAGAACAACTTGGCCTAGTGCCGGAACATCCGAATGGACTTTTGCTAGTAACTACAACACCAACATGCTGACGCCATCTTCAAGCATGGATGTTTGGTTGCAGGGCGGGGCTTATGTTAGTAGTACGATGGATGTAAGTGGAACCAGTACTTTTAAGAATTTGGTAGATATAGAAGGAAAAGTAAATGATCCTCGGATTGTAGGTCGTCTTGAAGTTACTGCAGGTGATGAAAGTGATGTCTTTGTATCTGGTGATTATGCATATTATGTTACAAGCGGAGACAACACACTTAGAATTGTAGATATCACAGACCCAACCAGTCCATCAACAACCGGATATATCACTGAAGACACATATCTGGATGGAGCTTGGTCAGTCTTTGTGTCAGGAAATTATGCTTATGTTGCCAATTATGATATAAGCTCAATGTCAGTTGTTGATGTTTCAGATACAGCGGATCCCAGAATAGTTGGTACACTTGCAGATAATGAAAATGGTGCAGAACTAAACCATGTAAACGAAGTTTTTGTACAAGGAAATTATGCGTATTTAGTTGCACAAAGTAGTAATTCATTTGTTGTCGTTGACATATCTGATCCAACAAATCCAAAACATATCAAATCTCTTGTTGACAATACATATTTAGATGGAGCTTTTTCATTACATGTTCAAGGAAATTATGCTTACGTAGTTGCTTTAGATGAGGATATGTTAACCGTAATTGATATCTCAGATCCGACTGATCCTGATATTGTGGGAACAATAGCGAATGGAGGTGATGTTTTATTGGATGCCCCATACTCCGTATTTGTCCAAGGAAAATATGCCTATGTTGTAACTACTGTAAGTGATGCTCTAGAGATTATAGATATTTCAGATCCGAGAAACCCCAAACACGCCGGTTCTATTTCAAATGGAGGTGAAGTAAAGTTAAATGTAGCTATGGATGTATATGTATCCGGTGATTATGCATATATAGTTTCTCAAGATAGTGACTCATTAGAAATAGTAGATGTTTCAGATCCAACCAATCCAACTCATGTAAGTTATATAGTAGACAACACACGATTAGACAGAAATTATTCAATATTTGTACATGGTAATTATGCTTATGTAACAACCGGACGTCCAACAAGCGGAAACGACGGTCTTACAGTAATCGATGTCTCAGGTGTAAAAATTTCAAACGCAGAAATTGGAACTGCAAAGATTGGCAGCATGCAAGTAATGAACCATGCCTTATTTGACAATTCAATTAATGTAAAAGGTGGGCTTATGGTAGGAAACTCTGGACTTCTTCTTTCAGGGGACTTTGGCATGAGTGCGCCAACATCCACTAGTGTAACTACCGCAACAAACACACTTTCTTTTACACATACAGCCTTATTTAATTCACGTGCTGATGCATCAGAAGATGAAGTATTTATTTTTGATACTGATAATACTATTACAGCTGGTGATATTTTGAGTGTTAGAAATAATGGTACGACTTTATTTACAATCGGAGAAGACGCCACAGTTACCTCCACTGACTTTGTAGCTACTGGAGGAATTACTCTTGGTGGTGTCTATAGAACTACATGGCCAACTGATACCACCACCACTCCTGAATGGACATTCGGTACCAACTACAACACTAACATGCTTACACCAAGCAGTACTATGGACGTATGGATGCAGGGTGGAGCTTATGTGAGTAGTAGTTTGGTGGTTGGTGGTGAAACGACCTTTAATAATTTTGTTGATATCCAAGGAAAGACAACCGAACCCACGCAAATTGCCACATTATCAGATGG
>WJJZ01000015.1 GCA_014729395.1 Candidatus Magasanikiibacteriota bacterium
TAAACTTATGCAAACAACCCTTACCATCATTTTAACTGTTCTCCTGGTAGCAGCAATTGTCCTGCTCTATTTCTTATATAGAAAACTGCAAGAAATTCAGAAGCCGAAAGAAGGAGAGGAAAACCTATTTATGCTGCTGCAAAACCAAATTCAGGATATGAACAAGACGCTTGATCAAAAAATGTCAGAAACCCATAAAGCCATGAACCAAACACAAACAAGCCTCGATAAAACTATAAAAGAACAGCTTACTGAAAACGCTAAATTTATTCAAAGTATAACTGGTCAAAGTACAAAAATGATTGGGCAAATTACTGAGAAATTAACCAGTCTTGATAAAACAAATCAACAAGTAATTGGTTTTTCCGAGCAATTAAATAACCTGGAAAAAGTTTTAACAAGCCAAAAACAGAGAGGTAATTTAGGTGAGGCCGGTCTACAGCTGGTATTGGAAAATATTTTACCACCGACTTCTTTTGAGTTGCAATATAAATTTGATGACGGTGATACCGTTGATGCCGCAATATTTGCTAAAGATGGAATCATACCTGTTGATGCCAAATTTTCTTTGGAAAACTATAATCGAATTTTAAATGAAGATGATAAAGAAAAAAAGGCTTCTCTGGAAAAGAATTTCAAAAATGACTTAAAAAAGAGAATTGATGAAACCGCAAAATATATAAAACCCAAGCTTGGAACTTTGGAATTTGCTTTCATGTTTATTCCGGCAGAAGCTATTTATTATGATTTACTGGTGAATGAGGTGGGGGCGGTAAAAGTAAATACAAGAAATCTTATTGATTATGCTTTTAATGATCGTAAAGTTATTATTGTTTCACCAACCACATTTGCAGCATATCTCCAAACTGTTTTACAGGGGCTACGTGCTTTTAAAATAGAGGAAAGCGCAAAGAGTATTCGAAGAAATGTTGAAATGCTGGGTAAACATATCAGTAGTTATGAAGAATTTATGAAAAAGCTGGGAAACAGTATGTCAA
This sequence comes from Candidatus Magasanikiibacteriota bacterium, assembly GCA_014729395.1. Taxonomy (GTDB): domain Bacteria; phylum Patescibacteriota; class Patescibacteriia; order Magasanikbacterales; family UBA922; genus WJJZ01. Next base: position 999 of record WJJZ01000015.1, read on the forward strand.
CTACGGTAAATCATTATAATAATGCTTATAAAGAATTGGGTAAAATTGATAAAGATGTTGTCAGGATCACAGAGGGCGAAAGGGAAGTAGAACCAATGCAGCTAGATAGACCAAAGACAGAATGATGTACGAACTACGAACGAATACGGACTTACGAACTAAACATGAAAAATCAATACCAAGGACAGTTAACATGAATAAATAAGGTTAGCAAAGCAGGTTTTTGTAATTTCTTAACTTTCGTATTTCTTATATTTTATATATTGACAAAGATATAAAAATCAACTATAATCGTTATGCTCTCACTTTAAAGACGACTAACTAGTAAATAATCAAATCAACGACTATATGCCGATAAAAAATAGTGCTAAAAAAGCCCTGCGCCAGACAAAAAAAAGAACTAAAGCAAATCTGGAAGTTAAAGAAGCCTATAAAAAAGCAATAAAAGATGTAATTAATGCGGCCAAAGACAAAAAGGATGTATCAAATCTAATGAAAACAGCACAAAAAAAACTCGACAAAGCCGCTAAAAAAGGAATAATCAAAAAAAATACAGCCTCAAGAAAATTATCCAGGCTTGCAAAAAAAATAAAATCTCTTAATTAAAAAACGGATCAATTCCGTTTTTTTAACTACTGAAACAGTATTTATTAACAAAAAAATCTACTAAAACATCCGCCTTCTCCTGTCCGGTTTTTATACGAACATCGAGCTGAAGCAAATCGTCATAAATCGATTTAAGTTCATGCAAATTATATCTCTTTACAAATGTAAGACTTTTTTTAACGACAAATGGATGCAGCTTTGTTTGTGCCGACATATCTCTACTATTCATATTACTGTCTCTTTCAAACAAATCCCTTAAAATTATCAGAATTCTTATTTGTCTCAGCACCATTGCAAAAACATATTGAGGCTCTTTACCATTTTTATACTGCTCCCTTATCATTTTAAATACATCTTTAGCATTGCGAGCTATAATAGCATCTACTAAATTGAATATATTATCATCTATTTTTTCATCTAAAAACAGCATCACATCTCTAACACCTATTATTTCATCTGACTTATAGGCACTAATCTGATCAATCAATGAATTCAGAAACCACATATCACTATAGCAGTGCTTTAGCAAGTAGCTAATTGCTTCTTTTTCTATTTTTGCATTTCTTTGCTCTATCTGATCTGAAATCCAAGCAGATAATTGCGAACCCTGTAATAGACTAAAATTTTGACTAAATTTTTCTTTGCTGAGCCGAAAAAATAATTTTTTTTGTAATTTTTTTCTAAATTTATCAGTGCTCTCCCAAAATATCAATACATTTTCTTCAGGCAAGTCCTTTTCTTCAATTCTGTTTAGAATATTTTTTAACAAATCATCATTTCCATGTTTTATCAAATTTTCCAAGATCACCATCTTTTTCTCCGCCAAAAATGGCGGTGTCAATATTTGTTCTATTACATTATCTTTATCATTTTTTTCCAAATCAATTACAAAAGTATTGTATCCGTTCGGATCCCTTTCTTTTTTAAATTTTTTTATCATCTTTTTTAAATGCTCCCGCGATCTAAAACTGTCTTCTCCGTATAAAAATATAATCATATTGTTTTATTCCTAAACTATTGTAATATTTAATGGCTTTTTTATCAAATATTAATATTATTTAATACTTATGCTATAATATTATAATTAATACAAACGCATGAAAGAAAAAAATAATAAAAAAAATCACCCACTGCTTTATCGTCGAAAAAAATTAACCCTTGGTCAGCGTTCAGCTGATAAAATGACAGAAATTTTCGGAAGTTGGTTTTTTATAATACTTTTTTTTGTCTTTCTCTTTACTTGGATGCTTATTAACATCATTGCCTGGCAAGAATCTTGGGACCCTTATCCTTTTATACTGCTTAATCTAATATTATCTTGCTTGGCCGCAATTCAAGCCCCAATAATAATGATGACCCAAAACCGTCAAAATGAAAGGGATCGCCTAGCGGCCAAATATGATCATGCCGTAAATAGAAAAGCGGAAAGAGAAATCCAAAATATGCAAAAAGACTTGGACGAAATTAAAAAACTTTTGAAAAAATAAATGAAAAATCAAAAACTCCCTTGGGAAAAATATGAAGGGAGTTTTTTAATATTATTATTCTACTTTTATCAGAGTTATACCTTTTTTTGTCACACCTTGTACCTTGTACCTACAATACTTACCATTGTTATTTGTTATCTCTATTTGACTGCCCACCATTATGGCATTCAGTGGTGAAATTTCACGAATATCGCCATTTGCTCTCATCCTGACCTTTAATTGAAAATCGTCTTGAAATATTTCTTCTACAATTAAGGTGCTTGGTCCGCAAACTGCGGTCGCACTATCCTCTGCACCTAAAAATAATTCATTCGGTTCAAACTCTTCCTCTTCTATGATTTCTTCCGGAGGCGGTACAAAAACCTCTTCTTCTTTTTCCCAAAAATTCCAACCACATCCACTAATAAAAATCATTAACAGAACCAATGATAAAAATTTTAATTTCATATGTTTTGAATATCTTATTTAATATTTCCCCATCTTTTTCCCGAATTTACGTGTACTTCAATCGGCACTCGTAAATTGGCCACGCTTTCCATGGAATTTTTTACAATTTTAGAGACTTTCTTTTCCAACTCCTTTTCAACTTCGAGAACTATTTCATCATGTACCTGCAGTATCATCAATATTTCATCTTTTTTTGTAAATTTTTCTTTCAAATCTTTATCAACCTCAATCATGGCCATCTTCATTAAATCCGCAGCTGTTCCCTGAATCGGCATATTGATAGCCATTCTTTCACCTGCCGATCTTAACTGATAGTTTCCGGACTTGAGCTCCGGAATGTACCGCCTTCGCCCAAAGAGCGTTTCCACGTATCCCTTTTCTTTGGCAAACTTCAATGTCATATCAATATATTTTTTTACTCCTGAAAATTCTTCAAAATATTTATCTATAAATTTTTTAGCTTCGGCTCTGGATATCTTTGCTCTCCATGACAATCCATAAGCACCCATGCCGTACAATACACCGAAATTTACTTCCTTGGCGGCATAACGCATCTTTTTGCTGACTTCTTCTAATTTTACTCCATTTATTACAGCTGCCGTAGCTTTGTGAATATCTTCCCCTTTTTCAAATATTTCCATCATTTTCTCATCCTTGGCAAGAGAGGCGACGATTCTTAATTCAATCTGCGAATAGTCAGCTGATATTAATATATTGTCTTTTTCCGCTATAAACGCATCACGCACTTCTTTGCCTAAATCGGTTCTGATTGGTATATTTTGTAAATTCGGATCAGAACTGGACAATCGACCCGTACTGGTTACGGTCTGATTAAAAGATGTATGAATTCGACCTGTTCTTTCATTAATTAGTGTTGGTAAAACATCTATATATGTATTTCTTAGTTTTTCCAATTCCCTATATTCTTCTATTAGTTCAATAATCGGACTAACACCGCGAAGTTTTTCCAATTCTGAAGCTGCGGTTGAATAACCGGTCTTGCCTTTTTTTATCCCCTCTGTCGGTAAATCCATTTTTTCATACAAAATTTCTCTTAGCTGTACCGAAGAAGAAACATTAAATTGTTCTCCGGCTTCTTTCCATATTTTTTTTGTTAAGCTTTCAATCGCTTCGTTATTTCTTTTCGATAATTTTTTTAACATTGCCTTGTCTATCGCCATCCCGTTTAATTCCATCCTTGCCAATATTGGAATCAAAGGCATTTCCACTTTTTTAAATAATCCCAAATCCTCCATTTCTTCCAGCTGATTCTTTTGCTTTTTTTGTATTTCCAATATTTTTATTAATTGAGCAGCGACCAGCTTGGGGTCTTCGCCAAAAAGACTGTCCTGAGTGGATCCGCCGGGTAATTCTTCGTCCAACTCTCTTCTTACAATACTCTTCAAATCATGAGCCCTGGTACTGGAATTATATATATACGAAGCAACCATTATATCAAACAATTCATTTTTAAATTCAACATCATGCATTTCAAGCACTTTTACCAATTGCTTGATATTGTGGCCAACTATTTTTTTGGTTTCGTCATTAAATATTTGCAGAACTTTTTTTTGTTCATTATTTTTTAGTTTGGAATATTCAATAAAATACACTTCCCCCCCAAAACATAAAACAAAGCCGACCAAATCACTGTTTATTATTTTTTTATTATTTACAATTTCTTTACATGCGAATATTTTATGATCCTTAAACATTTTAAAAAAAATTGCCAATTTTTTTGCATCACTTATATGATTTAATTTTGTTTTCTTTATTTTTTTAGATTTTATTTTTTTCCTGCTTTCATTTCCCGGAATTCTTTTTATTAATGAATAAAATTCAAACTTTCTAAACAAAGAACTGATTTGGTCAATATCAAATTTATTAACCATGCAATTTTTTAAACTGAATTTTAATCCGCTAACATCATTTTTTATGCAAGCCAGCTTAGCACTCATTTCAGCCTCTTTTTTGCCGTTTATTATTTTTTGCACTATTGAGTTTGAAAATAATTCCTTCAGCTCATCCTTATCAGCTTTATAAATTTTATCGATACCACCAATCTCTTGTATTAATTTAGTTGCTGTTTTTTCACCCACCCCTTTTATGCCGGGAATATTATCAGATGAATCACCGCGAAAAGCCTTGTAATCCACTATAAACTCGGGCCCAAAACCAAAGCGTTTTGCTACGGCCGCTTCATCATAGAGTTCAAAATCACTCAAACCTTTTCTTAATAAATACACCTCGGTCTCTTTATCTTTTACTAACTGAAGCATATCCATATCTCCTGTTACTATTATCGATTGAACTTTTTTATTTTTTTCAACTTTTTTTACCAGTGTGCCTATTACATCATCGGCTTCATAACCCTTTTTTACATAAATTGGAATGTCAAAGGCCTCAACAACCTTATGCACTAAAGGAATCTGATCATAAAGTTCTTGTTCAGCTTTTACTCTGGTCGCCTTGTAATCATCATAAATTTCATCTCTAAATGTTTTACCCTCTACATCAAAACTTAGTGCCAAATAATCAGGCTTCAGATCGCTCAAAACTTTTAACAGCATAGAAGAGAAACCATAAACAGCATTAACAACCGTACCATCGACGGCTGTAAGCGGTGGCAAGGCATGATAAGCCCGATGGATTATGGCATTACCATCAATTATGACAAATTTTTGCATATTTTCCTTATTCATAACATAATAATCTTACCATACCTGCATCTTGAAATAAAGGCTGTTTTATGATATTCTTATCTTGAATAAAATATTTACGAACAACGAACAAACACGAACTTTTGAACATTTTTATTATAGATATGATTCGTTCATATTATCGTAGTTTTCGTATTTCGCACACATATGGTACCGTGGCCAAGCGGTAAGGCAGGAGCCTGCAAAGCTCTTATCACCGGTTCGAATCCGGTCGGTACCTCCAACTTGACAGCTCAAAAATTGTTTGTTAATATGAACGGTTATAATAAACCGTTCTTTTAATTCAAAGGAGGAGAAGATGAAGCTTTATATCACAAGCGATCTTCATCTGGGTGCGGTAAATAATGGCGACGAGGCAAGCGCCTTGCTCGCAGAGTATACATGTGCCAACTCGGGTCCACGCGACGCTTTGGTTCTGATTGGGGATATTGGTACCCATGCAAGAAATTTTGAATTGGCTCTCCGGATGTTCAAGCCGTTCAGAGGACCCAAAATGCTTGTCTGCGGCAACCACGACATCTGGGTTGAGGACGGTATCCAAAACTCAATCCAAAAGTACAAACTGCTCGAGGTTATTGCCGCCCGGCATAATTTCATATTTCTGGAAGAACACCCGACCACTCACATGGACGCAATCTTCATTGGTCTAATGGGATGGTATGACTACAGCTTCCGAGATGACATCGGGGTCCCCCGGGAATGCTACGCCGACAAGCTGTATGCCGGCAACCAATGGAATGATCGCCTTTACGCTCACTGGAGAAGAAGCGATCCCCAAGTCACCGATTGGCAGGTCAGACGGTTGAAGAGTCAACTCGGTCAAAGTATTGGTCAGGATAAACGCATATTTGTGTTTACACATCATGTGCCGATCAAGAAGCTTCTCAAACACCCCCGCTGTCTTGTCCCCAAAAAATGGAGATTTCTAAATGCGTTTCTGGGAAGCGAAGAAATAGGAAAAGCCATATCCAGGTATGCAAACTTTGTTGAGCATGTGTTTGTGGGGCATATCCATATGAGCAAGGAGGTGTCAGAGGGTAGTGTCCGCTACAGCTCTATCGGAAGTTGCTACAACCAAAAAGAGTTGGTTGTATATGCAAACGGTCGAATAGAGCGCCATATTTTCAGTTCAAAATAACCCGACTTACGTTGGGTTTTTTATTTGTATTAGTTTATTTTTTGTGATAATTTTAATTTATAAACACAAATAAAATATATGAATAAAGAAATACCAATTCCCGAAATTCCAAAAAGTGCCAAGAAACCCGATGTTTCTGATGTTGTGGAATTATCAGAAGAAGATTTGGAAATTATAAAAAAAGGTGATATGGAAGAAGAACCAAGCGGGACCAAAAAAAGTCAATTATCTTCATCAGAATCTCCGGCCGAAAGCAAACAAACCGAAGAATGGAAGCCGACTGAAAAAGAAATCGAACTGGCAAAAAAGACCAATAATGCCCTTTCGGAATTACGGGCTGTCATTGGTTCCGAGGAAGAGTCCGATCCGGAAAAAATAACTTTGGTAAAAAATAAACTAAGGTCTGTCATGGAAGCTATGCACGGACTTCTTAAGCAGGTTGATCCAATGGGTAAAAACTATGCCCCTATATACGGAAAACTTGTTGAAGACTTTCAAAATCTACATGCCATTAAATCCGGGGCTGATATAGAAGTCAGTCAGGCATTCAGTGAAATTTTTCATGAATTTTCAGACTTTATAGACATGGGTTTCGTTATCAAATATTTTGAAGAAGCAAAAAAAGCCGGCCATCCTATTCATTTCGAAAATTTTACTGCCCAAATTTATGGTCGAACTCCGGAAGAATTGGAGAAAATCAAACAGGCAAACAGGCAAAATGTAAGCGCAAGAATAACTGAAATGGCTCAAAAACCATATGTTAGCATCGAAATGATTCAAGAATTACACGCCATTAATAATAAAAGCATAGTGCCCAAATTTATATCAGAAATGAGACAAGACGAAAGCGGATTTGAATTTTTCGGTACCAGAGTAGGGACATTGGCACAAGATGTTCTACCGGCTGTGAAAGAGTTAATGGAAAGAACAAATCAATTAATTGATAAACGGGCGCTGGGTATGAACAAAAGACTATATGAGCTTGCCGCCGCCCGGCTTCATAATGACTTGTTAGATATACATCCCTTTGCCGATCGCAATGGCAGCACGTCGTTGTTGTTCTTGGAATTAATGATGGCTCGCGAAGGATATGAGCCACCTAAAACTAGAGATCAAGATTATTACAAAACGGTAAGAAAAACACTTGATAATAACTTGGCGGCAGTGGCTGCTGTGGGATATGAGCATTATTTGATAGCAAATGTCCCCGGCTATTACAAGACGAACAGCTTGGATGAAATAAGGGAACAAATTTACGAAACAGCTCTGAATCAACTGATTCAAATGAGAAAAAAGCAACCCAAAAAGAAAAAATCTTTTTTGAAAAGATTATTCAGTAAATAATAAAAACAACCCCTTGCGGGGCTGTTTTTTAATAGATTTCCATCTTCAAAGTCTTTACTCCAAACTGAACCGCTTCTTCACGGGTAGGCATCCAGACATCAATCCTGGCCTGCCCGTTATAACGCGCGTTCATTCTGTCGCGGACAACAAATATTTTGTCACCAAAGACTTCGGGAAGTTTAACTTGGGTGTCAAAGCTTAGGAAGTTGGCAGCAATAGAGTTGCCGGAACCATATTTTTCATAATGATCACACAAATTATAACCATTAGCCGGTATACATGGAGTAGAGTCGGTCTGAGCCACATCACTTGAATAAGCAGTAACCACTACCCACATTACCCTTTTTGGTTTTCTCTTTTCTGATACCGGGAAACTTTTTTGTTCTATTGATATAAAGCTTCCGGTATTATAATCGCTGAAAGCCGCAATCACTTCATTTGTTTTTGTGTTTACAGCTTGAGGCATAATAACGGTTGTAAGAAACATGATTGTTACCAAGCCGGCTAAAAAGGGCTTAATAAGATTTTCGTGTCTATGCTTCTTATAAGATTTTTTTAACTTTTTTATGTATTTTATATATTTTTTGCTTATTTTAGACATAATATTTGATTAATATTGATCTAAGGGGTAAATTTATAAATTGCCTTTTTTATCCAAACTTAGCTAAATTTACACCACAAGATCACTTAATCATTTAAATTTAAAAAACTCTAGTATAAAACCAGAGTCTTTGCCGCTTCTTAATGAAGTGATGCCAAATTATACCATAAATTTAGCTTTTTGTCAATCCCGCTTGAACGCTTTCTTTACAAATTGTCAAATTTTTAGTATATTTCTAATTGATAAAAATATTAATTTATTGCCTAATTTTAGGTAAAAAAATACAATTCTATTTTATTCACAAATAGAAATTTTTGGCTTTAATAAGCGAAAATAATTTTACATATATGCCAATTCCGCCACTAAAAAAAAGAAGTAGAAGTTATGGTTTTACTGATAATGATGAACAAAACACCAGAACTTATGGAGAAAAAACCAATGAAAATAAATCAATCAACAGAAAAAAAGAATATTCGACTAAAAGAATCAATTCAGACCATATGCCGGACAATAGAACTTCAACAAAAGAAAGTGCAAAGAAAATAAATTGGCTTTTTATAAAAAAGATATTACTGCTGCCTTTTAAATTATTATGGTTAATTTTATTATTCATATGGAAATTATGGAAATTGCGCCCCAAAATGAATAAGGAAACAAGAAAAAACATCGGCGGAAAAATAGTTTGGCTGGCAATCACAGGCTTTGTATTGGCCTTCTTGTCCTCGATCATTCTAGTTGCCTGGGCCAACAAAGATCTACCCGATCCTGACAAGCTTACTGATCGTCAGGTAGCTCAGAGTACTAAAATCTATGACCGTACCGGTGAACATTTACTATATGAAATTTTTGCTGATGAAAAAAGAACAATAGTCGAACTTGATCAAATTCCTGATACGTGTGTAAATGGTGTTATTGCCACCGAAGACTCTAAATTTTATGAACACCACGGCATTCGCCCACTTAGTATTTTAAGAGCTGTTTTTTATGGAGTATTTACTAAAAAGAGGATAGCGGGAACTTCAACACTAACTCAACAGCTGGTAAAAAACGCGATCCTTACTTCGGAAAGAAGTTATACCAGAAAGCTAAAAGAGGTTATTCTTTCGCTTAGAATGGAACAAAAATACAGCAAAGATCAAATCTTAAAAATATATTTTAATGAAATTCCATACGGCTCAACCAATTACGGCATACAATCAGCTGCCAAAAGCTACTTTAACAAAGATGTGGAAAAATTGAATCTGCAAGAATGCGCTACTTTGGCCGGGCTACCCAAACAACCCTCTTATTATTTAAATGACTTGGAGGCGCTAAAAACTCGACGTGATTTTGTATTGTTTAGAATGTGGGAAGAAGGCTATATAACAGAAGAAGAAAAAAATAATGCCCAAAATGAAGAATTGACTCTTGAAATAAATTATTCAGAAATTAAAGCACCTCATTTTGTTTTATATGTAAAACAACTTTTGGTAGAAGAATTCGGTGAACAATTTGTTGAGACAGCCGGACTAAAAGTTATAACTACCCTAGACTGGGAAAAACAACAAATTGCCGAAACCGCCATTCAAGAGGAGAGTGAAAAAGCTTTTGAAGCGGCCGGTGCGGATAATGCTTCTCTTGTTGCGGTAGATCCAAAGACAGGACAAATTTTAGCAATGGTTGGTTCACGAGATTTCTATGACCCTGAAATTGATGGACAATTTAATGTTGCCACTTTGGGAAAACGCCAACCGGGTTCTTCTTTTAAGCCTATAGTTTATACGGCCGCTTTTGAAAAAGGCTACACCCCTGATACGGTTTTATTTGATGTTGTTACCAACTTTGCTGTTTCAGGACGAGCTTATGCACCACAAAATTATGATTTGCAAGAATATGGTCCCATAACAATGCGAAAAGGTTTGCAAGGATCAAAAAATATTCCGGCAGTAAAAACTCTTTATTTGGTAGGACTAAAAAATGCTCAAGAATTTGCCGAGAGGCTTGGCTATACAACATTAAGTAAAGATTCTCTCGGATTGACTTTGGTCCTTGGTGGTGGAGAAGTAAAATTACTTGAACACGTCAATGCATACGCCACCCTTGCCAATGAAGGAAAAAAGAACGAGTCAACTGCCATTTTGAAAGTAGAAGATCCTGAAGGTGATGTACTTAAAGAGTGGAAAAAAGAAAAAGGAGAACAGGTGATTGATTCCGGAATTGCGCATACCATTACAAATGTTTTAAGCGACGATCAGGCCAGAGCCTATGCTTTTGGAGCAGGTGGAATTCTAACACTACCCGGACGACCTGTCGCTGCCAAAACAGGAACCACCAATAACTATATAGATGCTTGGACTGTAGGATACACACCTTCTTTAGTAGCCGGAGTTTGGGCCGGAAATACTGACAACTCTCCAATGACAAGAGGTTACGGAGGATCACGTGTAGCCGCACCGATTTGGAATCGTTTCATGCGTGAAGCTCTGGCTGATACAGAAGTGGAACCTTTTCCGGCACCTCCACCTAATGATGCTGAAAAACCCGCTCTAAAAGCTTCCGAGGGAGTAGGCAAGACATTAAAAATTGATAAAGTTACCGGTAAGCTGGCTACAACATCAACTCCCGAAGAATACGTAGTTGAACGAACCTTTATCCAACCCCACTCAATCCTTCATTATGTTGATAAAGACGACCCTCGCGGACCATACCCTGAAAACCCGGCCGATGATTTGCAATACAATATATGGGAGGCGGCAATTCAAGATTGGATCAAAAGAAAAAAAGAGGAGGATCCGGACTGGGATGTCAGTTTTGAAGATCCGCCAACAGAATACGATGACGCTCATTCTCTTGAGTTGATACCGTCATTGGAAATCATATACCCATCACCCAGTTCGACCCTGAATTCCAGGCAAATTGATACTGATATAAGGGTTAGTGCTCCAAGAGGTGTAGAAAAAGTCACATATAGAATTGATGGTCGATATGTTGCAGTCATAAAAGATCACCCATTCAATCTGAACTACTTTGCTAATTATTTGGAGGACGGACCGCATACTTTGACGGTAATTGTTGAAGATGATATTGGAAACCGAATTGAAGACAGTGTGGGTTTTTATATGGAAGCAGGGTCAGTGCAGCCCGCGGTCTGGTTTAATACCGATTCTGCGGTACTTGATCAGGATGACTTTCCAAAAAGCTTTTTCTTAAGTCACATAAAACTTGAAGAGATAAAAGAAGTAAATATTTACAGAGAAAAGAACGGTTCCAGACGAAGAATTACCAAAATAGATAATTTTAGCAACTTGGTTGATAATCAGATTTTTTTTACTTGGGAAGACACACCGGGCAGGGGAGTGTGGAAACTTATTGCCGAGGTGGAACTTGAAAACGGCGGCTCAAGAGATACTGATGAAATTACGATTGAGGTGAGGTGAAATTTTATTAGGCCTGTTCTACTTCCGACAAACTGACCGGTGGTCTTTGGAATGACAAAGCCCAGTTACAAAAAGTACTGGGCAAAAAAATTTTCACGCTAATACCAACAGACCTCCCAACCGTTTTCGACCCCCTGTCGCAATAATACAATCAGGGATCGAAGCATTCTGTACACTCTTTGAGTGTCCAGACCACATTCTATTAAAATCGGTCCTCCTTCATAACTGGTCACCTGTGTTGGATACACGTAACTTTTAATTTTCTTTTCACTGTTTAATACCAAAAGTACCCGGCGAATTAATACTGACGCCTCTGCCGGTGTCACACGACCACGGAGGTCATCCGTTTCCTTTCCGATTGACCTCAACAACGCTCTTGCACTTGTGTTACATAGATTAAATGCTGGCGGCGCTGATGTCTCATATTCGCATTTCCCAACACCATGACAATTTCTACAAGAAGGATCATAATTTCCTGTCTTAGTAAAATTTGAACAATCACATTCGTAACACTCTTTCTTGTACGGACCTTCCGGACAAAAAAATCCACAGACATATAGCACCTCCTTGTTGTACCTGTTTGGTATGTCCTCTTTTAAAAATCTATGACAATCAAAAATAACATAAATTTTATCTTTTGTCAAGTTACCCAAAGAAAAAACAACCTGTTACAGCTGTTTTTTTAGTTCAATACTAGTTCTATATTCATCTTCCTCAAACTCCTTTTGTACGAAGTGGAAGATTAAAATCTAGATTAAAAAAACCCGCTCAAGTGCATTGCACAGGACGAGTTTTGTTTTTATCAAGAAATGTCTTCACTTATCAGCCTTTCTGTCGATTGAGACAATTTTCTCCTCCGCTCCCCCCAGTCCCTCTATTTCCTCGGCCAGTAAATCCCGGTTTAAATCCTCATCCAGCAGCTTTTGAACCCGGCGTTGATCCTCCACCGTTTCCAAAAGCTCTTGAAAGTGAGCCCGGAGTTCTGCAACCCCGGTGCCGGACAACTGAGCTGTCAGAAGATCAGACTCAATATGCTCGAGAAAATCCAAGCTGTCTTGGATTGCTTGCTCGTTCTCTCTCATTCGAGCTTGTAAAGAGTGTAAATCGTCTGTCGTCTTCTTGATGAGATTTCTGGCAAAATTGGACAACTCCTTGTCCTTGCTGTATTTTGCCATAATAACCTTGATCTTCTGAATTGCCAATACTATTTTTTTCTTCTCCTCCAGAAGATTGGGTAGATAATTAGCAGCCACCACTTGTATCTGCCCACGCATTTTCGACCAGTAATTTTCGGGAATCAAGCTACAGAGATATTTAGCTCGTTTCTTAGCTTGTTTGATTAGATAAGTATCGCGAGTCTGCCACTCTGCTCTTATTGAGCGCCAAACCCGACCTACTTTCGCTTCTAAGTTCCTCTGTCTCCACTTCCAAATAGCCAGTCTGGGTAAATTTATGAATGCTAGCAAGAATAAGAATATTTCCAAATAATGCTTCGAGGTATAGTCTAGAGGCCCCATTAGACCCACACGCATAAAAATCAGAATAATAGTATATAGTGACAAAAAAAGACAAAACGGAACTTTCATAATGTCTGCGTTTTTATCAAATTTGGCTATTCTTATAAATAGCTCACTGCCAAAAAACAAGAATAGGCCTAGTACCATCACAATTATCAGACTATTTATCATGTTTCACCTCCGGGAGTTAAGGAATTGAATTGTACTGTACACGCTTTTTTAAAAACACTCTCATATATTTACCTATTTGTCAACGCTTCATATCTAATCATACAAATATTACAAACAGATTTACCTTCTTGCCGAAGTCCATTATTTACTGCCTTATCGGCATTACAATATAGATATAATTATTATTTGTTTTCGGTTTTAATAAACAAGGAGCGTCTGCGCTGTTGACTTTAAACTCCACCTCACCGGTCATATTTTGCAAACCTTCCAGTACATAACGATGGTTCAATAAAATTGAGTTTTCTTCACCTTCTACGGCAGCATCGATTTCAGAAGAATGCTCGCCGGTTTGTGTACTGGTTGATGAGATTCCAACAGTATTGTTTTCTACATTCAAATCAAAGGAGACGGCATTTACACCCAAGGTTGTAAAAAGGCTGGCAGCCTTTATTTTATTGATCATTATATCAGTGGGGACCGTTGCGGTAGTCTTGAATTCACCCGGAATTATCTGCGTATAATCCGGATATTTTCCGTCAACCAAACGAGAACTCATTTCAAAATCATTGAACCTTATAGCAATTTGGTTTTCTGAAACCCACAGTCTTACTTTTGTTTCTGATTCAATATTTTTTGATAAATTTATTAACCTAATCATTTCGTAAACAGCTCTTCCCGGAACTATACAATCAAACTCATCATCTCCTTGCTGCAATTCGACTTGTTTTTCAGCCAAGCGATATGAATCGGTTGCCGCCAAAACTAAATTTTTATTATTTTTAACAAAATTAAAATATACACCGGACAATTCAGGTCTAATTTCATTTTTCGCCGCAGCTACAACGGTTTTAGACAATGAATCTTTAAATAACTCAGAATCCAATGTATAACTATGCTCTTCTTCAATATCGGGTATCAATGGAAAATCTTCTGCTGATGAACCCTTAATTTTAGTACTGGAATTTCCACATTTTACAATCAATTCATTGTCTTTTTGAGACAAATTAATTTGTTCATCTGAAAGCAAAGAAATATAATCAGAAAGTGTTTTTGCCGGAACCGTAAATGTTCCGGTTTTCTCAACCTTGGCTCGCAGGTCAACTTTCACGGCAATTTCAAGATTGGTACTAATAAAATTTACTTTCGATTCTTCGACTTTGATTAAAATATTACTTAAAATTGGAAGGTTCGTTTGTTTGCCTGTTAAACCACCAACAAGTGCAAGAGCATGGTTCAGGTTCTCTTTTGTACAGGTGAATTTCATATCAATATCAATAAGTTAATTATTTTTTAAATATATATTAGTTATATATAAGGGCTGTGGATACTGGGGACAGGCGAGGAAATTTGACTAAATTAAGGTTTTTTTTTGGAAAAGAGCTGTGTAAAAGTTTGTGTTGGTTTTGTTGCTTTGTTGTGAATGTTTTTTATTAATTTTTTTTGTTTGTGTATAACCGGTGTTTTTGTTTCATTTTTATAACAGCTTTATTTTTTTTATAGGCTGTTTATCCACCTTTTATAAAGATGAATTATATAATTTTTGTTTTATTAATTCTATATCTTGTTTTAATTTAAGATCATTTTCCAATTCAGTGGAAATTTTTGTATGTGCGTGCATTGCGGTGGTGTGGTCCCTTCCCCCCAACTCATTACCAATTGCCGGAAAAGATAAATTAAGTTCTTTTCTTAGTAAAAACATAATAATTTGTCTTGGGAAAGAAAGTCTTTTTTCGCGACTTTTACCTAATATATCATCAATTGAAATATCGAAATATTTAGCAACAACGTTAATCATATCTTTTGGTGTTGCCGCTTTTCTCATATTTTGAGCTTCAAAACTATCAAGAATTGATTTGACGGATTCTTTGGAAGGTGTAGAATTTTTAAGCTCATGAAAAGCAATGATTTTATTTAAAGCTCCTTCCAGTTCACGAACATTGCTTTGAATTGAAGTGGCAATAAGGTCAAGTAAATTTTCCGGAAGGTCAAATGACTTTTCTTGGCATTTAGCTTGGAGAATGGCCGATCTGGTTTCAAGGTCGGGTTCTGAAATATCAGTAATCATTCCCCATTCAAAGCGGCTGCGAAGCCTATCTTCAAGTGCGGGAATTGCTTTTGGAGGACGGTCACTAGTCATAACAACCTGCTTTCCTTGCTGGTGTAACTCATTAAAAGTGTGAAAAAATTCTTCCTGTGTCTGTTCTTTGCCACCGATAAATTGAATATCATCAATTAAAAGAAGATCGACATTTCGATACCGATCTTTAAAATCTCTGGCTCGTCCCTCTTTGACGGCGGCAACAAATTCATTGGTAAATTTTTCCGAGCTTACATATAGAATTTTGATACCGGAGTTTTCCGTCATCATTTGGTTGCCAATCGCCTGTAAAAGGTGAGTTTTACCAAGACCGACACCGCCATAAATAAAAAGCGGATTGTATGCTTCTCCAGGTCGGGAGGCGACAGCTTGAGCGGCAGCGTGAGATAATTCACTGCCTTTTCCAACAATGAAATTTGCAAAACAGTATTTAGGATTTAAACCAAACGCGGTCAGTTGTGTCTTTTCTTTGGTAGGGGGTTCAACGGTCTGCTCTTTACTTTCTTTTTCCTCTACCAGGTCACATTCTTTTTCCTCAACATTTTTTATATTTTCAACCTTATATTCCACTTTTTTAACCGGTTTTCCGGTAATTCTCTCCAAGGCTTTGACTATATCACTGTGATATTTTTTTTCTAACCAACTTTTTGTAAAAGCATTCGGTACGCAGATAGTAACATATCTATCATCATATTTGGTAATGCCGGTATTCCTAAACCAGGTGGTAAAGTTAGCTTTTGATAGGTTTAGTTCAAACTCAGCCAGAACCGCTTGCCAAATTTCGTAGTTGGTCATAAAAAAATTATAAGAAGATAGTTTTAAAAACAGGTCATTGCTTATTTTATCATATATTATCCTTTTTAAAAATCGCTCAACCTTGTTAAAAAGTTAGTAAGGTGGGGAGAACATGTGGATAATGTGGATAAGTTTACCCCGAGCAAAGCGAGGGGTCTCTTAGAAAGCTGAAGAGGGTGTCTTCCGAGCAAAGCGAGGGGTCTCATAACCAAAAAATAAAGTTTTTTCTTGGTCATTGTAAATCAAATTTTTAAAAAAAGTCTGAGTTTATGATTACACAAAGAAGAAACAATTGCAAGTGTTCTTAGCACGTAATATTGACTTTTGTTTGTTTGTTATATATAATGTGCATGTTACAAATAATAACAGGAATATACGGATATAAACTGATCTACGGATAGTATTATTTTATTTCGATTTATCAAGTCCAGGGGTTTTATCGATACGGATATAGGAAAAACTGGAATATACCATTGATATATAACTGAACGATCCGTGAATCTGCATTATCCGTATATCCGAATTATATATATGCCTAAAAGAACATATCAACCAAAAAAGCGTAAACGCGCCAAAACTCATGGCTTTCGATCCAGAATGAGTACCCCGACCGGTCGAAAAGTTTTAAAAAAACGTAGAGTCAAAGGAAGAAACAAATTAACAGTAAGTGATGAGAAAAGTGGCAAGAGAACACGCAAAACACGCTAAATAAGCCCCGGAGACGGGGTTTTATGGTATAATACAGTTTCTGTTAACAGCCAACAGACTTTGTCGGTACTGAGATATATCGCAATTAATTATACGTGAACAATGTCTGTGAACTGTGAACTGAGAACTGCACATGATTCCAAGAGAATTTCGCTTAAAACATATGAAAGATTTTGACATCCTCTTCAAAGAGGGTCGATTTGTGGGTGGAAGTGTTATTAATCTTAAATATTGGCAGATTAAAGCAAATAAGTATCCCCGTCGCAAATATTTAAAAAATGACTTAAAAATCGGATTTGTGGTTGGTTTGAAAGTCCATAAGAGTGCTGTAAAAAGAAACAGAGTAAAACGCCAGATGAGAGAGGTGGTTAGGCTGCTTTTGAAGGAAGACAAGCTAAAACAAGGCTATATGTTGGCACTCATGGCCAAACCGGGTATTATAGGGAAAGATTACAAAGAAATAGAGAGTGGTGTGATGGAGGTTTTAAAGAAAGCAGGGATTTTTAAATAAAAATCCAAAATTACAAAAAAATCTTTCCTGAGGGACTCGAAGGATAAATTATAGACCCTACCCGGTATGTCTTTCCCGCCCCCGTCTGTATAAACCAATTCATTGTCTTTCCCGCCCCCGTCTACACGAGGGTAAACTCCAACAGTAATCCAGGAAAACGGACTTCGAACACTGGATTCCCGCCTTCGCGGGAATGACATGGCACTACTAGTTTAGTTGTTTATTATTTATCCTTCGGATCCTTGAGGATAGGTTTGGATCTTGTCATCTAAAAACTGTGTTTTTAAAGAAGTTGCAACAAATTCCAAGAAAACCACTATTGTGGTCGATACGTCTTTACCAAAAAACCCTCTCGCCTGACCATTCTTTTTGGGCCAAGTGGTTTTTTTCTCATGGTTATTGCAGATATTATCCCACTTGTAGCGAATATGGCTATCAGGTAATAAAAAAAAGAGGCCTTATTATAGGGGTACCTAAGGCCATTTGGAGAATTTTACGTTGTAATCCATGGAGTAAAGGTGGAATTGATTTACCTTAGTTTTATTTAATATTTTTTTTACCTGTAAAGTCTAAAACTTCGAATTTATTTTTTTTCAGGTATTCATCTGTTACTTTATACATAACCGGGGCGAAATTGGTTGTGATTTTTTCTTCTCTAATAATTTTACCCCTGACTTTTGCTTGTCTATATATTTCATTATAGCGAAAGTATTTTTTTCCTCTTTTTATAAAACAGTGGTTTTTTTCGATGATATGATATTTGGTTTTAAATGGCTTTGTGGATCTGATTTGTCCCTTTAAATGTTTATCAGTGAGCCAAATTTTTATTTGTAGAGGCTGCTTGGAAATGTTTAATACTTTCAAATCTATATAATTACACAAAATAGTAGCACCACTGCCAAAAGGAAGTACTCTACCGGAGTCAGGAAAGACATCCATAGAGTGGTGGTAATGCTCTATAATCTTTACCGGGGAGTGTAAAAAAATCCAGTATAAGAAATTTGATAATTGGCATAGTCCTCCCCCAAGACCTTCTTTGACTTTCCCTCCGGATAAAAGCATGCCCTCTACATACCCTTTCTTTTCATGAATAATACCAATTGTCTGCCAAAAAGAAAATATTTTGTTTGATTCTATAATTAATCCATCAAGTTTATCTACAGCTTGTTTTAAATTAATTATTTTTTGTTCTTGAAGTCTTGGGTTGCTATCACCTAATTTACGTCTGAGAACAGACTGATGTCTGGCAACAACACTTTTTAGATATTCATTTGATTTCTTATTTTTAATTTTTGGGTTTAAAAAATTTTTCAATTTTGTAAAACCGCGACGGACAAAGACTATTGGTTTTATTAAAAAAGGGAAACGTTTAGATAAAGCAATTCTGGATTCAGATTCATATGTTTTAATTAAATCAAAAATATCTTTTCGAGTTGATTTGTTTATCATATTGCAATAATAGGTTTAAAAATCAGATTTCAATCAGCTTGTTTTTACTCCTCAGTCCTTTGACGATTTTTATTTTACTCTTGGGAATTTTCCATTCCTTACTTAGCAGGGCAATTAATTTTTTATTGGCTTCGCCTCCGACCGGCGCGGCAGTCAGCTTTACTTTTATACTACCATCTTCCATCTTTCCCACTATTTCGTTTTTAGAAGAGCGAGGCAGAACTTTTATTTTATAAGTTTTTGGCATAGAATTATTTCTTAGCTTTTCTGGCTATTTTTTGCATATCAACCACTTTATCATTTTCGTCAACTATTTCTTGCTTTAATATCTCTTCCAATACATCTTCCAAGGTCACCACCCCTTCCAATTCATGAAATTCGTTTTTTATAAATGCCATGTGTCGATTTTCTTTGATAAACAAATTCAACATTTCATCCAATTTTGTATTTCCATCAACCTGCAGTACTTTTTGCTTTTCATAAAAAGCTGATACTTTTTTACCGAGATTAATATATAACAAATCCCAAATATAAAGAATTCCGACTATATTGTCTTTTTTATTTTTATATATCGGAATACGGGTAAAAGTTTTATCTTTGATTTTTTTTAATAATTTTTTATTGACAGTAGCATTAGAATCTAATGTAAAAACGACCGAACGGGGTGTCATTATTTGTCTAACGCTTTTTTCTGAAAAAGATAAAGCGCCTTTTATTATCCTTTCTTCATCCGAGTCTAAACTGCTATGCTGCGAGCCTTTGTGTTCTTCGACGATTTTCATCAATTCTTTTTTGGAATAAATGGTTGGCATCTCATCACCAAGAGTTTTGTCCAAAATCCAAGCAATCGGCCAGCAAATCGGAAACAAGACAAACATGAATATTTTTACCAGCCAAGCTGTCTTTGCTCCCACCTGAAGAGCATAACGAGCAAAGGTTGCTTGGGGGATAATTTCACCAAAAACAACGATTAAGCCGGTGGCAATAATTCCCGCCACCACACCGCTCGCAATATTCCCAAGAAAAATGGCTATGGCTGAATTTACCGCTACATTTCCTAAGAGCAGAGTACATAGGAGGAGGTTGCCTCTTTTTCTAACACTATAAACTTTTTTAGCTTGCTTATTGCCCAAAGCGATTTTTCTTTCCAGTTCGTTTTTGTTTAAACTTAAAAGTCCCAAAGTAAGTCCGGAGAAAAGGCCGGATAATAAAACCAGGGAGATTGTGATAATATAGGCCATAAAATTTTTTTGTATCTCAAATTAACTTATAATTCTATTATTATATAACAATTTATTTAAAATACATAAATTTTATTAATTGGCTTGGTTAAGATAAAAGAAAGAAGATAAGTTGACAAAATGTGTTTTTTGTGATATATTTTTTTGTTCATTCCAAGCAATTTAACCCAAAAAAGGAGGAGAAAACATGAATTGCGACCAAAATTTTTTCTTTGAGCGCCTGGCTCAGTGGCGAAACTGGATCGAAAAGTCCCTTGCCAGTAGCCGCGAGGCTTTGGAGAACGCCCGAACCAAACCCGAGGGGGCGCGTTTCGACGGCAACCTATACATGTCCGATGATGGTAGGGTGTGGACATGCAGGGGGCGAAAAGTCTGGTACGAAATGGTGCGAGAGGGAGAAGAGCCGTTTTCCCAATATCAGGCAATTGAGCGCTTCAAGGAAGCAAGCTCCCGGTTATCGGGAGGTTCGGTTGTGAGTGTAGAGGGAAAGGACGGCACCAAGCTGAACTTCATCAAGTGGTCTTCCGATCATAAAGATGAAGACTGGGGCTGGGAGGTTCGCCGACCAAGCTCAATGCGGGGTCAGTCCTACTCTACGGCGGACTATCTCCGCCATGGAATCGAGAGGAAGGAGGCCGGCGTCCAGCTGGCCAAGGTTCTCTTCGCTCGACGCAAGGAGATTGAAGCCTGGCTGAAGCTCTACGCCGAAAGCCAGGGCGAGCTGCGGTACGATTATCGTATGGCCGATCGCGACTGGGACGCGCTTCTCGAAAAATTCGCTCCAGGCTTGAAAGGTGTTTCAGTCCCGGACTGTGGAGGTCTTTTGTGTAGCCTTCACATGGTTCTCGACGAGCTTGCCTTGGGGGAGCAGGTTCACAGCTATATGTATTAGTCTGTGCCCGGGTAAGCGGGTAATAGTAATAAAAAAACAAAGGAAGGTCTTATCACCTTCCTTTTTTTAATTTCTGCTGATTTTTTACATGCCCAAAAATTTCATTAGTTCAAAAACCAAAAAAGCCGGCCAGACAAAAGCTTTTAAAATTCCAAGAACACCAACCCAAAAGCCTGTGGTGTGTGAGATGTAGTAGATTATGGCGCCTATCATACCCAGGCCATAGACTGCGCCGGCCGAGCCGGTCTGACAAAGTTTTTTACTCATATTTAGTATTTACATTATTTATAAATATTCTTCCCTGTACATACTTGTCATCTGTACAAAATATGCCAAAAGCAAAGGACCTATAAATAGACCGAGTACTCCAAATACCGGAATTCCCATAATAACGCCCACCAGTGTGATTAGCGGGTGAATACGACCAAATTTATTTTGCAGCCAGGATCTGATAAAGATATCAACATTGCTGAGAACAAGTCCAAACACGACCAAAAAGACCGAACCGCCATAGGATTGTTGTACAAAAAGGACAATTGCTGCCGGAATCCATACTATCGGTATGCCTACTACCGGGAAAAGAGCCAATAAAAAAGAAATTAAACCCCAAAAAACAGCTCCGTTTATTCCCAAGACAGACAATACGATACCCATCAAAATGCCTTGAAAAAGGGCTATGAATATTGTGGAAATTAAAGTGGAAAAGGTAACTTCTTTAAATTTTATTATTAATTTTTTCTTATTCTTTTTCTGAAAAGGTGTAATTTCCAAAATTATTTTTTTTAAGCGTCTATGATTTAAAAGAATATAATACATTGTAAACGTCGCAATTACCAAATTGATAATAATCGAAGCGGCTGAATTCAATACGGAGCCGAAAAGCCACTGAGCGACCTGGGCGGCAGACTGGGAAAGGTTTGGTAAGACCTGGTCAAAATTTATAAAAGAAAATCTTTGGTTCAATACCTTTAACATATCGGTCAGTGGTGGAGAGCTTGTAATAAAATTATTGATCTCGTTGTAGAGTAGAGGAATTAGCAATGATAAAGGTATGATGATAGCCAGAATGGCAATAATAACCACAAGTAGTGCGATCGGTCTTTTAAACTTTGTTTTTTCAGAAAGTTTTTTATAAACCGGTAAAAAAATAATACTAAAAATTATCGCACCAATAAATGCTTCCATAAAAGGGTGGAGAGCATAAACCAACAAGGCTGAAAGAATAAGAATTAGAATCGATGCGGCGATTTTTGATGTTTTTTTATTGTAATAGGGCATACTAATTTTATAAAATTATATTCTAATTATAACACAATAATTCAAATCTATCAGTTGAAAGTTGATAGAAAAACTTTAATACAAACTAAAAAAAGACCCTCATATATGCTGGGGGTCTACTTTAATTTATAATGGCCGAAGAAACGCGGTCAAATAATGTTTATGAATATGCATAGTCACGGCAATGTTTTTCGGCATTTACTTACGGCTTGAGATAAAAGTATTTTAACACTTCTTGCATGAACCACATTTGGTCTGTTAGGCAAAGAATATCTTTTTTCTTTATAAGATTTTACCAATAGCAATTTGAGCGGGTGGAAGGTCACTTTTTCCTCTCCTGTTCCGTGCTCTACTTCTAAGATTTTCCATGTCTAGCTGAGTTTTGTCAAATGAAACTTCACCGATAGTACTGTTGGTCGAATTTGCATATCTTACTATAACACGGTCTCCGGGAAGATTTGATTCTCGTGTTCCATGGATGCCCGGCTGGACATGGTCTGAGCAAGAATAGACATCCATCTTTTGTGTTTTACCTTGCTCGGTAAAACTTGTTGATCCTTCAAGCTTACATGATTTGCAAAAGTGTTCCCAGTGCGCTTTTTCCATTTTGCTTTCCGGATTTGCTGTGTTCTCAAGTTTTTCCATATAAATTTAATTACTAGATTGTTATATTAAGGAGAGCCAGATATGTGCTGTTATGTGATGTTTGTCTTACGGTTTTCATACAAATAAACAGCATTCACAAAAATCGCCCATACGCTCGTTGCTATTGCTGGAACCATTACATATATGAATTGCGGGTGAAAAGAGCCGGTA
>WJJZ01000016.1 GCA_014729395.1 Candidatus Magasanikiibacteriota bacterium
TAAGAGTTACCCGCGAGTAATATAATTACATGAAGGAAAAACTTCGCTTATGGCTGGAAAAGGCTGACACCTTTGTAGCCAAAAAATTCACCTACATACCCTACGTACAAAAAATATTTTTTGTAGATCATCTACGAACAATGGTTCATGCCGGCCTGTCCATTGTCGAGGCTTTGGATATTTTAAGTAAAGAAATTTCCAATAAAAGCTTCAAATTGATAATCGGCTCGATAAAAAAAGAAGTGGAGTCCGGAAAACAACTAAGTGAAATTCTGGAAAAATATCCAAAAGTTTTTCCATCTATTTATGTAAAAATGATCGCCTCCGGTGAAATATCCGGAAAACTCGAAGAAGCTCTGGAGCAAGTTACAATTCAAATGAAAAAAACCCAAGAACTGACATCAAGCATCCGCGGTGCTATGATATACCCAAGTATTATAATAACCGTAATGGGAGTAATCGGTATTTTAATGGCGACCATGGTTTTACCAAAATTGATAGAATTATTTGAAGATTTTGATACTGAGCTACCTCTTGCCACAAGAATCTTAATCGCTGTTACCAATTTTCTAAGTAACCCGCTCAATCTCAGCCTTATTATTACGGGATTATTATTATCGATTATAACTTTCGTATTCCTATTAAGAAGATCGATTAAATTCAAACGTTTTATACATAAAATCAATTTACATTTGCCGATTTTTGGCAAAGTCATAAAAAAAATAAACTTGGCCAGATTTTCACTGACATTATCTTCATTGTTAAAAAGTACTATTCCCATTGTCGATGCTCTCGGAATAACAGCTGATACTTGTAGTAATGTTTTATATAGAGAAGCCGTAAAAAAATCAGCGAAGAAATTGAAAAGCGGCGAAGAACTATCATCGACTCTTGGTTTTTATCCGAAAATTTTTCCACCTATGGTTACAGAAATGATCATGGTTGGTGAAAAAACCGGAGAGGTGGACCGTCTTTTGGTTGAATTGTCTGATTTTTATAACAAAGAAGTGGAAAAAACCCTTAAAAACTTTACTACGATAATAGAACCGGCAATTATTGTTTTAATTGGAATTGCTGTTGCCGGCATGGCGGTTGCGGTTATTATGCCCATGTACACTTTGGTACAAAATTTCTAATTATTTTGATATACTACGGATACAATGACACGGATATACGCCTGCCTGCCGGCAGGCAGGGATAATGCAGATTCACGGATAGTTTGATTATGGACCGATGGACTATTCAGTTATCCCTTTTCCGTATTAATAAAATTATTTATTTTTTTTTAAAAACATACCTACCTAACACCGGACCATCCGTAAATCCGGATTATCCGTATATCAGCATCATAAAATATGTTTTCTAATCCATTTCCCGAGGCCTTTGGTCTGGATATCGGAGATTTATCCATAAAATTTGTTCAGCTTTACAACAGTTCTCTGCGCCACAGAAGCGCTACTTTTGATTATAGGGTTGCTCGGTCGATCAGACTCCCCCACGGATTGATACTTGATGGCGAGCTTCAACAACCTGAAAAAATCAGACATTATATTGAACATTTATTGACCGGCGTAAAAAGAAAACAAAAACCGGTTAGAAGTCCATGGATTGTGGCGTCTTTGCCCGAAACCAGAAGCTTTATTAAATTAATTGAATTGCCAAAACCGGAAAACGAAATAATCGAAGACGATATAAAAGAATCATTAAAAAAACACGTCCCGTTTGATCTTGACGATAAAAAAGACCCATACTATTTGGACTGGCAAATAATTCCCATGGAAAAACAAGAAAAAGATACAACCAGTATTCTTGTCGGTACTGTTCCAAAAAAAACAGCTGATAGTTATACTTATTTATTTGAGAGTCTGGGCTTGGGTGTAATCGCGCTGGAAATCGAGGCATTGTCAATTGCAAGAGCCATGGTTACAGCCAAGAAAAAATATGTGGGGGAAGCCAGAGCAATTCTCGACATTGGAGCCGCCAGGTCAAGCCTGATAATATTTGATAATGACACCATACAATTTTCAACCTCACTTTCTTATTCGGGCGAAAAAGTGACTGCTGAGTTGGAGGATAAATTAAACATTGATTATGACAAAGCGGAAAAAATAAAAATTAATCGGGGGCTAAAGTATTCAAAAGAAAATGATGTAAAAAAAGCTTGGGAAGTAATGTCAAAAACAACTGATAATTTGGTACAAGAAATAGAAAAAGCTATAAAATTTTATTATTCTCATTTTAAAAATACAAATAAAATAAATCATATTACCATGTGCGGCAGCGGGAGCGCAATGAAAAATTTGCCTGATGTCCTAAGTCATAAATTGAATATCGAATCCAAACCGGGCAGAGTCTGGAAAAATTTATCCAGTAAAAAAGGAAAATTACCAAACCGAGATGAATCGTTGGGATTTGCAACGGCGATCGGACTTGCATTACGAGCGGCTGACAATCCTTTTATTAAAAAAGACATTATATAAGTATGATTCCCACCAGGCTAAATCTTTTACCAAAAGAAAGAAAAAAGAAATTGGAAAGAATTATTTATTTTCAATTTTTTAAAGGTGTTATGGAAATACTGGTTTTTATGCTTTGTATTTCTTCGATTGCCCTGGTTGGCGGGGCCTGGACCATGCAAGAATATTATAACGAATTGGCCAAACAAACGCTTACTTCAACAAAAAAATACGAAAGTATAAACAAAAGAATGAGTGCTATTAACGACATGATTCATAAAGCGGAAAAAATCCAAAATAAAAATTATTTATGGACACCGATACTGGTTGAATTTTCTTCCACCACGCCTGAATCTGTTTTTTTTGAGACTGTCAACATGGATTATAATAAGAGAGAGGTTGTCATTACCGGATCAGCGCCAACAAGAGATGATTTGCTTTTGGTGGAAAGCACTATAAATAATCACCCCCTGCTTGGAACTGCCGAAATTCCACCATCAAGCTTGACTGCAAAGGAAAATATACCTTTTCTTATAACCACTGACTTTAACAAATAATCTATGAAAGTGCCGGTAAGAAGTAAAATAATAATACAGTTGGTATCTTTGATACTCATATTGGGTGCTATAATCTATTTTGTTTTGATACCTAATGCAATGAAAATTTTAAAACTCCAAAGCGATATTAATCAAAACCAACAATTTTTGGAAGAACAATGGCAAAAATCCAAACACCTCAAAAAATCAATGCAAGAATTTGATACCGTAAAAAAGGAAGTTGAAAAATATTCCGCTATGACAATGAAAGAGGGAGAAGAATTAAAAATTATTACCGAGCTGGAAGCTGTGGCAGAAAAGAATAATATCAGGCAAAATTTGGAATTGGGGGATATATCGAACGAAGAAGATCCGGATATTGGACTAAAATTTTATAAATTCAGTTTTAGAAATTATGGAACTTACCACGACCTTGTAAAATATCTAAAAGATATTGAAGAGCTGCCGTATTTTATAAATATTGATACTCTTCGATTTCAAAGAGGCTCGGGTAATAAATATAATGCGCAAGTCGGCTTAAATTTTGAAGGTACAATATATGTCGAAAAATAAGAAATATCTGGTTGGATATGAATATAGACATTTTATACTACTAAGGGCTGTAAGTCTTTTAATTACTGTCATACTGATATTGGGTTTTGGTGTTCTCGTATATTTTATTCAACAAAGAATTTTTGCTACCATTGAGCAAGTACAATCAATAATTACATACAGCTCTGACTTGGGTTTGACCACTATTGATTTTGACGATTACGAAAAAGTGGAGTCATATTGGGATGATAAATATGAAAGTTCTTTAAAACAATTTGAAAATGATCCATTCAACTTGACAGAAGACACACAAACAGATAACTTGTCAGAAGAAAGTTTAGACGAAACAGATATTAACTCCACCACATCAACCGATACTGAAATCGAATCTACAACTTGAATCATATTATGAAATATTTATTTAAACTGGGACATCAACCGACGATTTCAACCGCTGAGATAAAAGCGGTTTTTTCTAAATTAAAACTTAAATATGAAATTATTTCCACTGATCATGCTTATTTAATATTAAAAACTGACGAAAGAATGGATTGTAAAAAACTAATTAATATTTTAGGTGGGACGATAAAGATAGCCAAATGGGTACAAAATGAAGAGTCAAGCTTGATTGAAATTATAATAAAATATCTGGAGCAAAAAATTCCCGATGGTAAAATTATTTTTTCCATAACAGGAAATAATGCCCAAAAGAAAGCTATAACTGTGAAAAAAACCTTAAAGCAAAAACAAAGATCAGTCAGATATATAAAAGCAAAAAATTCAGCAACAGTTTTGTATAATAAATTAATTGACACAGAAACCGACTTGACCATACATGAAAACGAAATTTATGCCACATGTGCGATCCAAAATTTTAATTCATTTAATGAGCGTGATTATAAACGCCCGGCACATGACCGAGTAAGCGGTATGCTTCCGCCAAAACTGGCTAGAATTTTAATTAATTTATCCAAAGCCGATACCAAAGATATACTTCTTGATCCTTTTTGCGGATCCGGCACAATATTAATGGAAGCGGCTGCAATGGGTTTTAAAAAGATTTATGGGACTGACATAAGCCAAAAAGCGGTAGATGATACTCGCCGAAATTTGGAGTGGATAATGGAAAATGAAAATTTAAAGTTTGAATATTCGATAAAAAAAATTGACGCAAAAAAAATATCCGAGGACTTTAAAGCAAATAGTATTGATACTATTGTTACCGAGCCTTTTTTAGGAAAAGCTCTTTCCGGTAATGAATCTGAAGAATTTTTAAAAAAACAAGCAAAAGAACTAGGGAAACTTTATATAAATGCATTTAAAAACTTCAACTCGATTGTAAAGCCGGGTACAGTAATAATATTTATTATTCCCAGATATAAATTAAGTAATAAATGGATTCGCATTGAGTTGGAAGACGAAATAAAAAAAATCGGAATAAAAAGTATTCCGTTTGATGAAAAAAATAAGTATTTGCTTTATCACCGCCCAAACCAATATCTGGGAAGGGAAATCTGGAAATTTATTGTATAGTATTATTTTAAATTTAATTTCTTGTATAGTCTTCAATCGCTCTTAAGACTTTTGAGTCCTTTGAAAGATTTTCTATAAATAAAATATTTTCCAAAATTATTTCCATTTCATCTTCCGGACCATGCAACTCGTTGCCCAGCTTTACCAAAGACATATCGGGCTGACCTTCGGAATCAGCATCTTGATTTTGTAAACCCTGATTTACCTGCAAGTAATAAATATCGACAAGCTTTACCAAATCGGAATCTCTTTTTTCTATTTTTCCAAAATAAACTTGTCCGTTATTTAAAAAAACTGCTTGGTAACCCCGGTAATCTGTTTTTGCTCTGTCCAATGAATAAAATAAAAATATTGCAATTGCAATTAACAAAATTATAATTACGGCTATTGTAAATCCTATAATTTTTTTATTGGATTTTTTTTGTACAAAATTTTCCGCTATATTCATATTTTTTAGTTGTCAGCTTTAATGCCATATTCAATATCTTGTAAAATTACCGGACCCACATTTATCAAAATATCATTATTTGGATCATAGATTATGGCTTTTGATGAATAAATAATTACTTTGTAGCCGTTTCTGGCGTCTTTGTAAAAAGACTGTTCTTGGATTAAACTATCCGCGTCAGTAATTGTCGCCACGACCGGTTTTTCATCTGTGGGTAATAATATATGGGTGCCGATTCGCTTGAGTATTATCTCAACATTTTCTTCATCAGTTACACTACCGGTATAATCTTTTATGTCCTTGGTTCTTTCCTGGGCAATTAGCAAAATAAATACCGATACCAGTACGGCCAAAATTACCGCACCTAAAATATATATTAGTTTCTTGGGGATTCTTTTTGATTTATCCACTTCCAAAGCTTCTTTGACTGCGTCTTTCTTTTTATCGATTTTTTTTCCCATACATAATATTCAAGTAAATAGATTATACCATATTTTAGTTTATTATTACAAAATCATATTCAAAGGTGGATGTTTTTTTAATTATACTCAGAAACTTGACAAAATTAAATTATTTTACTAAAGTAAGCGCAAAAGTGTCCTTTTTAAAATAACAAAACAGCAAAGGGAGGAAATCGTGAGACTTCATATTTTCAACGTCCTGTTCGTCATTATCATACTATTCATAAACACGGGCTGTGAAGGCAATAGCGACACTCGTAATTTAATTGATGGAAACACTACAGACAACAACACTGAAGTTGATGATCAAATCGATACAAATATACAAGAAGTCACTGATACCTTAGAGACTTCTGATGTATATGACACTCATAATACTGACCTTTCGGATAAATTTGAGACCGAAGAAGACCTTACAACTGATAGCGAGATAGTTGAAACCGAATTGACTGACACTGTTGACACAAGCATTGATACAACAGAACTCCGGGAGACCTCATACCCTGATTCAGAAATCTCGGATCTTCCATCTGAAATAGACGAGGTTAATGATTCTACCGAAGAAGAATACATCCCGGTGTGTGAAGACAGTGATGGTGACTCCTACCCGGGAACCGGCCCGGATTGTGAACCTTGGGCAGAAAATTTCGACTGTCACGATGAAAACAATTTAATACACCCGGAAGCCCTTGAGTTATGCGATGAAGTTGACAACAACTGCAACAATATTACAGACGAAGGCTGTGACTGTGATCCGGGTGAGGAGCGTGATTGCGGCGACCCGGAGGAATACTGTGAACCCGGAGTCCAAACCTGCAACGAAAGTGGACACTGGCAGGGGGACTGTGTTGGCGGCCTGCCCCGCTGGCCGGAACGTTGTGACAACCAAGACAACGACTGCGATGGCGAAA
>WJJZ01000017.1 GCA_014729395.1 Candidatus Magasanikiibacteriota bacterium
CTTCCGGTCGGTCCGGTTACGAGTATCATGCCGTGAGGCTTTTTTATTGCTGTTTGTACAGATTTTTTTGGAGTTTCCAGGAAACCGAGTTCATCCAAGTTCATTGGCTTTTGGCCTTCGGGCAAGAGGCGCATAACGATTTTTTCGCCATCGTAAACCGGTACGATCGATACGCGGAAAGAATATTTTTCTTCCTGGATTAATATTTTGAATCTTCCATCCTGCGGTATCATGTGCTCATCGATTTTTAAATTGGCCAATATTTTAATACGGGCGATTATACCGGTTTGGACATTTTTAGGCAGGTTCATTATTGGTTTTAAAACTCCGTCAACCCGATATCTAACTAGGATTTCTTTTTCCGACGGTTCAATATGGATATCACTGGCTCTTTCAAAGACAGCATGTTCCAGAATACTGTTAACAATATTAATAATCGGTAGTTCTTCGGCCGCTTTTTTCAGGTCACCTTCGGCCACATCTTTTTTATCGGATAATTTTGTGATGCTTAGGTTGCTTTCTATATCGGCATGGTATCTACGCAGAGCGTCTTTTATATCAGTGGGGGTGGTCAAATATACTCTGGGCGTTAAACCGGTTTTTCTGCGGATAAATTCAATCGTTTGAATATCATTCGGGTCGAGCATTGCCAGGCTTATTTCATTTTTTGTTTTATCAAAAGCAATCAACCTATGAGTTTGCGCCAAGGGCGCGGGTACCAGATTCAAGACGTCTTTTTTTATTTCATGGCCTTTTAATTCGATAAAGGGTACGGATAGTTGCTCAGCTGCCGCTTTGTATACCGCCAATTCGTCTATAATGCCTTCATCTATCAAGTATTGCTCCAGTCTTTTTCTTAATTTTTTTGCTTTTGAGAGATATGTTTTTAATTCGCTGGCTTTTATACCATAGATATCTTTAACAATGCCGGCCAGTATTTTTTCCGGTAACATAAATTTTTTTATTAATTATTGAATGTAGATATTATAGCATATTTGTACTAAAAATAACACTTTTTTTTACTATTAATTTAAATTTTTTTTATATTTTTTTTATTGGTTTTATACTTGACACCGGCAACTTGTTTTGATATAGTAATTCAGCAAAAAAAAGCAAAAAAATAAATTTAATCAATAAATAACCACTAGTTAGGAATATGAAAAATTACGAATTACTTTGCATTTTGCCGGGAACAATGACAGAAGAAGAAGTTGGACCGGTATTAAAAGAAGTTGAAGACATTCTTAATAATCAAGGAGCGCAAAATATAAAATTGGAAGATATGGGAAAGAATCGACTTTCCTATCCAATGAATAATATACGATATGGATATTTTAGGTTGTTTACTTTTGAAAGTGAAAAGCAAAATATTAATAAAATCCAAGAAAGATTGAATATGATGACGACTTTGCTTAGAGCCTTGATTAGTGAGTTTGATCCAAGTAAAAGAAAAAGCAGCAAAATTACTTATGTTACAGATTCTTCCGGTGTTGTTACCATGACCAAAGACACAATCGCAGCCAAGAGAAAAAACGATCAAGTAAAAGATAAGGTTGAAAAAAATGATACTGAAGATAAAACTGAAGATAAAAAAGAAAAACCGGGAATAACAAAAGAAGCTGATAATAAAAAACAGCAAAAAACAAAGAAAGGCAAGAAAGTTGATTTAAAAGATATTGATAAAGAGCTTGATAAAATTTTGGAAAGTGATATAAGCGGAGTATAAATAAACTAATTAATTAATCCACTAAATATGGATCTTAATAGAGCAACAGTTTTGGGTCGATTAACACGAGACCCGGAATTGAAAAATACCAGCACCGGCCGTAGCGTGACAACTTTGTCCGTTGCCACAAACAGGGTTTGGGTCGATCAATCCGGCACCAAACAAGAACAGCCGGAATTTCATAACTGTGTCCTGTGGGGCAAATTGGCTGAAATAGCCGGCCAATATTTATCAAAAGGAAGAAGAGTATATATGGAGGGGCGATTACAAACCAGAGATTGGCAAGGTCAAGATGGCGTTAAAAGATATAGAACCGAAATAGTTGTCGATAATATGATAATGCTAGATGGGCCGCGGGGTTCTTCTACTGGTGGTAGCCAGCCAACAAATAATAACAACGAAACGCCGGAAAGTCCTTCCGACAGTGGGCAAAGTGATGAAATTAAAGTTGAGGATATTCCATTTTAATAATAAGAAAATAACGATTTGTTATGCAAAGAAAAAGACAGACAAAGCCGTGCTATTATTGCCTGAACAATGTCAAAGATGTTGATTATAAAGACGTTCAGACTTTACGACGCTTTACTTCATCTTATATGAAGATAGCACCGCGGCGCAGAAGCGGTTTATGCGCAAAACATCAGCGCAAAGCCGGTAAAGCGATTAAACAAGCAAGAATTGCCGGTTTGCTGGCGTATATACCAAAATAAGAAAAAATCCCCGAAAGGGGATTTTTTAAATACTTTATTCTTGTGTGATATACTAAATAATATTTCATATTATGAGTATCGAAAATCAAGAAAATAAAATATTTTCCGGAGAATTTGCTGAAAAAAATAAGGAAGTAAAAGAGTCACGGGAGACAGAGATAGATGATGAACTAAAAGCGGCCGCCGCCATGGAAAGGGCTGATTATTTGGTAAAGGAAGTAAAACAAAATAAGAAACAAATGCAAAATATTGTTTTGCACATGAAGCAAGTGCAGCAAGCTATAAAAAAATTACGAGCTCAACTGCAGCTTGATTCAGATGATGATTATTCTTCTTTGAAGCAAGACAAGAAAAGACTGGATGAAATAAAACGACAAATTAAGATTTATCAAAATGAAATTGTAAAAATGAAAGATGATTTGATTAGAGAGGAATATGAAACCTTAAAACAAAAAGCTGGGGGTAATAATTTTGACAAGAAAGAATTGAAAGCCAGAGCTGAGTCAACAGTAGATAAAATGATGAAAGAAATGGAAAACACTTCCACATAAAATTTATAAAAAGAGAGATTTTTTACGTAAAATATGGTATAATGAATAAAGCCTAATTTTTTTTAATGCAAAAGAAATTCAAGAAAAAAGGCTTTGGTTTAGTAGAGGCCATTGTTGGAACGGCCGTATTTTTGTTATTTTCAATCGGTGTATATTCCGGAGTTCAGTATATATATAAAGTGGTATACCAATCTCGAGTCAGAATTATTGAATCATCACTTCTGAGTGAGGAATTGGAAACTATCAGAAATTTATCTTTTTATGATGTTGGTATAGAAGATGGCAGTCCTTCCGGGATTTTACCCAGAACCGCAACGACCACCAGAAACGGCATTGATTTTATTATTACCAGAACGATTCGAAATATTGACGATGAATTTGATGGACAGCTCGGTGGCAGCCCGGACGACAGTTCTCCTGCTGATTATCGTTTTGTGGAATTAAGCATCATATGTGATGATTGCGGACAGCAAGAGCCGATTACAATGTCCACTTTGGTTTCTCCAAAGTATTTAGAGGGTGACCCTGATCATGGAGGATTGTTTATAGAGGTTTTGGATGCTGATGCAAATCCGGTCCAAGGAGCCACGGTACATGTATTGGCAACCACAACGGACCCAACTTTGGATTTATATGATACTACGGATAATGACGGTATGCTTAGATTGCTTGATTTGGGTGCCGGTTATCAGGCATATCATATAACGGTTACAAAAAACGGATATACAAGTGATGGTACCGTCACATCCAGCGCGGAAATATATAACCCTGTTAAACCTCCGGCAACAGTGGCTGCTCAGGCAGCAAATGAACGAAGTTTTGAGATAGACCTTGCCTCCAGCATAGCGGTCTCTACACTCAATGAGACTTGTCAGACCGTTTCCGGTGTGGAAACAAATATTTATGGAACTAAATTAATTGGTAGTGATCCGGATGTGCTTTTGGTAAACGAATTGTTCAGCACTACGGCCGATCCTTATACTTTTTCAAATATGGTGTGGGATAATTATGGTTTTGATACACTTAACTACGATTTAATCGGTTCAATACCGTCTCCACCAATAATTTTAAATCCGGGAGTGAATTTGCCGGTAAAATTAATAGTGGGCCCTAATACCAATCATTCCTTGATAGTTTCATTGACAGACAGTATTACAGGAGAACCGGTCGCCAATGCCTCAGTCGAGATTTCTGATGGCAGTACCACAACCACACTTTCCACCGACTTGGGTTATGCTTCACAAACTGATTGGTCAGGTGGAAGCGGACAATTAAACATGTCCGACCCCACCCGTTATTGGACACAAGATAATAATATAGAAGTCGGGGATCCGGCAGGTGATTTAAAATTAAAATTTTTAGGATCATATTATATGAATAGTGGTGAACTGGAGTCTTCAATTTTTGATTTGGGTATATCCGCTAATTTTGTCGATATTGCTTGGTCGCCGTTTGCACAACCTTTGGAGACCGGGTCCACTTCCGTAAAGATGCAAATGGCAAGCAGCAACACTTCAACCCCCGGAACTTGGGATTACTATGGACCTGACGGAAGTTCCGGCACCTATTATGATAAATACAACACCGACATCAACGATGTGCATGATGGTGATCAATATATTAGATATAAAATGTATTTGGAAACCGCCTCGACTTCATATACACCAACCGTATCGGATTTAAGTATTAATTATTCAAGCGATTGTACCCCCCCCGGGTCAGGTTTATTTGGGTAATCTTTCAGAACAAGAATACAATGTGATGGTTACCCATGGAGACTATCAACAGGCATCAGAGTCAATTATGATTTCCGGGGATATAATATTATCGATTGAGATGGTCCCCAATTAAGTTTTAGTCTGAATATGAAAAAAATCGACAATAAACACAAAAAAGGTTACACACTTACGGAATTGGTTGTGGCACTGGGAGTGTTTACGATTTTTTTGGTTTTTGCTTCATATATTTTGGTGTATTCGCTTCGTTCTAATTCAATCATTTTTGAGCAGTTAACCACACAAAGTGAGAGCAGGAGAACAATGAAAGAAGTTACTGATAAAATAAGGATAGCGGAAGAATCGAGTCTTGGTTCTTTTGCTATTGAAATGGCTGATGATTATGAATTGATAATTTATGCGAATATTGATGAGGATGTTTATAGAGAAAGAGTTCGCTTTTGGTTGGATAATACAACTTTGAAGGAGGGTATTATTGAACCGACCGGGAATCCATTGGAGTATTTGCCTGAAAATGAGTCTGTGGTTGAATTATCACATAATGTAGTAAATTATGAACAAGGAGAGCCTTTATTTCTGTATTATGATGGTAGTTATACCGGGACTGAATC
>WJJZ01000004.1 GCA_014729395.1 Candidatus Magasanikiibacteriota bacterium
AAAATTTATTAATAAAAAACAATTTGAGTATATAAATAATAAGAGAGGCGAGGTAGGTTATTTACTTTATAAATTAATGAACACTCTAGAGAATAAATAGCCTTTTAAGCCTTTCTGGCATTTCAAGCTTTTTAAGCATTTTAAATATGATTATAAATACAAAAGCTACAAACATGGATATGACTGATTCTATTCGCAATTATGTTGAAGAAAAGGTGAATAGTCTTTTAAAATATTTTGATAATATTCAGCAGGCCGATGTTGATGTTGGTTTACATTCACAACATCATCAAAAAGGAAAAATATACTATGCAGAGATTAATCTACATGTTCCGGGTAAAATTTTACGGGTTACCAAAGATGCTGAAGATTTATATAAGGCAATAGACAAAGTTAAAGACCATTTAAAAGTAGAGCTTGAAAAAGTAAAAGGAAAAATGAGAGGTATTGATAAACAGGCTTTACGAGATCAGAAGAGTTATCAGGGATAACGTTTTAAAGACAAAGACCGCCCATTCGGGCGGTTTTAATATCTACAATAAATAGCTAGACTTTTTCTATTTTTTATGCTAAACTAGTCAAGCTAAACAGATAACAAAACAGTGAAATTTATGTCAATTTATTACAAAATTTTTGGAGATCCGAACAAAAAAACTCTTAAGAAATTACAGCCAAAAGTAGATGAGATTAATTCACTTGAAGCTGAATTTGAAAAATTAAATGAACAGGAGTTGAAAGCTAAAACAGGAGAATTCAGAGAAAGATTGTCGTCCGGAGAAACTATGGATGATATTTTAGCCGAGGCTTTTGCCACTGTTCGCGAGGCATCAAAGCGTACCACCGGTATGCGACATTATGATGTCCAGCTTTTGGGTGGTATGGTTTTGCATAGTGGCCAAATTGCCGAGATGAGAACCGGTGAAGGTAAAACACTCGTAGCCACATTGCCTGTTTATTTAAATGCTTTGCAGGGTAAGGGTGTACATGTGGTTACAGTAAATGATTATTTAGCCAAGCGCGACGCGGTTTGGATGGGTCAAATTTATGATTTTTTAGGTCTCTCCATCGGAGTAATTCAGAACCAGAGAATTTCTTATATTTATGATTCCAATATAAAAGGTGGGGAAGAGGGTGAAGAAAAAGACTTGGAACGAGATGAGAGTGGTAGTTTCAAAGTGGAAGATGATTATTTGCGAGCCGCCAGTCGTCAAGAGGTTTATCAATGTGATATAACCTATGGTACGAATAATGAATTCGGTTTTGATTACCTAAGGGACAATATGGTGCAAAATGTAAAAGAAATGGTAATGAGACCGGGTAATGAGATGAATTTTTGTATTATAGATGAAGTTGATTCCATATTAATTGATGAAGCCAGAACACCGCTTATTATTTCCGCTCCGGCCGAAGAGGCAACTGAGAGATATTATCAGTTTGCAAAACTTGTAAGACAATTAAATGAAGAAGAAGATTACAATATTGATGAAAAATTAAAAGCGGCCACTTTGACCGAAAAAGGCATTGAAAAATTTGAGAACTGGCTTGGCATAGACAATATTTATGTCGAAGGCGGTATAAGAACAGTTCATCATATTGAACAAGCTCTTAAAGCGGAAGTACTTTTTAAAAAAGACAAAGATTATATAGTTGAAAATAATGAAGTTGTAATCATTGATGAATTTACCGGCAGAAAAATGCCGGGACGACGATATTCAGAAGGTTTGCACCAAGCAATCGAAGCAAAAGAAAACGTAGAGATTCAACGCGAGAGTCGAACTTTAGCTACGATTACGTTTCAAAATTTATTTAGAATGTATAATAAAATGGCCGGCATGACGGGTACGGCTAAAACCGAAGAGGAAGAATTTTTAAAAATTTATAATACCGAGGTGGTGGTTATACCAACCAACAGACCTGACGCCAGACTTGATCACTCTGATAAAATTTACAAAAATGAAAGAGGAAAATTTAAAGCCATTACAAAAAAAATCAAAGAGTGTCAGGAAAAAGGCCAACCGGTTTTGGTTGGTACTATTTCAGTAGAAAAAAATGAACAATTAAGTGACTATTTGTCTAAAGAGGGTGTTCAACATGAACTTTTGAATGCCAAGAACCATGAAAGAGAGGGTGAAGTTGTCGCTCAGGCCGGTCGCAAAGGGGCGGTAACATTGGCTACCAATATGGCCGGTCGTGGTGTGGATATTAAGCTTGGTGGGAGTCCGGCATCATCAGAACGAGAAGAAGAAATAAAAAAGCTGGGAGGTTTGTTTGTTTTGGGTACGGAAAGACATGAGTCACGTCGTATTGATAACCAATTGCGTGGTCGTGCCGCCAGACAGGGTGATCCCGGTGAAACTCAATTTTATGTTTCCACCGAAGATGATTTGATGCGTATTTTTGCCGGGGATAGGCTGAAAAGTATGATGACCAGACTGAAAGTCCCCGAAGATATGCCAATAGAACAAAAGATGATTACCAAGATGCTTGAAAGCGCTCAGAAAAAAGTTGAGGGCCATCATTTTGATATCAGGAAACATGTTTTGCAGTATGATGATGTTTTAAACAGACATAGAACTGTAATTTATGAAAAAAGAAAACAGATTTTGGAATTATCCGAGGCTGTGGATATTTTACCCGAAGAAAGTATAAAAAAAGACGACTCTTCTAAAAGTCAAAACGAAACAAGTGGGTTTGAAATTGAGAATTATAACAGTCTCAAGGAAATTATAATGGACTATATTGAGCAGGAAATTGAATTTGTGGTTTCGTTTCATACTAACCCCGAGGAAAGGGTGGAGACGGAAACCAGTTCTTCTGAATGGAATTTAAAAGAGATTTATGAAACCATGAGAACTATTTTCCCTTTTACAAGTAGTGAGAGGGAAAAATTGCTTCATATGAATCCGGGTAAAGAAGGTAAGATGGATGAAGTGGATGCCAGGGAAAAAATTGTACAATTTTTACTTGATAAGGCCAAGGGATCATACGAAGAGATTGAAAAGAGTATTGTCGGTTCTGCCGATTCTGAAGAAGAGGGTGTTAAAATATTGCGCGGTATTGAAAAAAGTATTCTTCTCAGGTCAATTGATTCTTTGTGGGTTGATCATCTGGTTGATATAGATTATCTTCGAACCGGAATTGGTTTGCGCGGTTATGGACAACGTGATCCGTTGGTTGAGTACAAGCGAGAAACTTATCATATGTTTAATAGACTATTATCCAGTATTCAAAAAGAAGTGGTATATTCATTTTTTAAAGTGGGCGTAGGTCTGCAATTGGCGCCAACCGTAATGGCGTCAGACAAGCTGACCTTGAAAGGAGCGCAGAAATCAACCAGCCAGCAAGGAAGGCACATACAAAAGAAACCCAGAAATGATTCCGGTGAGAAAATCGGTAGAAATGATCCTTGCCCTTGCGGTAGCGGTAAAAAGTATAAAAAATGCCATGGTCGATAATACGAACTTGACAATTATAAAAAAAAATTATAAATTATGTGTCAACAAAGCCCCGCGATTGCGGGGTTTATGGTAGGGTTCTTTATACAGGGAGGTGCAATAATGTTCAGAAAAAATAAAGCACTGTTTATCAGTGCAACCATATTTATCTCCGGAGATAATCCGGATAATTTTGAAGTTAACGTCGATGCGGCCAATCGAATTTTTGATTGGGCGGCCAATGGTTTTTTGATTGTTTCAATTATATATAGCGGGGATTATAAAGATACCGATACGCGCAGAAAAATCAAAGAAAAAATTGATTTAGCTTTTAAAAAATATTGTAATTTCAAATTGGATAATTTAAAAATCATGTGTGTTTCAGATTTGAAAGATCCGGATCCTTTTTGGGATTTGATGAGAAAGTCCGCTGTGAATGCCAGTCGTAGTTTATTGGTTGCAGAAACCGAGCGGGGGGAAGAGTTGGCCCGGATCATTGATGTTCGCTTTGAATATGCAAGAGACTTTTTACGACATATGTAAAAAGTCTCTAAAAAAAAGAGGTTCAGCACAGGCTGAACCTTATTTTTTTATTTCCAGTTTAATTCCATTATCTCGAATATTGAAAAAATCAATATCTTCAGTGGTAAGACAGCGACTATCATGGAATTTATATTCTCTCTCATCCAGTAAAAATATATCTACGCATTTTTCATCATTTTCAATATAACAGTCATCCAATGATTGGCATGGGCAGCTTTGTATTGTACGATTGTTTACTCGATTGCGTCTCCATGTGGCAAGCGGTTCACCTTTTTTGCACATACCGTGCTCTACCGAATCATCAAATATTTCTCCGCAGCCATGCCATATATTTAAGAAGCCGATTTTTTTTGATGCTCCACAATAACATATGTTTAAGACAACTGCCAATGATAAAATTGTGATTGAAATAATATATTTCCTTTGTTTTGCAATTACAAACTTATTATTTTCTTTGTAATAATCAAAAAAATATATTATAAAAATCACAGCTAACAACCACAGCAGTAGTGGGGGAAGAAAGGTGATACCGGCTATTACAAATAGAGATATCGCCACTATGAAAAATATAAGAATAAGTAATGCGCAACCCATTAGTCACCTCCTTTTTATTTAATGAACATGATATATTGACATATAAATGGAAAAATGTCAAAGTAATTGCGGTAAAAATTATCCACATAGATTGATTTTAAAAAGAGGCGGAAATCTGTTAGTATGACCAAGACTATGAATAATAATTTTTCAAAAGAAAACCATTTATAATCCGGTGATATTTTAGCCACTCCAATCGAGTGGTCTTTTTTTGAAAGTTCTTTATTCAATTATTTACCACCAATAGGTATGGGAGGTGTAGCATGCAAGCTATAGAGAAAGGACTTTGGTCCAGTCAGATCGGAAACGCCACTGTATATGTCCTTGAGACAGAGGACAGTATTGCTCTTGCCCACAGTCGTGATTTGGTTGGGGAGGAGAAGCGTAAGTTGATGAAGAGAGTGGCGAGGCAGTATTTTTTGAAGTTTGCCCGTTTCTTTCGCAGTCTTGACCATTTTTCGTGGGTTTTGATTGAGCGCGGCGGTCGTTTCGTGGCGCCAACAGACGATGAGATGCTCGCTTGGTGGGGTGGACCCCGTCCAATTTCACGACTTGAAATGAAGCGTGATTTGGATCAGAAAAAGGAGTGTTCATGGCGGGGAAGGTTTGTATGGGGTTTGGAGGACTTGCTGGCAAGGCGAGATCGTAATTGGGTGGTTGGTGAAACTTGCTTGGCCAGCGGCACCACCTTGTATACGCTTGTGTCAGCAGCTCTTGATGTTTATCCACAACCGAGTCTTAGACATGTAATTTTGGTTTGCCCGGTAGTGGGTTCATACGGATTAAGACGACTTATTAAGCTGTGTAGTGCAAACAACATAGCGCTCACCGTTTATACTTCCGGTATTTGGTGGGTAAATAGCGAAGGGTATGATTCCGGCCTGCCATTTACTGATTTTGTTATCAATGATGAACCGGATCCCGACAACCTTCAGTTTGTACCACCAAAAACCAAGTCGGTTTATCAACAGCAATACAGGGGCAAGCCCGTATGCGTTGTGGGGGATGCGGGCGACAGCATGGCTGTACGAGATGATGGGTTGGAGGATAACAAAGCACAGTTTAATTACATGCGTGATACAGTCAAAGGTTTCAAGAACCTTGGGCTTGATCCACATAAATATTTTCCTTCCTGGCCGCTCAATGAACTGATTCTGGCAGTGGCTTAGAGCGATATACCTGTTTGGAGACGTTGCAAAGCACCAAACTCCAAGCAGGTTTTTTTAAATCATCGATATAAAAAAAGTATTGACGATATAAATAATTTACTATACAATAATCCCCAGTTTAAATATGAATAAAGTTAAAAAAGCAAACAGCGCAAGGTCAAAGGTCAGGTGGGGTATAATTGGCATACTCGCGCTTTTTATTATAGCCGGTTTTTTTGATGTGCCAACCTGGGCAAACAAAGCGATTGATACGGTTAATAATACCGCATATTTAGGTATACCCAGAATTCCCGAAAAGGGTTTTA
The DNA here is from genome assembly GCA_014729395.1 of Candidatus Magasanikiibacteriota bacterium. Taxonomy (GTDB): domain Bacteria; phylum Patescibacteriota; class Patescibacteriia; order Magasanikbacterales; family UBA922; genus WJJZ01. The sequence goes on from WJJZ01000004.1 coordinate 6,046, forward strand.
ATCTTGGGTTGGATTTACAGGGCGGCGCTCATCTTATTTACCAGGCGGATGTCAGTGGAATAAAAGAAAGTGAAAAAGGTGCTGCAGTAGAAGGGGTTAGAGATGTGATTGAAAGAAGAGTGAACGCAATCGGTGTCTCTGAACCTAATGTACAAACCACCAAAGTGGGAAACGATTATCGAGTTATTGTGGAATTACCCGGGGTAACCGATATAAACGAAGCTATTAACATGATTGGCGAGACTCCAATTTTGGAATTTAAAGAAGAAAATGATGAGCCGCAAAGAGAGCTAACTGAAGGAGAGAAGCAGCAATTGAGTGATAATAATTTACAAGCAGCTCAAAAAGCTACTGAGGCTTTGGATAAGATTAAAGAAGGGGCTGAATTTGGTGAGATTGCAAAAGAGTATTCAGAAGATGAATTAAGTAAAAATAATGGCGGTTATTTGGGTTATATTGACAGATCTTCGCCTTATCCCGCGCTTTATTCATGGGCCGAAAATGCTCAAGAGGGGGATTTGGGAGAATTGGTTCAGTCAAGCGAGGGTTTAAACATACTTAAAAGAGGAGCTGAACGAGACGGTCAGGTGGAAGTGGAAGCCAGTCATATTTTAATTTGTTATCAAGGAACACAATTTTGTCCTGATAACGAATTGACTAAAGACGAAGCGTTTTTAAAAGCTCAGTCACTTTTCCATGAAGCAAATGCGGAAAATTTTAGCGATTTGGCAAAAGAAAATTCCACAGATCCCGGGACAAAAGATGTTGGTGGTGATCTGGGTTGGATAAGTAAAGGTCTACTTGTTACCGAAGTTGATGAGCCGCTTTTTTCATCTGAAGTTGGTCAAATAATCGGTCCGGTTGAATCTCCTTTCGGTTATCATATTTTATATAAAAAGAATCAAAGAGTAGGTAAAGAATATGAAATTTGGCGAATACTGGTAAAGACCATGACAGCGGCAGACATTTTACCTCCTGATGATCCTTGGAAAAATACAGGATTATCCGGTAAGCAGCTTGAAAAAGCGGAAGTGGTTTCAGATCCACAAACCGGAGCTATACAGGTTTCTCTGTTGTTTGACGAAGAAGGAAAAGATTTATTTAAAGAACTTACAGAAAGAAATATCAGCAAACCGATAGCAATATTTCTAGATGGAGCACCGATTAGTATTCCAACCGTAAATAGTGTAATCCCGGATGGTAGAGCTGTAATTCAGGGTAATTTTAATCTAAGTGAGGCACAATTGTTGGCACAGAGATTAAATGCCGGTGCTCTGCCGGTTCCGGTTGAGCTGATTGCTCAGCAGAGTATTGGTGCCAGCTTGGGTGCCGAATCATTACAAAAAAGTTTGAAAGCCGGTATTGTCGGTTTGATCTTAGTAATGCTTTTCATGCTGATTTATTATAGATTGCCCGGTTTGGTGTCTGTTTTTTCTCTTACTTTGTATATCACTTTGACACTGGCCATTTTCAAATTGATCGGCGTTACTTTGACATTGGCCGGAATCGCAGGATTTATTTTGTCAATCGGTATGGCGGTTGATGCAAATGTTCTGATTTTTGAGAGATTAAAAGAAGAGCTTAAAGAAGGTAAAAGTCTAAAGGCCGCGGTTGAAGAAGGATTTTTACGAGCATGGACGTCTATCAGGGATGGGAATATTTCCACGCTGATTACTTGTGTACTGTTAATTTGGTTTGGTTCCAGTTTTGTGCAAGGTTTTGCCGTAACTTTGGCAATTGGTATTTTAATCAGTATGTTTTCGGCTATTACAGTGACGCGTGTCATCTTGAGATTTGTGGTACCTTGGTTCAAACCGGAAGGCGGTTTCATGTTTTTGGGCAGTAAAAGAGTTGAGAACAAAAAGACTGAGTAAATATTTATAGTTATGATCAACATAATCCAAAAAAGAAAAATTACATTTGCGCTTTCAAGTATTTTGTTTGTAGCCAGTATTGTTATTTTAATTGTTTTTGGTCTGAAGCCCGGAATAGATTTTACCGGAGGCTCATTGATGGAAGTTTCTTTTTCAGAGACAAGACCGGGTTTAAACGAAATACAGGAGAGTTTATCTACGGTTGGATTCGATCTCGGATCAGTATCAACGCAACCGATTGATGATGATTCTTTTTTAATCAAAACACGGTTTATCTCGGAAGATGAACATCAATTGGTATTGGAGAAAATAAGAGCTGATTTTGAAAATGAAAATAATCGTGTTTTGGAAGAAAGAGTGGAGACAATCGGACCCGCTATCAGTTCGCAACTGCGAACCAGGGCTATCTATGCGGCAATTGCCGTAGTTTTGGCAATTGTTTTTTATGTAGCTTATGCTTTTCGACGTGTTTCAAAACCGGTTCAATCGTGGAAATATGGAATCACCGCAATTATTGCTTTGGTACATGATGTGACAATCACAATGGCCGTATTTGCTTTATTGGGTAGATTTTACGGTGTTGAGGTTGATATTCCTTTTGTGGTTGCATTGCTTACAATTTTAGGTTATTCGGTAAACGACACTATTGTTGTGTTTGACAGGGTTAGAGAAAATTTGATCAAAAGAGGCAGTTCGCAGTTTGCAGACACGGTTAATCTTGGTGTAAATCAAACTTTAACTAGATCATTCAATACTTCTTTGACTACCTTGGTGGTCTTGTCTGCTTTGTTTGTCTTTGGCGGCGCCACTATTCATTATTTTTCATTGGCTCTGATTATCGGAATTTTATTGGGAACATATTCATCAATATTTTTGGCAAGTCCATTGCTTGTGGTTTGGCAGGAGTATAAATACAGAAAAGTTTAGGACTGATAAATTTTTAGGTTTGAGCAGCCCCTTTTGGGGTTTTTTGTTTTCTGGTATAATAAACACAATCATAAATCATAAATCCTAATTCATAAAATATAAATTTATGATTTTAGACTTTAGATTTTAGACTTATTTTTATGTCCGACAATTTTATTCGTCATCTCATTTCGTTTATTGGTACATTGATTGTTTTGTTGGCCTATTTTTCCGGTTATATATCAGGAAGTAATGGCTGGTGGTGGACAGCAATCGGTATGTTGATTTTTTATGTCATAGTTTTTAAGCTGGTTGAAGCTTAAACTTTCTTTATGAATGTAGAAATTGGAATTTTTTCTTTCAATTTAGGTAGTCTTAGCGACTTTTTTGCACAAGGTATATTTCAAATCATTATTCAGTTGCTTGCTATTTTTGGCTGGTTGGTACTGGCCGCTCTTTTGTTATTTGTAGCTTTGTTTTTTTATCAGGAATATAGACAGGAAAAATATACCAAAGACTGGAAATGGGTTGTCTTGGCTATAGATATTCCACCTTTAAATTTACAAACTCCAAAAGCGGTCGAGCAGATGTTTGCCCAACTGGCCGGAGCATTTGACCAGCCAAATATTGCTGACAAATTTTATTATGGCTATAAACAAAAATGGTTTAGTTTTGAGATCGTTAGTATTGAGGGTTATATCCAATTTTTAGTGCGTACGGAAGAAGCTTTTAGAGATTTGGTTGAAGCATCTATATACGCTCAGTATCCGGATGCTGAAATTACAGAAGTGGAGGATTATGTGAATGAGATTCCCGATTCCTATCCAAATGAAGAATATGATTTGTGGATGGCTGATTTTGGTCTGGAAGAAGAAGATTCATATCCGATAAGAACTTTTGATGATTTTATGGACAAAATTTCAAAAGATGATATTTTGAAAGACCCGATGAGTGCTTTTTTGGAAAGTTTTTCCAGAATTGGTCCGGGAGAACAAATGTGGTTTCAGATTTTATTGGAACCCATATCCAGTTCATGGAAGGAGCAGTCAATAAAAAAGGTCAAAGAGTTGATCGGTGACAAAAGTTTGGGGAGTACTGGCGGGAGTAAAGTGGCTGAATTTATTACCAGTGGATCCCTAAAAGCGATTGAATCGATTGGAGACCAAGTTTTTGGTAGGGAGGCCGGCGCTTCAAATGGAAATGAAATTGATCGAGATGCTCCAAATCAGCTACAGTACTTAACTCCGGGTCAGACCAAGTTGGTGGAAGCGATTGAAAATAAAATAAGTAAAATCGGTTTTAAAGTTAAGTTGCGTGGTGGCTATATCGCGCGTAAAGAAGTTTTCAAAGCGGAGAGAGGGGTAAATTTAATGATTGGTGCTATTAACCAATATAATATTCCAAGCGCAAATTCAATACTTCCGAAATATGGTGTTGGTGCTTCATACTTCTTCAAAGACCAAAGAAAAGCCTACAGAAAGAGATTGTTAATCAAGGCGTACAAAAAAAGAAAAATAGCCGTGGGAGCTAATCCTTTTATATTAAATATTGAAGAACTGGCGACGTTGTGGCATTTTCCCATGTCTCAAGTTAAAGCACCATTATTGCAAAAAACTCAGGCAAAACAAACCGAACCCCCGATTGGCTTGCCGGTTGAAGGTGTTCCGGAACCGGAAAAAGAAGAGGAGAGTGAAGAAGAAGGTTATCAAATTGATACCGGAGATGTTGGATTTAAAGAAGATGTTGAGTTTGGTTAATACAAAAAAACGACCAACTGTACATTGTTGGTCGAATATTTTTTTAGTTTATTAACCCCCTCATTTTTTCAAGAGCTAAATCTCTCAAGTCGTTTCTAGACTCGGAATACTTATATAGAATTCTCCATTCATCAAGGCTATGAGCAAGTATAGACATTTGTTCAAGAATAAAATTTTTAAAAATGGGGTCAGGTTCAGACCTATTTAAATAATTCGAATATTCTTCAAAACTAATATTTGCCATTTTTACTTTATTCATAATTGCATTTTTAATATCCAACCTAAACTTCGCTTTTTCGTAAACAATACACAGTTCAGTAAAATTACCCGCCAATTCAGCCATTTTATTTAATGCTTTGTCTTGTATTATTTTACTATGTTCATTATTCGGACAAGATTCGTGCCATTTATTAAAATTTCGTTCAAATTCAGTCAATTTCTCCAGAACATTTATTTGCAAGTCTATAGATTCCTTATTCGAGGATTTCAAATCCCAAGTACTGTAGCATTTGATTAGTTCACTCATTTTTCTATGAATTATGTCTTTTAGTTCATTTTTTTTATTGGAATAAATGAATACATAAAACCATTGAAGAAAATTTACAGCAAATTTATACATTTTTGTAATAGCAATTTCCCTATATTTACTACCCGGCAGAGAATGTTTGTAAATATAATGCCAGTCTTCAAAAGTATTAGCCAGTTTAACAAGTTTTTGAATTGCAATTTTGTCTAAATCATTCCAATCATCAAAACAAGCACAAAATTCCTTCCATTGTTCTGAGGTGAATTCAAAATCAATTATACGCTTCAAGGCCAAACGCAGTGACTTGCTGTCATATGAACAATTTAAAAAAAAATAACACCATTCATCAAAATTACCGGCCAATTCAGCCATTTTATCGAGAGCAATAAGTTTTATTCTACTCGACAAAGGAGCTGATTTGTAAACTTCCTCCCAATCACCAAATGTCTCACATTTTTGCTTTATTATTTTTAATATGAAATTTTCAATGTCGCTTTCCGGATTCGCATTGCAGTGTATTTTGACCAATTTTTCTATACTCAAAGATTCAAAAAATTCTTTATCCTCTGAAAGAGCGGGCCAAAGTAATACTACGGTCAAACCAAATTTAAATTTTTTTTCCAATTCAGTAAAGGTTTTGTTTTGTTCGCTCGGTTTCATAATGAGCTCCTCCGTTTGCTTGTTAAATTGTAAAGGTCAGGTTCACGAAAAATAACACAAAAAGTCATTTAAGTCAACCGGGTCATGAGTAAAATTAGGATTTGCTTTTTTGTGTTGTTTTTTGGTAATCTACCATAACAGTTTACGAGTCACGATACACGATTCATGCCTGCCTTTGGCAGGGAACACGATGCAAATTTTGTCTCGTGATACGTGTATCTTGAATCGTATTTTTATTAATTCCCTTGTCCGACACCCGGCTAATCAAAAACCCATCTTCGCTTCGCTGCGTTGGGCAAGCAAACTAATATATGAGTGATACTCAACTAATCAAAGATAAACTCGATATTGTCGATTTCATATCTGAATACGTTCAACTAAAGCCGGCCGGAGTGAACCATAAAGCTTGTTGTCCTTTTCATCAAGAGAAGACCCCTTCTTTTATGGTTAGTAGAGAGAGGCAATCTTGGAAATGTTTTGGTTGTGGCAAAGGCGGAGATATCTTTACTTTTGTGGAAGAAATGGAAGGTATGGAATTTGTTGAAGCTTTAAAATTTTTAGCCCAAAGGGCAGGAGTGGAATTAAGCGGTCGAGTCAGCGAAATCAACACCAATCAAAAAAATCGTCTAAAAGATATAAATAGCGAAGCGGCCAGATTTTTTCATAATTTTTTAATTAAAATGCCGACTTCAAAACCCGCCTTGGATTATTTGCAAAACAGAGATTTGAAAACGGACACAATTGAAGAATGGCAAATAGGTTATATTCCTGATCAATGGGATTTGTTGACAAAATATTTATTAAAAAAGGGTTACGGTATTGATGATTTGGTGGCAAGCGGACTTACAATCCAAAGAGAGGGAGCTGATTCTCGGACCGGTCGCGGCTATTATGATCGTTTTAGGGGTAGGATAATGTTTCCAATTAAAGATGTTCATAATATAACCGTTGGTTTTACCGGTCGATTGCTTGAAGAAAAAGAAAATGCCGGAGGAAAATATATCAATACACCGCAAAGTCCTATTTATGATAAATCGAGGATTATTTATGGGTTAAACAAAGCGAAACAAGAGATAAAAAAGAAAGATTATGCTGTTGTCGTAGAGGGGCAAATGGATGTGATAACTAGTCATCAAGCAGGTATGAAAAATGTGATAGCGTCAAGTGGTACAGCCCTAACAGAATACCAAATAAAGTTGATCGGTCGATTTACAAAGAATATCAAGATGGCGTTCGATGCCGATGATGCCGGTGAGAAGGCTGCATTGCGGGGAATAAATTTGGCAGTCCGGCAAGGGATGAATGTTCAGGTGATTCAGATACCCGATGGCACGGGCAAGGATCCCGATGAATGTATAAAAAAAGATTTCAGTGTTTGGCAAAGAGCTGTTGAGGAAGCGGAAGCAGTCATGAATTGGCATTTTAAAAGAGTAATAAAAAATAGGGACAAAACCTCCCCCAAAGAAAAACAAGAAATTGCAAATTTACTTTTAGCGGAAATAGCCAATATTCCGTATGCTGTTGAAAAAGATCATTGGTTGAAAGAATTGTCTATGGAAATTAATTCTGATGTGTCAGTATTAAGGGAAGACTTGAACAGGATTGCGAAAAATCAGAAAAAAAATATTTCAAATAATTATAAAAAACCAGAAAAAAAAGATGACGCGAAAAATGAGAGTAATTTGGATATAATTGCAAGAAATTTATTATCGATATTTCTTGGCAATGAGGCTTTGTTTAAAAAGCATTGGAAAAAGATGGATAAAGATGTTTTGTCCACAAGTAAATATGCATCCCTTTACGAAAAGTTAAATAAGATGTATAATGATAATACTTTTATTCAAAAACAAGAACTTCGTGAAGACAAAGAAAAAAAACAAAAAAGTCACGAAGATAATGATATAGAAGACCTGATCTTAAATTTTGAGTGGTCTTTTTCTGGCATTTCTGAAAAAGACGCTGAGAATGAACTTGATAAGTTAATAAAAAGATTTTATAACGAGTGGAAAAAGCTAAAAAGAACTGAACTGCAAAACGAAATTAAGATTGCTGAAAAAAATAATGATGAAGAAAAAATCAAGATATTATTATCAAAAATAAACGAAATTAATAAAATTAAACCTTAGGCCAACTCATGCCTAGAAAAAAAAGTACAACTAAAAAGAAGTCAGCTGCAAAAAAGAAAAAAACAGCTGCAAAAAAGAAAGCAGTTAAAACTGCTAAAACAAAGAAGAAATCTTCCGGCAGAAAAAAAAGAAAACCAACAAAAAGAAAAAAAACTGCCAAGAGAAAAACTTCAAAGAAAACTGCCCGCAAGTCATCAAAACGGGCAAAGAGAACAACAAAAAAGAAAAAAACCAGAAAAACAACACGCAAAAAAAAGACCAGCAAAGTAAAGGAAGAAATAGTAGAGCCTTCCGATGCTCAAGTAAGAGATTTAATAAAAAAAGGAAGACAAAGAGGCTTTATTACGGAAGTGGAAGTTTTGCAAGTTTTTCCAAAAGTTGAATACTACATATATATTTATGAGGGTTTTTTGGATTTGGCTGCAAAAAATAATGTTGCGGTTGTGCAAATGAAGGAAGGACTCTTGGGACAAGGTGAAGAAAAGAATGATATATTAGCGGATTTGCAAGGTAAACAACCTGATATGGAAGGATCTTTTGATTTGGGTTCCATATCAGAGGATTCAATTCAAATGTACTTGCGTGAAATTGGTAAAATCCCATTATTAACGGCCGAAGAAGAAGTTATTCTGGCCAAAGGTAAAGAAAGAGGCGATAGGAAGTCGGAAAGAAAGATGATTTTGGCTAATTTGCGACTTGTGGTTTCCATTGCAAAGAAGTTTGTCGGTAAACAGCTTTCACTACTTGATTTAATTCAAGAGGGTAACATTGGTCTATTTAGAGCGGTAAAAAAGTTTGATTATCGTAAGGGCTATAAATTTTCCACATATGCAACTTGGTGGATCAGGCAAGCTATTACCAGAGCATTGGCTGATCAATCCAGGACAATTAGAATTCCGGTTCATATGGTTGAGACGATAAATCGTTTCAATCAGAGACAAAGAGCGTTGTTGCAAGACTTGGGAAGAGACCCTACACCGGAGGAAATGGCAGCCGAATTGGGAGAAGATTTAGACAAGGTAAAACAGATAATAAAAATATCACAAGATACTATTTCTCTTGAGACATCAGTGGGTGACGATGACGATGATTCGGCATTGGCGGATTTTATAGAAGATGTAAAAAATGTCAGCCCATCACATTCAGCCGGAGTATCACTTTTAAAGGATTATATTGCCGATGCAATCAAAGATCTGTCACCCAGAGAGCAGAAAATTTTGGAGATGCGTTTTGGTCTAACCGATGGTGTTACGCATACTTTGGAAGAGGTTGGAAAAGAATTTGATGTTACTCGTGAGCGTATCAGACAGATTGAAGCCAAATCTTTAGAAAAAATTCAGACGTACGACATTATCAGCAAATTAAGAGATTATTAGTTATATTCAAAAACCCGCAGGTAATATCGCGGGTTTTTTTATATTGAATTTTTTAAAAAAATTTTAGTACATTCCACCAATTATCAACATAGTCACCGCGTTTATTTTGGTATTTCAAATAGTATGCATGCTCCCATACGTCAATACAAAATATAGGCTCATCCCCGAGAGTATAGGGTGATTCCTGGTTTGATAGTGAATAAATCTTTAGTTGCTTGTTATCATCCCTTACAAGCCATGCCCAACCGCTTCCAAAATGAGTTTTGGCCAGGTCACTGAATTTTTGTTTAAAATTTTCCATACTATTAAATTTTTCTTCAATTTCCGATATCAAATTATCATCCATTTGCTTTTCAGATGACATTGATTGCCAAAATATATTATGATTTACATATCCGCCACCGTTATTTTTTATAGCATTTCTGTCGGAGTCGCTTACTTTCAAATCGTTCAAATTACTTAGTATTTCTTCAGGAGATTTATTTTGTAAATCAGGATAATTTTCCAGGACTTTATTAAATTTATCCAAATATGATTGATGGTGCTTTGTATGGTGCACTTCCATGGTTTCTTTATCAATATAGGGTTCAAGGGCATCATGAGAATAGGGGAGCTCCGGTAGTTTGAAAGTCATATGTTTTATGGTTAAGTTTTACTTTTCATACTTATATGGTATAATTTAATTTATAAAAAGTCAAATTTGTATTTTGTCGATAAATTCGGTAATATATGTTGTGGATTGAATTAATAAAGTATTATATGATGAAAGATGCAATATTGGATTTTCCAAAACAATTTAATTATCAACCCAAGCTGGAAAACATTGAAAGAGAGATTCAAGCAAAATCTTACCTAGTTTGTGGAATGGGGGGTTCTCACCTATCAGCAGATCTTTTAAAAAGAATTAAACCTGATTTGAAACTTTCAATTCATAGTAATTATGGACTTCCAAAGAATTTAAATTATGACGATACCTTGGTTATTTTCAGTTCTTATTCGGGAAATACGGAGGAGGTGTTGGATGGATTTAATTTAGCGCGTAAACATAATTATCAAACGGCTGTGATTTCGGTAGGAGGAAAATTATTGGAATTGGCTCGTGAAAATAATATTCCATATATTCAATTGCCGGATACCGGGATTCAACCAAGATCAGCTTTGGGTTTTAGTTTGCTGGCTTTAATGAAGATAATGAATTTGGATGAATTTATTAGTAAACTATCAGCATTGTCTCAAAAGCTTGACCCAAAGAGTTTGGCAAACGAGGCAGTCGGATTTGTAGAAAAACTAAAAAACAAAGTACCGGTTATATATTCTTCAGAATTAAATAAAGCCATTGCCTATAATTGGAAAATAAAAATGAATGAGACAGGTAAAATCCCCGCTTTTTATAATATTTTTCCCGAATTAAATCACAATGAGATGACCGGATTTGATGTTGTAAAGGCAAGCGAAAAATTATCTGAAATATTTACTTTTATTTTTTTAAATGATAGTGGGGATCATCCGAAAGTAAACAAGAGAATAAAGATAACCAAAGAACTTTATGAGGATAGAGGCTTGAAGACGGAGATGGTTGATCTAAAAGGTGACAATGTTTTTGAGAAGATATTTAATTCATTAATATTGGCTGATTGGATAGCTGTAAAATTAGCGGAATCTTACAACTTGGAATCAGAGCAGGTACCAATGGTGGAGGAATTTAAAAATAAAATAAAATAATTTATAAGTAGTATTTATAACATAAATATATATGAGTGAAAAAAAACAGTTTACACCGGTACAAATGTTTGCAGGGGGGCTTGTAGTTGGGTTTCTATTATTATCTACGATCGGTTTTTTTATAATGCTGGGTGTATATTTTAATGGAGATAAAAATTCGGTTACAGCCGGTGAGCCGGATAAAATAGTTAATGAAAATAGCGGAGAAGCAGTAGCACAAGCTGAGCCGGAAAAAAATGAACCGCAAGTCGATGTTGAACCTTTTGATGAGACGGTTGACCATGCGAGAGGTAATGAAAATGCTGAAGTTACTTTAATAGAGTATTCAGATATTGAATGCCCTTACTGCAAGCGTTTTCACGAGACATCCTTGCAATTATTAGACGAGTATGGAGATGACGTTAGATTTGTTTTTAGGCATTTTCCACTCGACAGTCTTCATAAAAATGCGAGAATAGAGGCAAATGCGACTGAATGTGCCGGAGAGCAAGGAGCTTTTTGGGAGATGCTTGATGCAATCTTTGATGAGACTTCATCCAATGACGGCTTTGATTTAGACAAATTACCTGATTTGGCATCGGATTTAAACTTGGATGTTGATCAGTTCAATGAATGCGTGGAAGAAATGAAATATGCTGAAAAAATTCAAGATGATCAGGATAGTGGTGTTGCCGCAGGTGCGAGAGGCACGCCATATAGTGTGCTGTTGGGACCTGAAGGAGAGGTGCAAGTTTTAAGCGGTGCACAGCCATACCAAACAGTTGCCTCAGCAATTGAGCAGCTTTTATAGTTAATAACAAAACTTGCCCGTAAACGGGGTAAGTTTTGTTTTTCATACTAAGAGGCATAATATGAAAAAAATTATAAAATATTTTTTTATTGCATTGATTCTATTTACTTTTGTGCCTTCAATTGTTTTTGCATCGTCAGACTCCGGAATTGATGAAGAGATTGATAAAATTAATTTCAGTCTCTTTCATTCGTTCACCTGTCCGCATTGTAAAGATGAGATTGAGTTTATTAATAATGAGTTGGAACCCGAATATGGTGAGTGGGTTGAATTTAATTTATATGAAATCAGTGATCCTGAAAATCAAAAATTACTGGATCAGTATGCTTATTTCTATAAGGCCTCGGTTAGCGGGGTGCCGATAACATTTATAGATGGACAGGTGGTATATGGATATGACAATGAAAAGACTACAGGACAAGAACTAATAAGCATAATAGAAACAAAACTTAAGGAAAAAGGGATAGTTTATGAAAAAGATGCTAATGTCGAATCTGCAGAAAAGTTTGATCCATCTGATTTTGTCACCGTTCCGGTGATTGGCGAGATTAATGCAAAGACTTTTTCGTTGCCTCTTTTGACGGTTATGATAGGATTACTCGATGGCTTCAATCCTTGTGCCATGTGGGTTTTACTTTTTTTAATTTCCTTGCTTTTAGGCATTGAGAACAGAAAAAGAATGTGGATTCTTGGATTGTTGTTTATAGTATCGTCCGGCTTGGTATATTTTTTCTTCATGGCTGCTTGGTTGCATTTTTTGATGTTTGTGGGGATGATATTTTTCGTACGTATCATTATCGGTTTGGTGGCAATTGGCGTAGGCGGATACAACCTGCGTGATTATTGGAAAAATAGAAAGTCAGACGGTGTAGTTTGTAAAGTATCCAATAAAGAAGGTACTAAAAAGACTTTTGATAAAATAAAAGACATTGTTTATAAAAAAAGTCTGCTATGGAGTATTACGGGAATAATACTACTTGGTTTTTCAGTAAATTTGGTTGAGTTGGCTTGTTCGGCCGGCTTTCCGGCAATTTTTACACAAATTTTGGCAATCAGTGACGTGGCTATGTGGAAACGATATCTTTATATGGCTGGATATATATTCTTTTATATGCTTGACGATATGATTGTGTTCGCAATTGCCATGATAACATTGAAATCAAAAGTGGTAGGCAGTAAATTTGCCAAATATTCAAATCTTATAGGTGGGCTGATAATTTTTGTTCTCGGTTTGCTATTGATTTTTAAACCCGCGTGGCTAATGTTTTCCTAAAAAAATATGAATAATAACGAGAAAAGATTTTTATTGAAATTATCTCGTAAGTCAATCAAAAATTTTTTAGAAACGGGAGAGAAAATAGTACCCAAACCGGAAGAGATTAAGTATAAAGTTTTACGAGAAAAAAAAGCCTGTTTTGTAACTTTGAAGCAAGATAACCTGTTGAGGGGTTGTGTAGGACATATAGAATCATTTCAACCATTGTATAAAGATGTAATTGATAATTCCATATCCGCCGCTTTTCAAGACAATAGATTTGAACCGCTCAAAAGCCATGAATTGGATAAAATTAATATTGAAATTTCTGTTTTGTCTCCACCGGAGAAGATATCATTTAGCTGCAAGCAAGATTTGTTGGAACAAATTACAGTCGGAATTGATGGTGTGGTGTTAAAGAGGGGTGACTCTAGGGCTGTATATTTACCACAGGTTTGGTCGAAATTTACTAACAAAGAAGACTTTTTAGATTCACTGGCTGAAAAAGCCGGCTTGTCAAAGGATGCTTGGAAAGATAAAAAAATGGAATTTTATAAATTTTCAGTAATCGAATTTTCCGATTAATAATATATTTGTTGCTTGCCTGACAATTGTGGTATAATTAAGTGCGGAGAATTGGATTCCGCTAATTTTTTATTATAATTCTAGAAGTTATGCCAATTGAGAGCATGCATGCAAAAGGCGCTAAAACCGAACAACGCGACGAAGATTTATGTCTTTTTGCGAAGACTAATTTTCGTAATCAAATGAGACGTTTTGGTATAAAAACTGATGACAGAAGAAGGCATACATATATAATTGGTAAAACCGGCATGGGAAAAACCACCATGATGGAAAATATGGTTTTACAAGATATTTACAAAGGTCATGGTGTCGGGGTAGTTGATCCTCATGGGGATTTTGCCGAGAAAATTATTGATTATATTCCATCTCATAGAATAAACGATGTTGTTTATTTTAATCCGGCTGATATCCAGTTTCCAATCGGATTTAATGTACTGGAAGTAAAGTCAGAAGAGCAAAGACATTTGGTTGCCGCCGGTTTGATGGGGATATTCAAGAAAATTTGGCCTGATGTTTGGTCTTCAAGAATGGAGTACATCTTAAACAATACCTTGGCGGCTTTGTTGGAATATCCCGGTTCGACTTTGTTGGGTATAAACAGACTATTGGCTGAAAAATCTTATCGCAGAAGAGTTATAAAAAAATTAACCGATCCGGTAATCAGATCATTTTGGCAAAATGAATTTGCTCAATATAATGATAGATATGCACAGGAGGCCGTAGCTCCAATTCAAAATAAAATCGGTCAATTTTTGTCTGCAAATGTTATCAGAAACATGGTTGCTCAAGTCAAGTCTACTATAAATATTAGAGATATAATGGATGAAGGTAAAATATTTATCATGAACCTGTCAAAGGGTAGGATCGGAGAAGACAACAGTCGACTTCTTGGTGGTATGTTGATTACAAAAATACAGTTGGCCGCCATGGAAAGGGTTGATATGCCTGAGGAAAAAAGAAAAGATTTTTTTCTATACGTTGATGAATTTCAAAATTTTGCCACTCCCAGTTTTGCAAATATACTCTCAGAAGCCAGAAAATATCGTCTAAGCTTGATCATGGCTCATCAATATGTGGCTCAGCTGGATGAATTGGTTGCGGACGCTGTTTTTGGAAACGTTGGGACTATTGTAACTTTTAGGGTAGGTGGAGCTGACGCCGAAAAATTAGTGCGAGAGTTTACTCCCACATTTACAGAAGACGATATCGTAAATTTGGCAAAATTTCATATTTTTTTGAAATTGATGATAGACGGCGTTGCTTCCCAGCCTTTTAGTGCGGTTACTATGCCTCCGATCGGATCACCAACAGAGTCAAAAGAAAAAGTAATAAAGGTTTCAAGAGAAAGGTATGGTAAACCCAGGGATGTAATAGAAGATAAAATTTTAAGATGGAGTGGGATGGAGGATTCTGATGAAGATTCTTCCGGAAATAAGTCCAAGCAGGGCAAACAACAGTACGATAAGAAAAATAAAACAAAAAAGAATCAAAATTATAATAAAAATAGTAGCAGAGACAGATCAAATAATCAGAGACAGGGTAACGATAAAAAAAGAGAGGTGACAAAGAAGAAATCAAACACAAAGCCAAACACAAAAAAAGAAAATTTTGTTTCCCTTTCGGATTTAAAAAAGAAAACTGAAAAAAATAATCAATCAAAAAATAGTTCAAAAAATACTTCTGGTAATCAAGTCCAAGATAATAAAAAAAATTTTCAGCGGTCTGAAAAAAGTCGTGATACAAAAAAATTTGATAAAAATAGGAGAGCAAAGAATGATTCCCAACCTAAAAATAACAAAAAAAGCGGAAAATTGTCTCCTGACCAAGTAATTGAATTTGATTAACAGCCACTCGTCAAAAACTGTTAATAAATAAAACTAACTATGATATACTAGTTTTCAGCTATATATTAATATTATTTAAGCTAAATAATTATGCCACTAATAGATTCATCTGCCACTGATGGCTTGTCCTCGGGGCTCTACCATAAAATATTAAAAAAAGCCTCCACCGCCTTGTTGGTTGTGGGAACGGTGTTAATTCCGATTTTTTATCTTCCATTCACAATGGATGTATTAAATTTACCGAAACAGTTTTTACTTTATATTATTGTATTGTTGGGCTTGCTCTTATGGTTATCTCAGGTAGTTTTAACCAAGGAACTCATTTTACGCAGGACTATTTTAGATATTCCTTTGGTTGTGTTTGGTGTACTATCCATTATTTCGGCTATCGTTTCATTGTCTACCTCGCTTAGTTTTTTGGGAAAGACAGATAGTTTTGTTTTAAATGTCGGGGCAATATTTTCATTAATTTTTTGGTTTTGGCTTGTTATTCAAAATATTGATGAGAAGAAAAAACTTGATTTATTAATAAACTCACATTTAGTATCCGGAATTATATTGTGTGTAGTATTTTTGATTAGAAAGTGGTCTGTGGTCTCCGGCATTACAAACTCGGTTGGTGATAATTTGGTGAGTAGGTTTAATAGTATTTTTGCCGTATATGTAGCGGCATTATTGGTAATGTCGCTCGGTTTGCTGATGGTAAAAAGCAGGTCATTGATAAAGCAGATAATCCCGGCATTAAGTCTTGTTTTTTCGGCAATAGTCCTGGCTAGAGTAAGTTTTACGGTCGGATGGGTGGTTTTGTTGGTTGGTTTGGCATTGCTTCTCGTTATTGGTATTACCATGCTTGCCGAAACAAGGATCTTTGTAATATCCCTGGGATTTTTCTTATTCTTGTTGACAATATTGATTTTGTTTGTTGGAAGCCCACAGTTTATTAAAACAAATTTACCGGTGGAGGTTTCTCTGGGTAACAAAACCTCATGGAAAGTTTCTTACCAAACCATAACCGGAGGTGTTAAACCATTTTTGCTGGGGTCGGGACCGGGTACTTTCATTTATGATTTTTCTCATTATCGTCCGGCAGAATTCAATGTTAGTCAAATTGCCTGGTCAACTCGATTTCAACAACCTTTCAACAGTGTTTATGCTATCTTATCCGAATTTGGAATATTGGGCTTTGTATCATTTATTTTTGTATTCCTCTTGTCTATTGGGGCCGTATTTAGCGGCTGGTTGAGAACAAGACCTTCAATATGGAACAAAGTGAAAGGAAAAGTGAGTAAAAAAGTTGAGGATATGGATAGAGTGGAGTCGTTTATACCTGCGGCCGCATGGTTAGCTTTTTCGGTAGGTTTGTTTGTGGCCTTCTTTGATTCGGTTGCTTGGTGGGCTTGGTTTTGGTTTTTGTCTATCAGTATTGTCTCTTTGTCCATGGTCGTGCCGGAGCTGGTAAGAAAAAGAAAAGTTATGCTTCAGGTTTCACCTCAGTACGCACTGGCCATGTCATTTGGAATGGTTCTGTTGTTTTCCGCAATTATTATATTTGGAGCTTTTGGTTTTAGGTATTATTTAGCTGAAGTTGCTTATAGTGAAGCGGCACGAAGCAATAATTTGAATACAATGGAAAAGGAATTAACCACTTCAATAAGATATAGACCTTCATATCCGCAGTATCACATTGCTATTGCCAGGGTTTATTTACAAAAGGCCAAAAATCTAGTCGAAGTGGAGAATGCCTCGCCGGAAGAAGTGGCTCCGGTATTGGCAAAGGCGGTTAATGAAGCTAAGTTGGCCACAGATGTACAACCAAACAATGTTCAGACTTGGGATATATTATCTCTTATGTATTTAAATGCCAGGGCGTTTGCACCTGATGCCAATCAGTGGGCAAGAGATGCTTTGCAAAAGGCGGTTGATTTGGAACCAACAAATCCAACATTATATTGGCGTTTGGCCAATACATATATTTTTGATAATGATCTTGAACAAGCGGAAGAACATTACAAAAAAGCGATTGAATTGAAACCGGACTATATTGATGCTTATAGTGAACTTTCTCGAGTATATGAGGTACAAGAAAGATATGATGAGGCAATTGCTCTCTATGAGCCAATTATGCCGGTGGTACAACAGCAACCCGGACTCTTGTTTGATCTGGGTAGATTATTTTATAACAGGGATTCAGAAGGGGATATAAAAAAGGCGGAAATTTCTTGGTTAAGAGCGGTTGAATTAATGCCGGATTATTCAAATGCATTATATGGTTTGGCTGTATTGTATGAAAAGACAGGAAATACTGAAAAATCCCTGGAATATTATAGAAGAGTGCAGGAGTTGAACCCGGATAACCAAGATTTACAATCCAAATTGGATAGCTTGATAAATCCTCCGCCTCCGGCACCGGTAACACCCGAAGCTGAAGAAGGAGAAGAGGTGGAAGAGCCAACAGAACAATAGAAATAAACGGACGTGCATGCCAAGTGCACGTCTCGTTGTTATTATTAATCAAATATATATGAATTTGAAAAGATCAATTTTTTTTGCGGTTATACTCTGGATTTTTATTTTTATAATAATTTCAGTGCTAATGTTTTTGCCGCAACTTCAAGGAAATGATTTGGCAATAAACATTGTTTTTTGGATTATATTAATTCCACTTGTATTATTGTTAGCGAAATGGTACTTTAAAAAAGATCCGCCCAATATTAAAAAAGGCTTTTATTTGGGTGTTATCACACTCATTATAGGAACTATACTTGATTTAACTATTACAATACCTTTTTTTGTGCATTCATATGCGGATTTTTACAGTGATTGGATGATGTGGTTCGGATTTGCTGAGTTGTTAGTATTAACGACGTTTGCGGGTTTTGAATTTGATAAAACTTTTACTAAAAGAGAAAATAACTAAAAAAATATGGAAACAATAAACCCTAAAGGTAAAAAGAAAATAATAGGAGGGATTATTGCTTTTGTAATATTTATGGTGCTTCTTAGTATAGCCAGTAGTTTTTGGGTAGTGGTTCCCGCAGGAGAGACCGGAGTTTTATCATTATTTGGAAAAGTCAAAGATAATGAATACTCATCCGGTTTTCATTTGAAAAATCCGTTTGTCAGGGTTACCTTGATGACTATCCGTACACAGGATTATACGATGAGTATTACTCAGGGTGAAGGTGAGAGGTATGGGTCTGATGTTATTACCGCTCTTACAAAAGAAGGCTTAAGTGTGGATTTGGATATTACCGTTTTGTATCACCTACGAGAAGAAAAAGCATCAGATGTTTATCGCGATATCGGTTTAAATTATGATGAAGTGGTAATAAGACCACAGATTAGAAGTGTTATTAGAGAAGTGATAGCTCAATATAATTCTAAAGATATTTATTCGGAAAAAAGACAAGAAGCGGCAAAAAAAATACTTGATCAGTTAAAAGTTAAAATTGATCCCCGAGGGATTGAAGTTGAAGATGTGTTACTAAGACATGTTGAATTGCCGGAAAATTTGGCAAACAGTATCCAGCAGAAGTTGCAAGCGGAACAGGAGGCGCAACGATATGATTTTATTTTGGAAGCAGAAGAAAAAGAAGCAGAGAGAAAAAGGATCGAAGCTGCGGGGCAAAGAGACGCTCAGCAAATAATAAATCAGAGTTTGACAAGCAACTATTTGAATTATTTATACATTCAGAGCTTAAAAGACAGAGAAGGTACAATTTATGTACCGGTCAACCCAAATACAGGTATTCCCATGTTTAGATCTCTATAATCTTGTCAAATAGAGATAATGCTGATATAATTAGTTCAAATTCTATCAGAAGATCAAATGATAGAAGGAAAATTACGCAAAGGGTGATAAAACTGACAAAAAAAGTCTAGTCATCTTGCGAAAAAGGTCGTTAATATTAATAAAAAAGTAGAAAAAATTATGGATAACCAAGGTGACAGACAAATGTTCGAGGTTGACATAGAATGCGGAGAATGCGGTACAAAAATTACCGAACTCCCATTTGAGCCATCCGGAGATCGACCTGTATATTGTACAGCTTGTCTGAAAGAAAGAAGAAACAATAGAGGTGGCGGCCGTGGTGAACGAAAAATGTTTGATGTGGATATTGAGTGTGCAGATTGCGGTACTCATATCTCACAACTACCATTTCAACCACGTGGAGACGGTCCAATCTATTGCTTTGAATGCAACAAAAAGCGTAGAGGTTAATTCTCTCACATTTTAAAGAAATCCCTATTTATAGGGGTTTCTTGATTTTTAAGAAGGTTTTAGGGATAATACAGTGAATTGGAGACTGGAGATTAGTGACTGGAGACTATTTGACTATAAAATCAATCTCTAGTCTCCAATCACCAGTTTTTATTTTTTATCTAAATATTCTACTGTTCTTATGAAGAATAGCAAAGAAAGAGTTCTAGTTGCCATGTCCGGCGGGGTGGATTCATCCGTGGCGGCTTTACTATTGAAAAAAGAAGGTTATGATGTGGCTGGAGCATTCATGATAAACTACGAAGAAGAGAGTGGGAGTTCGTTTACAGGGAGCAGCGTAGCGGAGTCATGTTGGCGCGGGGATTACCGGGACGCTATTCGGGTGGCAGCTAAACTGGAAATTCCACTTATAAAATTGGACTTTAGAAAAGAATACAAGAAGTTTGTTTTGGATTATATGTTTTCTGAATATAAAACCGGTAGAACGCCAAATCCGGATGTTTTGTGTAATAAATTTATTAAATTCGGTGCGTGGTTGAAGAAGGCGAGGAAGCTCGGCTTCGAGAAGTTGGCCACTGGACATTATGCACAGCTTCGAAAAAGTAAGACTGGAGATTGGAGACTGGAGACTGGGAAAGATAAAGAAAAAGACCAGACTTATTTTTTGCACCAGTTAAATCAGGAGCAGTTAAGTCATGCTCTATTTCCAATTGGTGAATATACCAAAAAAGAAGTTAGAAATTTGGCTAAAAAATTCAATCTTGCAACAGCAGAAAAAGAAGAAAGTATGGGGATTTGTTTTGTGGGTGAAGTGCCGATGAAAGATTTTTTGATGCAGGAAATTAAATCAAAGCCTGGAAAGATTGTAACTTCAGATGCTGAGGTGATAGGTGAACATGAGGGATTAGCTTTTTATACTGTTGGCCAGCGCCATATAGGAGTTCACAGTTCACAGCCAACAGTTCACAGTCGGCAAGCGATAAATGACAGTAGACCTTTGTATGTCGTTGATAAAAGGTTGGATACTAATGAACTCGTTGTTGGTTTTAAAGATGATCCTTTGTTATTTAAGCAAAAAATTGAAGTTAGTGAAGTAAACTGGATCGCTGGACAGCCACCCAAATTTCCCCTAAAATGTAAAGTAAGACTTAGACATAGACAAACTCCTCAAAGAGCGGTGATCAGTGAGCGGGGAACAAAAATTTTGATAGAATTTAAAAATGCACAACGAGCGGTAACCCCCGGGCAGTTTGCGGTTTTTTATAAAGGAGATGAATGTTTGGGGGGTGGAGTGATTTTGTAATTAATAAATAAAATTTTATATGAATGAAAAGTATAATCAGATTCATAGTAAAATGGAACAAACAACTCACCCTGCTGAAGAAGAACTCTCTTCTGAGAGCTTGCCAATGCCGAATGAATATATTGAACAAATGAGGGAAAGTGGCTTGGAAGGTCATGCCGAGGCATATAAACAAGTTGTGGATTTATGTGAAATTATCAAAGCTGAGGGCGGTAGGGCTTTGTTGGTGGGTGGATCAGTAAGGGATCATTTTATGGGAAAAATAAGTAAAGATTTTGATATAGAGGTTTATGGTCTTGAGTCCAATGTCATTGAAGAGATAATCTCAAATAAATTCGGTAGAGTATCAGACGTAGGTAAAGCCTTTGGTCATCTTAAAGTTTTTTTGGAGGGTGGAATTGATATAGACGTTACTTTGCCTCGTACCGATTCAAAAGTAAGTGAGGGGCATAAAGGTTTTGATATTAAAACCGATCCTTTTATGAGTATAAAAGAAGCCGCCAGGAGGCGTGATTTTACCATGAATACCTTGGCTGCTGACCCTATGTCCGGAGAAGTTTTTGACTATTTTGGCGGTATAAAAGACACCAAAGAAAGAAGATTAAAAGTGACGGATGTTGAGAGGTTTAAAGACGACCCTCTTCGTGTAATGCGAGCAATGCAATTTGTCGGTCGGTTTGGTTTGGAAATAGATCCACAATCAGTGGTTATAATGCAGGAGATGTCCAAGCAATTAAAAGAAATAGCAAAGGAAAGAGTGGAAGAAGAATGGAAAAAGCTGCTTTTAAAATCAGAAAAACCATCTCTGGGCTTGGCTGCCGGACTTTCCTTGGGTGTGCTAAGAGAGTTGCACCCTCAATTACCACCTCTTGTTGAAACTCCTCAAGAACCGGATTGGCATCCGGAGGGCGATGTTTGGGTTCATACTTTGATGGTGGTGGATGAAGCAGCAAAAATAATTAGAAGGGAAAACATAGAAGATGATAAACAAAAATTTAGTATAATGCTGGCATCATTATGCCATGATTTAGGTAAACCCGAAGTGACTGAAGAAGTTGATGGGGTATTGGTCTCACATGGACATGAACAAGCAGGTTTTGAGCCGACACAAAAATTTTTGGCCGGAATCGGGATACACTCAAATAATGAAATGAGAAAAAGGGTGGTAAAGCTTGTTGTAAATCATATGGCACCGACTATGCTGTATGTTAACTCGGAGATTAGAGGAAATGTTGTAAAAGACGGTGCGATTAGGCGTTTGGCGGAAAGATTGCATCCGGCGACAATTCGTGAACTGGTTCTGCTTTGTGAGGCGGATCATATGGGCAGGGGTGCGTTTGAGCCCGACATAGCTGAACAAATGATGCTTTCCCCAAAAGAATATAAACCGGGAGACTGGTTGATGGAATATGCCGCAAGACTGGCTGTAGAGGATTCAAAACCAACTTCGCTTACAAGAGGTAGAGATTGGATCAAGCTGGGATTTAAACCCGGTGTGGAATTTGGAAAATTAATCAGATTGAGTGATAAACTTAGGGATGAAAATAATTATACACGAGAAATGATATTTGCTGCCGTGGATGGAGCAAAAACCGGCGGGGAGGCAATCAAGAAGCTTGAAAAAATTTTAGAATCGAAATAATATGACAAATTTTTTTACGGAAAAAACAATTTCAAAAAATTGGCGGCTGGCTTATATGGGCTTTGCTTTGTTGATTGCTATTTTATACGATGTTTTCTTATGGGATTTGAAGCTGGGTTTGGGATTTTTTGTATATGTTGTAGTTTATTTGCTTGGATTTGTAATAATATCAGCTCTAAGTGGTCAATTAAGGCAGCCGCTTGCTTTTCTTTTGCTTATCCCTATTTTAATTTTGAGTTTTGATGTACTGCTATATAATAATCGCTTGGTTAGTCACTTTGTACCGTGGTTTGTATTAGTTTTGTGTTTTGTTTTTTCTATTCTTTTGACCTTGCAAAATCCAAATAATTATAAGTTTTCTTTTCTTAAAATTCCAATATTAACGCATATTGACCTACCTTTTGCAAAGTGGATTACAATGTATAATGATTTTTTTAAATGGGACGTAAGTGGCAGTAAGGCAATTATAAAAAAAGTTTTGACAGGTGTGGTAATTGCTTTACCAATTTTAGTGATTTTTTTATCTCTTTTCATGGGGGCTGATGCTGTTTTTGCGGAAACGGTGGAGAAAATTTTTGATTTTAGATTGCCGGATCAGTTTGTCTGGAGAATATTGAGAACTTTTTTTATAACTCTGATTTTTTCCAGTCTATTTTATGTGCTTATCAGCAAGGACAATGTGATGGGTAATAAAATTAATAAGTCCATTAAAATGGATAAGACTGTGGTCGGTACTATATTCTTACTGGTTAATTTCCTTTTTTTCGGTTTTGTATTGATTCAATTTAAATATCTATTTGCCGGCTCAATGGATTTTGTTTTAGAGAGTGGCTATACTTTTGCCGAGTATGCCAGACAGGGTTTTTTTGAACTGGCTTGGGTCATTGGTTTGGCAGCCATACTCTTGATGTTTTTTTATCGTTCGGCTTCTGACCATGGTTTTCATTTAGTTATAAAAATATTAAAAGTAATTTTTGTTTTGCAAGTTGGAGTGATTGCTTATTCCGCCTTAAAGCGCATGAATTTATACCAAGATGCATATGGATTTACTGTCTTGCGTCTTTATGTAGAGTGGTTTATTTATTTTAGCATGGTAATTTTGTTATTTGCGGCCGTCAGTTTGGTGATTGAGAATAAATTTAGAACTTTTTTGTATAGTTCCATGGTATTGGGCGTGATCGCTTTAACCGTAGTTTCTTGTATAAATGTAGATAAAATGATCGCCAATGAAAATGTAGACCGTTATTTAGACGAAGGAAAGGAATTGGACATTTTATATTTGACTCAAGATTTATCACTGGACACATACACAGAAGTAAGGAGGGCTTTTGAGAGCGGTTTTGTCTTCGCAGATGATACTTATAGAATTGCAGTTGAGCAGGGGGAGGCGTATACCACAAATACTTTTAATAAAGACAATTTCCATGCGCTTTATAATGTCAGCAATATGGCTGGAGATTCTTGGCGTGAATTTAATTTCAATCTGAATAATTTTTTAATCAACTTTAAATAATTTATGACCACCAAAGAACTACGTAGAAAATATTTAGAATTTTTTAAAAGCAAAGGACACTCGGTTATTCCGAGCGCTTCTTTGATTCCGGAAAATGATCCGACGGTTTTATTTACCACGGCCGGCATGCATCCGCTTGTACCATACTTGATGGGCGAAAAGCACCCCGAAGGAACCAGATTGACTGATGTGCAAAAGTGTATTCGTACCGGAGATATTGATGAGGTGGGGGATAATAGTCACTTAACTTTTTTTGAAATGCTTGGTAATTGGTCTTTGGGAGATTATTTTAAAAAAGAAGCGATTGAATGGAGTTTTGAATTTTTGAGTTCACCGGATTGGTTGGGAATAGATATTAAGAAATTGTCTGT
Organism: Candidatus Magasanikiibacteriota bacterium; assembly: GCA_014729395.1. GTDB lineage: Bacteria > Patescibacteriota > Patescibacteriia > Magasanikbacterales > UBA922 > WJJZ01. The sequence continues at coordinate 30,518 of WJJZ01000004.1, forward strand.
TTCTGTATTTGAGGGTGATGATGATGCACCGCGTGACGAAGAGTCGGCTGAAATTTGGCATTCTCTTGGTATAGAAAAAAATAAAATCGCTTACCTACCAAAAAAAGAAAATTGGTGGGGCCCGGCCGGTCAGACCGGTCCATGCGGACCTGATACGGAAATGTTTTATTGGGTAGGGGAATCAGAATATCCGCCGGAGGGTAGTAATCCAGGTACTGATGAAGAAAATTGGTTGGAAATCTGGAATGATGTTTTTATGCAGTATAATAAACAGACAGATGGTTCGTTCGCAACTCTTGAACAAATGAATGTTGATACCGGCATGGGTCTTGAGAGGGTGGTAGCTGTATTAAGCGGACTGAAAGATGTATATCAGGTAGATACCATGTGGCCGATTGTTCAAAAAATTGAAGAAATTAGCGGCCGGGAGTATATAGAAAATATAGAAGTAATAAAATCAATGCGGATTATTGCCGACCATCTTCGAGCAGCTGTGATGATAATGGGTGATAATAAAGGCATAGGTCCCAGTAATGTTGACCAAGGTTATGTTGTCAGAAAACTTATCAGACGTTCCATACGTCATGGTAAAAATCTTGGTATAAATGATAATTTTTGTTCAAAAATCGCAGAAGTAGTGGTAGATATTTTTAAAGATGTTTATCCTGAAATAGAAACCAACAAGGATTTTGTAATTACTCAAATTGCCGAAGAAGAAAGTAGATTTAGAAACACCCTTGAACAAGGTATAAAAAGATTCAATCAATTAGTAGAAGGTAGGGGAGAAGATTCAGTTATCTCGGGTTTGGAAGCTTTTGATTTATATCAAACTTATGGTTTCCCGGTTGAAATGACAGTTGAGCTGGCTAAAGAAAAAGGTTTGGAAGTTGATTTAAAGAATTTTGAAATAGAAATGGAAAAGCATCAAGAGCTGTCCAGAAAAGGGGCTGAACAAAGATTTAAGGGTGGTTTGGCTGATCAAGGGGAAGAAACTAAAAGATTGCACACAGCTACTCATCTTTTGCATGCTGCCCTAAGAAAGATTCTTGGAGAGCATGTAGAACAACGAGGCAGTAATATTACAGCCGATAGATTGCGCTTTGATTTTTCTCACCCCGAAAAACTAACTCCGGAACAAAAACAGGAAGTGGAAGACTTGGTTAATGCTGCTATAAAGAAAGATTATCCGGTAAGTTTTCAAGAAATGACGGTCGATGAGGCTAAGGAGCAGGGTGCAATTGGCTTGTTTGAGGATAAATATGGCGCAAAGGTTAAGGTTTATACGATTGGCGACCCGGATGGTGCACCTGAGGCTAGTTCACAGTCTGAAACTTTTAGTAGAGAAATTTGTGGAGGTCCGCATGTTAGCCATACTGGTGAATTGGGTCATTTTCGTATTAAAAAAGAAACATCCAGTAGCGCGGGAATTAGAAGAATTAAGGCGATCTTAGAATAAATTACAATTTATAAGTATTATCATTTCTTTTTTCAAAGGCTAAGATTTTAATTTTAGCCTCTTTTTTTAAAAAGATTATTCTCTTATTTCCTTTTCTAACGCGAAATATATCTTTGTTATTTTTAAGTCTTTTTATATCCAAATTTTTAAAATTGCCTTTCTGGATTTGAGAGAGTAACTCTTTAAAAGATTTTTTTTCTTTTGAATTTAATTTATTCAATGCCTTCGTAATTTTATCGACCATACTTATAAACGTTTCAGGATTTCATCAATATCAACCCCACCTTTTTTTATTTTTGTAAAATCAATTACTTCTTCCCAGCGCTGATTTTCTTCTATGGGTGAAATTTTAAAAAGAGGCTTTGATCGTTTCAAAACTATAAAAGACTCCCCGGATTTAACTTTTTCAGCATAATGGTTCATTTTTTGTCTTAAATCATTTAAAGCAATAAATTTTTGCATATTTTTATTTATTAAATATTATGTGTAGTTTATGTTAAAATCATGTTTACGTCAAGTCTTGTTGAGATGGTTTTTTTGTCAATTTTAATTGTTAGTTGCTAAACTGTCTGATTTTTGCTATAATTAACTTGTGTATAATTATTAAATAATAGCTACAATCTGCTAAAAAAGTTATTATTTAGCCAAATTTTAATATAGACATGCCTGGCAAAATACCCTTGACAGGAATTTTGATATCTAGTAAAATAGCGCCAGGTTAAAATATACAAACATGGGAAAAAATAAAGACGTTGTAGAAGTGCGCGGGGTAATTGAAGAACTTTTACCCGGAGCCACGTTTAGAATTAAACTGGAAAATGAGCACGAAATAATTGCTCATCTATCAGGAAAAATGAGAATGAACAGAATTCGTTTGGGAGTTGGTGATGAAGTAAAGGTTGAAATGACTCCATATGATTTGACAAAGGGTAGGATCACATATCGTTTCTAAATTAAAAAATATCAACCGGTGCGGTGTAGCATTTCTCTGCGAATGGGCCGATATGTCATTAGAGAAAGCACAGATATCGCGGCAGTGGTTGGTATTTTTGTTTTCATAAATACATATTTGATAATAAATTTATTATGAAGGTTCAGTCTTCTGTTAAAAAACGATGCGCAAAATGTAAGACCGTAAGGCGACGCGGTGTGGTTTATGTTATTTGTGAAAATCCCAGACACAAACAAAGACAGGGCACAAAAATAAGAAAGAAAGCGGCATAAGAGATATTTTATATAATAATTTTTCAATTTTATGAGAGTATCCGGAGTAACAATTCCCAAGGATAAAAGAGTAATTATTGGATTGACATATATTTATGGTATCGGTAATGCTCGAGCTAAGAAAATTTTGAGTCAGGCACAAGTTGATGAGAATGTTCGCGTAAAGGATTTAAGCCAGCAACAGGAAGACCAGATTAGAAATACAATAGAAAAAAATTATAAAACCGAAGGTGATTTGCGAAGAGAAGTTGTCGGTAATGTGAAAAGACTTAAAGAAATAAAAAGCTATAGAGGTCTTCGTCATACAAAAAGATTACCTTCACGAGGACAAAGAACAAAGACAAATAGTCGTACAGTACGTGGAAATGTTCGTAATATTGCAACCAGTGGAAGGAAACCGTCTGCTCAAAAAACCTAAATTTTAAAATTATTGATTTTTTATGGCTAATAAGCCCAAAAGAAAAAATAAAAAGAAAAAAATTATAAAACAGGTCCCTCACGGACATGCATATATTCAAGCTACTTTTAATAATACTATTGTATCAGTTACAGATCAGAATGGGGATGTTTTAGGATGGTCAAGCGCCGGACTGGTGGGATTTAAAGGGCCAAAGAAAGCAACACCGTATGCTGCGACTCAGGTGGTTAAAAGATTAGTCGAAAACATAAATGATTATAACGTAAAAGAGGTAAACGTATTTGTAAAAGGTATCGGTGGTGGTAGAGAGTCGGCAATTAGAGCTTTTAACAGTAATGGTATTCAAGTTTTGTCGATTAAAGATGTAACACCAATACCACACAACGGATGTAGACCTCCAAAGAGACGAAGAGTGTAGTCGATTTTAAATTAAATTATTTATTAAATAAACTATTTAAATGTTATAACCCAGAGGGTTATGATATCAAAGTAATAAATTATGGGAAGATATATTGGACCAAAAAATAAAATAGCGCGCAGATTTGGCGTAAATTTAGGTTTGAAGACAAATGCAGCCAAAGTAGCACGCAGATTAAACCAGAGACCGGGTGTACATGGTAAAAGTCGCAGACGCGGATCTCTTTCCAGTTATGGCAAACAATTGCTTGAAAAACAGAAAGCAAAATATATGTACGGAATTAGAGAAGGTCAATTGCGAAGATATGTACGAGAGGCAAATAGGATGGAGGGGAATTCCGGTATCAATTTGCAGCAGATTTTGGAAATGAGACTAGACAATGTGATATATAGATTGGGTTTTGCTGTTACCAGAGCTCAAGCCAGGCAGTTTGTGAGTCACGGTATGTTTACTTTAAATGATAGGAAAATGAATATTCCTTCTCATATTGTGAAACCCGGTGATGAAATAAAATTAAAAGAAAATAAAGCAAAAAAGACAGTTTTTGAAAATATTACTGAAAAGCTATCAAAGACGGAAGCGCCATCATGGCTTCGCGTGGATCCTGCAAAAAAGACAGGAAAAGTATTACACAAGCCGAGTAATGCTGACTTTGATCGTATATTTGATGTTAAACTTATCATTGAGTACTATTCATCTCGTTAATTTAGGGGGGCGACCTCAAATAAATTAAAAAATATGGAAAATATCCTCTTACCGTCAAAAATTGAATTTACTGAATTGAATAATCCTAATACAGGAGAAGTTGTTATATCACCATGTCACCAAGGTTATGGAACAACGCTCGGTAATGCACTAAGACGAGTTTTATTGTCTTCATTACCCGGAGCTGCAGTAGAATCAGTAAAAATAAAAGGTGTACAGCATGAATTTTCAGCCATAGAAGGGGTTCAGGAAGACGTAGTTCAGGTTATTCTAAATTTAAAACAACTTGCTGTAAGATGTTATTCTGATGAACATGTTACTTTATCTTTGTCCAAAAAAGGAAAGGGTGACATTTTGGCCAGTGATTTTGAAAAAAATGCTGATGTAGAAATAATGAATCCGGATCATAAAATTGCGTCTATTACCGATGATAAACTGAGTTTTGAGATGGAAATAACTATTGGCAAAGGCCGTGGCTATGTAGCTGTTTCAGAAAAAGAAACGTCCGATATGGGTCTTGGCACTATAGCCATAGATTCTTTATATACGCCAATTAAAGATATTGGTTATAATGTAGAAATGACACGTGTAGGTGATGTTACCAACTACGAAAAATTAACATTGTCAATTGAAACGAATGGAACAATTACACCAAAAGAAGCCGTTGCTCAGGCTACAAAAATTTTAATGGATCATTTTGAGTTGATTTTAAATGAAGCGGAAAATAATGCACCAAAAAAAGAGAGTGAAGAGAAAGATTCGGCTGATGAGGAATCAACAGATGAAAATGAAGACAATGAAGATATGAAAGAGTCCGGCGACGATGAAGAAAAGGATACTGAAGAAAAAAAAGATGAAAAATAAAATATGAGACATAATAAAAAGAAACATACACTGGGAAGAGAAAAAGCCCACAGAGAAGCTATGATGAGAAATTTATCGGATAGTTTATTGGTTCATGGTTCTGTTGTAACCACCTTGGCAAAAGCAAAAGCCTTGCGAACTGTGGTAGAGCCATTAATAACCAAGGCTAAAAAAGGTGATATAAATGCCCGTCGTCTTATAATAAAGAAACTTTATACAGACGAAGCGGTAAACAAAATAATGAATGATATCGCTCCAAAATACAAAGACAGAAAAGGTGGCTACACCAGAATAATAAAACTGGGAAGACGAAGCAATGACAAAGCCGAGATGGCAAAAATTGAATTGGTTTAAATTAGGTAGAATTTTGAAAATTATGAAAAAACAAATAAAAAGGCAAAAACATGAATTAGATGCCACCGACAGAGCTGTCGGAAGGCTTGCTTCAGAAGCGGCAAAATATTTGATGGGTAAAAACAAACCAGACTACAGTCCAAATATTGACGGCGGTGATTTTGTTACTATTATCAACGCATCAAAATTAAAATTTACCGGAAAAAAACTCGAACAGAAAGATTATTATCATCACACTTTGTTTCCGGGAGGATTGAAAAAAACTTCCATGAAAAAAGTTTTTGAAAAAAATCCTGAAGATGTAATTAGACGAGCCGTTAGAAGCATGCTACCAAAAAATAAGTTGCGTAATGAAATGCTAAAAAGATTAAATATTAAAGCATAAAAAAGATAAAAAGATGTACTATGGAAAGTAAAACCACACATGAAAGATCAGTGGGTAGAAGAAAAAAAGCTTCTGCTCGAGTTCGTCTTGAAAAAGGAAAAGGTGAAATAATAATTAACAATAAGAAATTACAAGAGTATTTTCCAATTTCATTTTGGAAAGATAAAGTTTTGGCACCGTTAAAAAAAATTGGTAAAGAAAAAGATTTTGATATTTCCGTGAAAGTGGCGGGCGGTGGTAAAAATGGGCAAGCCGAAGCGGTTCGACATGGTATTGCGAGAGCTCTGGTAGAATGGAATGAAGAGTTTAGACCGGTTTTAAAAGCTGAGGGCTTTTTAACTCGTGATCCAAGAGCAAAAGAGAGAAAGAAATACGGACTTCACAAAGCTAGACGTGCTCATCAGTGGAAGAAGAGGTAAATATTTACTACAATCCCGCTCTTGGCGGGATTTTAAAATTGAATTTTCTCATATTTTAACGTAAAATAAAAATATTATGTTGAACCCCACGGCAAAAAACACCGCTTTTATGACTATTTCTTCTGTTGGTCAGAAAGTGGTATCTTTTGTTTATTTTACATTGATTGCCCGGATGATAGGGGCTGAAGGAATGGGAAAATATTTTTTAGCTCTATCTTTTACAACAATTTTTGTCGTTTTTGTAGATTTGGGTTTTAGTAATGTGTTGGTTAGAGAATCGGCTAAATATAAAGATAAAGCTCAAGAATACTTTTCCAATGTTTTGGCTGTTAAATTTTTTTTGGGGCTGTTTACTTATATTGCATTGTTAATAACCGTCAATATATTGGAGTATTCGACAGAGGTAAAGAATTTGATTTACCTCTCAGGAGTTACTATGCTCTTTGACTCGCTTCACTTATCAATTTATAGTATTTTCAGGGCCTTTGGAAAATTAAAATATGAAGCGATTGGCATCGTTGGCAGTCAAATATTAACTTTGTTAATGGGCAGCTTCTTCTTGTTTTCAGGCTATCCTTTGATTTTTTTGATACTTGCTTTTACTATACCGTCATTTATAAATGTGTGTTTTGCAGCAGTATTTTTATATAGAGAATACAAGATAAAACTTTTACCAAAATATAACAAGAAAATTTTTTTATACCTGGGTTCAATTGCAATTCCATTCGGCCTTGCTGCTATTTTTTCTCGAGTATATACGTATATTGATTCTGTTATGTTGTCAAAAATGGCAGGTGAGGCGGCAGTCGGTTGGTATAGTATTCCACATAAGATTGTTCAGGCTTTTTTGTTTATACCCGGAGCCTTAGTAGCGGTAATTTATCCAAGATTTAGCGAATTGTTTATAAAAGATAAAAAAAGACTTGCCTATGTATTTGAAAGAAGTTTTAAGTATTTGTTGATCATAGCTATGCCGATCGCTGTCGGTATCGTAGTGTTAGCTAAAGATATTATTGTACACATTTTTACAGAAGAATATCTTAATTCGGTTTTACCTTTGCAAATTTTAATAGTTGGATTGATTTTTTCATTTACCGCACTTTTGATCGGTTCTTTTTTGAATGCGTGTAATCGCCAAGTGGCTCAAACCACTATAGCCGCTTTGGTTATGGTAGTAAATATTGTATTAAATTTAATATTAATTCCAATTTATGGCATAGTTGGCGCTGCCATCTCTGCACTGGTAGGTAATATTTTATTGGTAAAAATCGGCTATTTATTGATTCCAAAAATTACCCGCTTATCTCATACATATATATTAAAAAATATCATAAAATTAGGCAGTTCCAGCATTGCTATGGGGTTAATTGTTTGGATAGTTAATATGCATTATAATTTCATCTCGGCAATCGTTGTTGGAATTTTGGTTTATCCCATAATGCTTGTTTTAACAAATGCTATAAATAAATCTCAAATAAAGGAAGCATTTGAGATGATAAAAAAATAATATGAAAAAGGCTCTTATCATAACAATGGAATACCCTCCGCAAATTGGAGGTATTGCCACTTATACGCATGATATGGCCGATGTTATGGACAAAAATAACACTATCGTTTTAGCTCCGATCTGGCATGATAAAATAGAGCAAAAGAAATTTGATGGAAGAGTTAAATATAAAACCATAAGAGCCAATTTTTTATATAAAAATATAATATGGCCAAGATGGTTAAAGCTTTTTTTTAAAGTCAGAAAGATTGTAAGAGAGGAAAATATAGAAGTATTGCTAATCCATCATGCATTACCGGTTGGCTATATCGGCGTTTTAATAAAAATTTTATCAGGTGTACCTTTTTTATTATTTTCTCATGGAACGGATTTAACAAGCGGGATAAGTTCAAGATGGAAAAAAATGATGATGAATTTTGTTTGCAAAGGGTCACAAAAAATTTTTTTTAACAGTAATTCATTAATGAGAAGATTTCAAGAAAATTTTTCAGGTTTTGATGATAAATCCGTTGTATTATATCCATGTCCCGAAAGAGATTTTTTGGAAGCCCCTGATCGCGAAGTTATTGAAGAATTAAGAAGAAATTATGCCTTGATCGGCAAACAGGTTATTTTATCGGTTGGCAGATTTGATGAAGGTAAAGGTTTTTTGCATTTATTGAGAATAATGCCAAAATTAGTGGAAAGATTTCCAAATTTGGTGTGGATCTTGGTTGGTGATGGACCGAAAAAAGATCAAATAATTAAAAATATTCAGAGTTTGGGTCTGCAAAATAATATCAGGTATATCGGACAAGTGGAGCACGATGAACTAAAGAAATATTATTATTTGGCTGATCTATTTGTTCTATTAACCCATCCGAACAAAGGCAGGGAAGAAGGCTTGGGATTGGTTTTTTTGGAGGCATCTGCAGCAGCTTTGCCGGTTGTAGCCGGTAGGAGCGGAGGAACGAAAGAGTCTGTATTGGATGGTAAAACCGGTTTTGTTGTTAATACAGATGCGGAAAAAGAAGTTTTTGATACTGTTGTTACACTGCTTCGCAATCCTTCTTTTGCGGAAAAAATAGGTTATAACGGCAAAAAAAGAATCATATCGGAATTCAATTGGCAGGAACAAATTAAGAAATTGGAACCATACTTAAAGTAATATAAAGTATGAAATCACTAATCAGCGTAATAATACCTGTATACAATCAAGCGACAGCTCTAGAAAAATGCCTTGAATCAATCAGAGGGCAGTCATATTCCAATATTGAAACTATAGTTATTGATGATGGAAGTACGGACACTCTCCGATCTCAAATTACCAGTCTTCAATCTAAATTTTCCTTTCAATATTATAGTCAATCCAACAAAGGTGCACCGGCTGCACGCAACAAAGGTTTTGAATTGTCCGGTGGTGAATATGTTATATTTTGGGATGCTGATATCGTAGGAAAAAGCGATATGCTGGCAAAAATGCTACAGTCTCTGAAAGATAATCCCGAGGCAAGTTACTCCTATTCCAATTTCTATTTTAGTAATGGCAAAAAAATGAAATGCGGTAAATTCAGCGAAGATAAATTAAAAAGACAAAATTATATTACCACAACCAGCTTGATAAAGAGATGTGATTTTCCGGGATTTGATGAAAGTTTAAAAAGATTTCAAGATTGGGATCTCTGGTTTACAATGATGGAACAGAATAAGTTTGGCATTTGGATAGATGAATATTTATTCAGAATTATTTCCAAGGGCTCTATCAGTACGTGGCTTCCCAAATTTGCCTATAAAGGTTTTTTTAAAAAATTACCTTTTATAAAACCCAGAGTTGAAAATTATGAAAAAGCAAGAAAAAAAATATATAAAAAACATGGCTTGATTGATACGAACGCTTGACAAGCTAAAATCATTATGATATTTTAATTTGTTCATTAATGAAGGAAACATAAGGGAGGTATAAGTGAAAGAAAAGAAATCTTTTGTAAAGTTTGAGGCTGAATGCGAAAAGGGGCACAAGTCCGATATCGTGTCCATACAGTCTCCATTTGAAATTATAAAATACACTCGCTGTCCATTTTGTATGAGAGAGTTTGTAAGTGTTTTTAGAAAAAATGAAGATGGTGGATTTGGTGGGGGAGCCATCAATAAAAAATTTGTCAAGAAAACGGTACAGAATTAGGTCTGCATATTGGTAGACCTTTTTTTTATTCTATTGAATATTCTATACAGAGTTGTCACAAGTTTTTCAAAAATATTTGCGGGTTTGAGAGCAAGAGATAATATTAATACAATAAAAATAATTCCAAAGGTGTGAAATAGAGCCGGTGTAGTTATGTTTATTACGAGCATAGCGATAATTGCAGCCAAAGAACCGACATAAAAATCATGCCAATCACTTACAAATTTAATTTTATTTATTATTCTTGTTGTGGAAAAAATGTAGATTGCTAATAAAATTATTGACCCAATGACACCTAGTTCGGCTAGCATTTCCAAGTAACCCCAGTCATATTGGCCGGTGGTTGTGTAATCGTTGCTGTTAGGGTTTAGATATGTAAAGCTTGAGCCAAGTCCATTTCCCAGCATTGGGTTTTCACTAATTTGTTCCAATATACTTGGTAATATTATCATGCGAGTGGCCGAGCTCGTTTCTATTTTAGGACTGGCAAGGCTGGCCAATCTTACGCCAAATAATTCCCAGCCCAATGTTTTTCCGTTACTGGAAACTATTGAAAAACTTGTAAAAATTAAAACCACGAGACCAATGGTTGTACACGAAACAATAAACCACCTTGAAGCAATATGTTTGTATTTTAAAATTAACAATCCGACAAAAAGTGCCAGTAAAAAAGACCTTGATAAATTTAATACCAAAATAATAATAGATAAAAATAGTAAAATCCTCCACATTTTGTGATGGTGTTCATCACGCATTAAAAGGGATGAAATGATCAATATTATTGGAGCAATCAATAAATGTTCGGGAAGGACAATCCTGAAAAAACCATTACCCATGTTTGTAATTTTGCCGTTTGCCGCATCTCTGAACCATTTGTAAAAAGGTTCTTGCAACTCAACCATTCCGCTGGAAAACATGATAAAAGTAAAAATCGAAAAAAGCGCTGATCCGATAATAAATACAATTATCAATCTTATGAAATATTCATAATTGTTTTTTTTGTTTAACAAGTGATAAGTTGGAAATACTAATGGCAGGTAAAGATATGGAATCAAATCTTGAATAATATGTTTATAATTATTTCCATTAATTATACCGTTTATACTGGCAAACATTAAAAATAAATAGAGAATAATTAAAATTATCGTAAAATATTTGTTAATTAAAAAACGCTTTCTGAACTCACGCTTCCAAATTATATGATTTGTCCACAAAAATAAAAAAATACTAATTAAAAGTGTCCTTATGGAGAGGCCTGCAAATTCCAAATAGTTACCCGAACCTCCTAAAAAAATTTCTCCAATTAAGATAAAAAAAGCCCAATCAGGGTTTTTAAAATATACAATCCCAAAAAACATTAGTAAGCTAAAAACCAGAATTCCTTGTATAATCAAATGATTGTGAAAAGAAAACGAAACAAATCTTATTGTAAAAAAAACCAGTAGTAAAAATAAGGTTTGCCAGTTTAGAAAGATGGATTTAGTTGTGAGACGGTTAAGCATGAATTTTAAATTTAAAATTTTGAATTTCGAATCAATTTTAAATTTATTAATTAAAAAATTAACAATTCAATCAAAATTTAAAATTCGAAATTATTAATTTAAAATGTTGCTGGCAATTTTTTGATAACCACGCAAAAATCCTTCGACATCCATAGCTTTTTTACCTTCAAGTTGAAGTTTTAGCACCTCAATTGCGTTTTTCGCACATCCTATATACATTTTACCATTTTCTAGCACCACCTTGCCAGCTTCTATTTGTAGATCAACCGGTTTGATTTTTATCAACTTCAATCGCTTATTCTTCCAGCTTGTCCAAATACCGGGCCAAGGATTTAGACCACGGTATCGGTTATAAATATCAGTAGCCGATTTTGTCCAGTCAATTTTGCCATCATCTCTGGTAAACTGGCCGCAAGTGGAGGCTTGTAAATTATCTTGTGGAATGGGCTCTAATTCACCGCTTATATACTTTGGGATAGCCTCCAGCAAAGCTATTTTGCCGATCTCAGCCAGTTTTTTGTCTAAATCAATATAAGTGTCATGTTCACCTATTTTGATTGGTTTTTGTAGGATTATCGGTCCGGTATCAAGCCCCTCATCCATTTTCATAATAGTAACTCCGGTTTCAGTTTCGCCATTTATCAAAGCTGATTGGATAGGGGAGGCGCCACGGTATTTTGGTAGTAGTGAAGTGTGGACGTTTAAAAATCCGTGAGGTGAATCATCTAATAGTTTTTTCGGAATAATTATTCCATATTGAGCTACTATAGCGATGTGGTAGTCAGATATTGGTAGCTGGTAAATTCTTAATGATGCGGGTTGAATTATTGGGAGATCGTATTTTTCAGCCAAAATTTTTACAGGAGATTTTTTTAGTTCTTTTTTGCGTCCTACGGGTTTGTCCGGCTGGGTGATTACCAGCTCAACTGTAATAAAAGGACTGCTGATAAGTCCTTCGAGTATAGTGGCAGCGAATTCATGCGTGCCGAAGAAAATAGCCCTAATTTTTCTATCATTCATAAAGTAGATGATAAGTGATAAGTGATAAGTGATAGCTTTTCTTAGTAAAACTATCACTTATCATCTATCATTTATTATTTAAAATATCTCCAAAATCAATTTTTTTATCTCGTCTCCTGGGTCAGACACTTATCACTCAATCTCATATACATCTCTCGCTTTATCAATAAACAACACACCATCAAGATGGTCAACTTCATGTTGAATAACTCTGGCAAAAAGTTTTTCAGCTTCAAACTCAATTTTCTCTCCTTTTTCGTTAGTCGCAGTTACTTGTATTTTGTTATAACGCTTTACTTTTCCAAATGTTTTGGGAATAGATAGACAGCCTTCCAAATCTACAATTTTTTTTCTGCTTAATTTATTCCATCTTGGATTGATTAAAACAAGATCTTTTTTATCGGGATTTGCATCTTTTCCAATTATTACTATTCTAATATTTTTCCCTATCTGAGGAGCAGCTAAACCAACACCATCATCATTATGCATTGTTTCTATCATGTTTTTGATCAAATTTTGAGTATCCTCTTTCAATATAAAATTACGATCCACTTCATCAGATCGTTTTCTTAAAATTTCGTTTGGATGAGTTATCACTACTAGTTTAGTCATGATTATGTATTTTTATATTATAATTTTTGCCATATCACCGTTTTTTTACGATTAAATTATGGTGATAATATGGAAATTGGGTTTGGATCAATTTTCCACCCGGTCGGTATTATTTTATTAATCTTTGCAATTGAGTTTGGCCAATTTTTTGCGTCAAGTTTTATTAAAAATACATGCCAGTATTTATTTCGATAAAACTTTGGGTGCATTTCAATTGGACCGCTAATCTTAGCATTTTTTTGTGTTTTTGTCAATTCTCCGCTTATTATATCATACACTTGTTCAGACTCCTGTTTGGAGAGTTGAAAATTAGTGTTGCCATAAAAATATCGGACCATATAGCTATATGGAGGGTAATTTAAGCCTTTTCTTAAATTTAAATCGGTTCTGTAAAATCTATCCGGTTGCTCAAGTGATTTGAATATCAAATGACTTGGATTGTGAGTTTGAATGATGAAATTGGATTTTTTATTTTTTTTGTAGTTTATCTTGGCAATTAGATGCCAAATTTTTTCATTTGATAGGTATTCCGGTATATTTAGTATTCTATCAATATCCAGAATTACAAACAGAGTTGTTTTTTCCCAATCAATGTAACGCAGGGCTGAAGTGGTCCCTATTATGATCTTCCTCTTTTTTGTATATAATTTTTTTTCTGAAATTGTACTATCAATGCGTAATATTTTATAATTTTTTTTATTTTTCATTATTTTTTTTATTCTCTTCTCCACATATTGAATTGCTTTGCCTTTTAACTTGCCAAGATTTATTTTGCATTGAGGACATTTTATTGGAAGAGTTTTATTTTTTTTACAATATTTACATATAATTTGATTTTCTTTTTCAATATATATCATTGGCAAGCTGCAATCGGGACATTTTGCCGTATAAGCGCATTTTTCACAATTTAAAGAAGTGGCAAATCCCAATCTGTTAGTCATCAAAAAAATATCATTTTTGCTATTTTCAATTAGTTCTTCGGTTCTGTATGAGAGTAAATCAAAATTACCCGTTTGTCTTTCTTTGGCTATGTCAAAAATACTTGCCTTAATCGGTTCAATTGATAATTTTTTATCTGTTAAAAGATTATAATTGTCTTTATGAATATGGTAGTAGCTTGTACATGATGGCGAAAAACTCATGTATTTAATTTTTGTACTAAATTTGTATGCGTAGAGCCGGGCTATGTCTTTGTCATAAAATCTCGGAGTTTGATCCCAGTGTTTGTGATTTTCGTCATGTTCATAATCAATTATTATTGACTCCAAATCAAAAAAAGCCAAGAAAATCGCACTGCGTGTTCCGATAATAATATTTTTTTCTCCATTTCTAACCTGTATCCACCTATCATATTTCTGTTTATCACCAAGTTCGCTATGCCAAACGACTGTTTGTTTTTGTTTTTCAATCGGTAATAGTCTTCTAATATCATCAATAAGGTGAATTTCAGGTACAAGTATGAGGGTTTGGCCTTTTATGCAAGACAATAAACATTTTTTATGCTCTTTTTCGTTCTTATAATAACAATAAGAAGATTTTGATTTTTTTTCTGCAATCTTTGAATTCGAATCATCATTCTGATGTGACTTTAATTCTATCTTTTTCAGTTTATTTTTCTTAAGAGGTAATAAGCTTTTTTTTAATATGTCTCCCAACGAGGTTTTATATATTAAGCTTAATGATTTATAAAAATTAAGTTGGTTTTTTGTTAAAAAAGGTTCTGAACTTACAATGGATTTTATTTGCTTGGTTTTTCCGTATTTTTGTTTTATATCTACAGCCAAAACAAGTCCGAAGATTTCGGACTTGCGAAAAGGAATTATCACCATCTGGCCAACATGAATTTTTTTTGTTAATTCTTTTGGTACAGAGTAATCAAATTCACTTACCTTAGCCGGTAGGCGTTTTATTGGAGCGACTTTGATAATCATAATTCAAAGTTACCAACCAAATATCCAACTCCAAATGGTCCTTCGTACGAATAGTTTTTAAAACTATAATTAGTGTTTTTCAGTAGACCCAGTAAGGTCACAATTGAAAGGTAACCGCACTGAGCAGCGTTTTCGACAAAGCCAGGATCCATGTTTGTTATACCGACTGTGTTTTTGGTTTCCAGTAATTCTATAATTTTTTTGTCAAAATCAGCGCCCACTTGGCTAAAACCTGCCGGAGCATCAGTAGTCAGACCGTGCGATAGATCACCTGACGCGATTACCGCAATTCTGTTATTTGATTTGGTTATTACTTTTTTAAGTATTTCACCAAATTGAAGATGCTTTTTTGTATTCATTGCACAAAAACCAAGCGGCAGTATTTTTGTATTTTCGATATGTTTTGTCAGATAAAATAGAGGAACTCCGCTGCCATGATCTAAATTTTCACGACATATCAGTTTAATATTTAAATTGTTCTTATTGGCTTCATCTTCTATCAATTGCGCGGTCTCCGGAGATCCGGTTAATTCTCTGTTTGTATCAAAATCTCCAAATTCTGAAAAATTTAATTTAAAATTTGGACAGCTGTACGCTGAAAAGTAATCGTCAAATTTACTGGCATGTGGAGATATTATCAAAATTAAATCCGGCTTGGCAACGTATAAATCTTTTTCCAATTGTTCCAAAGCCTCTTTTGTTTTTTTTACCTTTTCTATTTGCTCTTTTCCTATATTGGGTATAAGAAGAGGAGGGTGGGGGGTAATGGCAGCAAAAACTAGCATAAAATGAATATTGAATATAGATGAATTCCCTGTTTATAACTTAAAATTGCTCGACAACCAATTCCGCCAGACGATTCGGTTCTGCAAATCTATCGTCTTTTGGCATACCCATGTTTATTATTACAAATTTTTTACCATCTTCAGGTCTTTCAATCAGCATTATCAAACCAGCTCCGGATTCATATAGATATCCGGTTTTACTGGCTATAATATTATATTTTAACCCTTCTTCATTTACCAGGTCATTACTGTGATAGTCATAGTGATGCGGTTTGTCGTCCAAATCCAGAACTTCATCGTATTCATACCCCTTCATAGCCAGGATATTTTTCAAAGTAACATTATCTATCGCTCTTGTAAATAATGCAAAATATTCACGAGCGGTTGATTTGTTTTCAGTATAAATCCCGGAGGTATCGGCAAATTTTGTATTATCAAGACCCCATTCCTTTGCTTGTTCGTTCATTCTTCGAACAAAATCACTTTCATTCGGTTCAACTGAATCTACAAGCATGCGAGATGGAGTGTTTAGGGATGAAATCAACATTGCATACATCAAGTGAATATTTTTTATTTTCTCTCCCACGGTTACTCGGAATGTATGGTAGCTTGCATTATGCTCCTCAGGGTTATAAGTTGTTACACCGGCGCTTGTTCTCAGGCCTTCTTTTAGTAATCTGTATGCAGTCATGACTTTGGTAAATGAGGCGATAGGTCTTACAACATCAACATTTTTTCCCATTAAAATTTCTCCCGAATCATAATCCGCTACCAAATATACGTCGCTTGCGGTATCAAACTTTTCTCCAATATATTGAGTATCTTCTTCCGGAGTTTTTTGCATTAGTAAATCCGGATCAAAACTTTGTTTTTCGTCTATAATTGAGCTTTGTCCGGCTACGGTTTGAGTTTGGTCAATATTATCATTTAAATCAGACCGAAGGTAGACAGATTGGCCGTTTTCATGTGCCATTCCGGCAAATTGGTTTACCCAGACAATATTCTCCCATTTATAGCCGAGACCATTATATACATCTTCGGAAGCGATATGTCTTTTGCGACCGTTTTCAACCACATATATTCTATTTGAACCTTCTATACCAAACAAAGTACCATCTTTTAATAAAAGCGGGTCTCCGTGTTCAAATTCATTCATTTCCTCTGCAGGGATAGAGCTAATTTCCATGTTGGGAAAATTATTTTTCGCTACCGCTTTATCGATTACCGAATGATATTTACCATCTTTTAGAAAAAACATTTCACCTGTCTCATCTAGTTTTACCAGTTTTCCAAGAGGATTTGCTAGGTCAGCGGTAATGGTTTTTCCCAATTCGAATGGGGCGATGTCGCTTTTATTAACTTCAATGAATTCTTCCGGATGATATCCTAATTTTTTTATAACATCGTAGTTGGCAAAAGGTCTTAATGTTAGATTATCCAGTAAGTAATATGTAGAGCCGTTTTTCAGTATTGAATAATTGGGGAAGTCAATTTTATCTCCTGTTTCATAACGCCTGATCTCATCTTCGCTTACCTCTACGATCAATTTGGGGTCAAATCTGGTTACAAGTGCTGTCATACTCCCAATAGGTCGTTTTTTTGACTCTTCCAATAAATAGACAATGGGACTATCTTCGGATTTTATCAAAGATCCGTCCGGGTATATCTGGTCGAACCATTTTTGCCATAATATCCAGAAATTTTGATTTCCATGAATATGAGGTGTGTAAGTATAGAGAAATGCGGTTGCCAGATTTGTCGGTGATACAAGTTCACCATCGATCAGATAGCTTTGTCCCGATCTCATAATCCATGGTTCGTTTTTGTAATTATCATAATACCAACGCATAATCCCGGCGGCGTAATCTACTTGGTTCCCAAAACCTTTAAATTTTTGTATAGAAGGGTCGTTCATGCTGCAACTGTCGCAGACGCCATATCCGGTTGCCCAATTAAGGGCTTTCTGGGTGGGGTTTTCATTGGTAATAAGACTTTGTTCTTTTTGCAGTTTTACTAAAATGTATTTGGGGTTTATTTGGTACTCTCTTGCCGCTTGGTAAATAATGTCGGATGCTAAACGTTGAGTTCCTTCCCAGTCATCGGTTCTATAATTTGATAAATAACTTCGGTGATCCAACAAAAAAGCTTGAATATCAGCTCGATCCATTGTACCCCAATCCTGCATTTCTTCATCACTAATAATGAAGTTGGGATTGAATTCCGTACTGGAATCGGCAAAGACCGAGGCACCGGGGATTGTCATGCCAACAATGACTAAAAAAACTATTAGTTTTGTAGCTAAATTTTTCATATGAAAGTTATTAATTTTGATGTATACATTATATCATAATGGAGAATTACTTAACAATCTCAGCTAAGTATTGTTTTTGACATAAAAGCTTTTTTCTTGTATTTTGCATAGGATTTCGATCTTTACATTTTAGGAGGTAAATATGGACGAAAAACAACTTGATTTGTTGAGTATCAAACAGGTACAGATGATTCCAAAACTCGAGAAACCGCCGCATCTTAGGGCTATTTGCAGTATCAGTTGCAGTATGCCCGCCAGACTTTTTTTTGGTATTCTTAAAAAAAATCAGGTTACCATGATTATGGATACCCGACGGACTCGAGATTATAGAGGGAGGGGTTTTTTTACCAGTGAAGATGATTTTCGTTATCTTTGCAAATGTCATGATCTTGTTTACAAGGTGGTACGGGAGTTGTCTCCCACAAGAGAGATGAGGGCGACTTTTGCTGATGAATTTAAATTTGTCAAAAAGGCAAAAGATCGAGACCCGATGGCCTGGACTAATTTTTTACGTAGTTATGAAGATATTTTACGTAGTGAAAGACCGTTACGACAGGGTAGGGTACATGATCTTCTTTATGGTGAGCATAGAGTAATTGCGATTATCTGTGCTTGTCAGCACCATGAAGATTGTCATCGTATGTTGGCAACAACTATGATGGCAAGGTATTTACCGGGAGTGGAGTTAAAAATTCTCTATCCTGAAGATAAAGAGCCCAGGAGGTCTTACCCACGACGATATCGTCTGGAGGATTTTCCACATTTCGGTATCCAGGCCGATCCGCCAAGGAGATAGAGAATGAAAGGTATAATTCTTTCACATACGAGAATGGGTGCAACCAACTCCGGTTTTTGCACCAACATTCTAGTTGAAGATGGTAATGGAAATCCTATTCAAATAAGGCCCAGATCTCTTCCGAACAATAATCTGTTTATTTGCTCATTTGGAATGAATGAAAATCAGATGATGAAGAAGTGGCGGCCTGGCTGTTGGGTGAGACTTCCCAAATTCAAGTACGTTGTTGGGGAATATCGAAGACCAACACATCCTGAAGATGTAATTTTGGATCACTATGAGGGAGTGGAGGTTGATTTTGAAAAAATAGTGAAGAAATCATCCTACATTGAATTAATAGAACCTTTTTGCTATAGGGGGATTGATGAACTGTTTCCTGATGTCAGGATTAAGCGGGGTTCTTTTAATAAATGGTATGTACCGGGGGGTCTAAATTTAAATCATTCGGTTGGCTATATCTACTCTAAAGAGGTAAAAATATATGTAGATTTTGATAAGTTTCGAGCTAGAATAACCGATGAGAATGGCAATATTATCAATGGGCCTCTCAAAGATGAACATTTGCTAAGAAAACTGAAAAAAAAGAAAGAAAAAATCCAACAGAAATCATTGATATATAAAAACAAATTGTTAAGGCTGTCTCTCGCAAACCCTTGGAACGAGGGAAATAGAATGGGTGAGTCTCGTTGTTTTGTGATGGTGAGTCATATTGTTAAGTGAATAATAGGAGAAGAAATTATAAAGAGTCTGAAATAAGGCTCTTTTTTTGCCTTTTTAATAATACTTTGCTAAAGTTAAGGCAATATGAAAAAAGGAAAATTATATATTGTTGCTACGCCAATCGGAAATTTGGACGACATCACAATTCGTGCCATAGACACAATGAAAAGTGTTGATTTTGTAGCTTGCGAAGATACCAGAGTAACCAGAAAAATTTTGAATCATTACAAAATAGAAACACCAACGATTAGTTACCATCAACATAGCGGTGAGTCAAAGATGTTGGAAATTAGAGATTTGTTGCTTTCCGGCAAAAATATCGCATTAGTAACGGATGCCGGTACTCCCGGAATTAGTGATCCGGGGAATAAGTTAATCGAGTTCATAGTTCATAGTTCACAGTTCTCAGACATTGTTCCTGTTCCGGGAGCTTCGGCAGTTACGGCAGCTTTGTCAGTATCAGGATTTCCTACAGACAAGTTTGTATTTATGGGGTTCCCGCCACATAAAAAAAGAAGAAAACAATTTTTTCAAGAAATTGCAGACAATAAATACACAACGGTTTTTTACGAATCATCGCATAGAATAAAAAAAGCTCTGCAAAATTTGGCAGAGGTGTTGGTTGAGGAAAGACAGTCCGCCTCCGCTAAAGCTTCGGCGAGACAAGTGTGTGTATGTCGTGAACTTACAAAAAAATTTGAGAGCATTTACAGGGGTTCTGTGTCCGAGGTTGTAGGTATGGATATTACAGAAAAAGGGGAGTTCGTAGTTATAGTACGTAGTCAATAATTAACAAAAAAATATAAAATAAAAAAAGCCCGGACTCCAATTCCTTGTGGCTTTTGAGTGGACAGACAGGTTAGCTATATTGGTGAGAAGAATGGGAGCCGGGCGGACTAATTTGAATTTTTTTGCCATCCAATCGTGGTTAACCGGCGAAAGGACATTCCGAATGAATATTAAGGCTTTCAAATTAGCTTACAGTTAGTATAATGAAATAAATAATTTTGTAAAGATATGAAAAAAGAAATTTGGTTTCAAGGACCCAAAAAAGGACCTGAGATTGTTTTCACAGACAATAATATATTGAAAGTTGATACTCATGATGAGAGAGGGGTTATTGAGCTGGATATTAATGATATTATAGGTGATTATATAAAATATTTAAAAAATGTGAGAAAAATTTACGATGAAGACAAAGAATCAACCTATAGAATAAGTGAATCGGTTTTTCAGGAATTATTTGATGAAATGATTAGCCATGTCCGACAGGCAAATAACTTGCATGACATGGATTTACCAAAAGAATTCTTAGATAAATTAAAAAGTGATTTTAAATTATTATTTGAAATTGAGAATTAAATTATGAGTGAAAAATATTATATATCCACCGCCATTCCTTATGTAAACGCCAAGCCTCATATTGGGCATGCTTTGGAATATGTCCAAACCGATGTGCTTGCCAGGTTTAATAGAATGCTTGGTAGAGATGTTTTTTTCTTGACCGGAACTGATGAAAATTCTTTAAAAAATATCCAAGCCGCTGAAAAAGCTGGTGTACCAATTGAAAAATTTGTTGAAGAAAATGCCAAGTATTTTTCAGATTTTAAGTCTGCCCTTAATATTTCTTACGATGAATTTATCCGTACTGTAGAAGGTAGGCATTTCAAGGGTGCACAGAAGTTGTGGAGTAAGTGCAACCAGGATGATATATATAAGAAAAAATACAAAGGCCTGTATTGTGTGGGCTGCGAGGCTTTCTATACAGAAGAAGATTTAGAAGATGGTAAATGTCCGGAACACAAAAAAGAATTGGAAGTTATAGAAGAAGAAAATTATTTTTTCAGGCTAAGCAATTATGCAGAAAAATTGAAAACGATATTAGAGAATAATCAAGTAAAGGTTGTTCCGGAGTTTAGAAAAAACGAATGGCTGGCTTTTATTGACCGCGGCCTGGAAGATTTTAGTATTTCTCGCTCTCACAAGCGGGCTTATGGCTGGGGTGTACCCGTTCCCGGTGACGAAGAACAAATTATGTATGTTTGGTTTGATGCTTTGTCAAATTATATTACTGCTTTAAATTTTGGAACCAATGAAGAGTTGTATAAAAAATATTGGCTGCAGGAAAACCAAGATAGAGAAGTGGTGCATGTGATTGGTAAAGGTATAGGCAGATTTCATGTGATTTACTGGTTGGCGATGTTGCTTTCTGCCAAAATACCATTACCAACAACTGAATTTATCCATGGTTATGTAACGGTTGAAGGTGAAAAGATCAGTAAGTCTTTGGGAAACGTCGTAGACCCTTATGAAGTGGTCGAAAAATATGGTACAGATCCGGTTAGGTATTATTTATTGGGTGCTATTCCGGCTGCCAAAGATGGCGATTTTTCAACAGAGAAATTTGAAGAGTATTATACTGCTCATTTAGTAAACGGAATCGGAAATTTGACTTCCAGAATTCTTACCATGCTCGAAAAGTATAATGACGGAGTGGTACCGGAGAGGGATGAAGATATTTTTGATACACCAACTTTTTGGGATAACTATGAAGACACTTTGGAAGAATTCCAATTTGATCAAAATATTGGTTATATAAACAGACTTGTTTCAGCTTGTGATGAGGTTATTTCTGAACAAAAACCATGGGAAAAGGCAAAAGCCGGTGAAGATATTAAACCGCTTTTATACCAGCTGGCCGAATGTTTGCGACACATCGGTTTATCACTTCTACCAATTATACCTGAGACCGGAGAAAAAATATTAAATCAGCTTGGAATAAAAATCGAATCTTTAAAAGATTTGAGTATTGAAAAAAAATGGGGTGGATTGGAAAGAGGTAAAACGGTCAATAAAGACAGTATTTTATTCAATAGACTTTAGCTCATGTATTGGATTGATCTACTAATAATTGCAACCATCGTATTATTTGCTTACCAAGGATTTCGCAATGGTTTTTTACGCAGTTTGGTTTCGGTAGTGGGTTTTGTAATATCTACATATTTGGCAGTTAAATTATATGAGCCGATTTCTTTTTGGCTTGTGGAAAAAAGCGGTTGGGGGGTTAATTTTACCAGGATTTTGGTTTTTATAATTATTATAGTATTGGTGACCAGGCTGATCTACCTCATATATTTTATTTTGTATAAAACTTTCCGTTTTTTACGGTGGATACCTCTTACCAGAACAATCAATAGGATTTTGGGTTCATTCTTTGGATTTATTGAAGGAATACTTCTTTTAGGTTTTATATTTTTCTTTTTGGAAAAACATCCTTTTACAGAATCAGCTATGAAATATGTTGATAATGCGGTATTGCCCGAATATTTATCAAAATTTGTTCAATATATTTTAAAAATTATTCCACATGGTACTGAAATATTTGATTCCACGGTAAATTATATTGTTTAGATTATGAAGAAGTTTTTTTTAATAGTATTTTTGTGTATAATCTTGGGAGGTTGTGCTCCGAATGTTGAGAAAAATTCTAGATTAAACATGGAAAAAGAAATTGCTGAACCCGAAGTAATTATTTCATTGCCGGGAGAAAACAAAGATAATTTTTATTCAGGTGGTAGAGATATCTATATGTATAAAAAATTTATCAATAATGCTGATAAAATAGATAGAGAAGAAAAAATAAAAGGCGGTTTTTATAGTGCTTATTTGCCTGCCGGTCATATTGATGCATCTTTTTTTAATTCTCTTTTATCCGATAATCCGGAGTTATTGATTTTAATTGAAGAAGGAGATTTGGGTACAAGAGATACAAAGATTCTTAGCAGTAAAAAAAATTGGGATACTGTTTTTGGAACAGTAAATACGGACAGCGATTTAATTGAAAAAATTTCTGAAAAAGGATTATTAAAAATAGATGACCAATTTATTGAAGCTAAATTTAGAGGATATTCACCAATACCTTTTGTTGCGTATTATTCAAATAAAACCAAAATACTACCATTGGTGTTGGACAGTTCTACAAGTGCAGTGGAATTGGGAGGTCTGATAAAAAATTTGGAGGAAATTTTACCCGGGGACACTGTCGTTGCGGCAAAGGTGAACCTTTCCAGCTTCCTTAGAGAGTCAGTCGCTGCTTTTCATGATTCCAATTCAATTGCTCGTATAAAAAGGTTCAACATTGATCAAATTTCAAGTTCAGAAATCAAAACAAAAAAAACAGTGGAATTATTCCTGGCTTTAATGCAATTTTATGGAGCTGAAAAAATTGTTTATGAAAAATGGAGTAATTCCGCCGAACTGTCAAAGATTGATAAAGTAGAGTCCTGTACCGGCTATTATTGGCCTTATTTTTCAAAAGGAGAAAAAGATGAAAACAATAAAGTTGCCATATTGCATGTTGGTGACATTATGCTCGATAGGGACGTAAAATTATTTATAGATCAATATGGTTATGATTATATATTGGAAAATATAGCCGGATATAATAGAAAATTTTTTCAAGGCTTGGATCTGGTAGCCGGTAATTTGGAGGGATCATTTGCCGACTATCGCAGGCATACCAGCAAAGAGATCGCTTTTCGTTTTGATCCGAATTTAATTCCTTTTTTAAAAAAATACAATTTTAATATTTTTAATTTAGCCAATAATCATATTTTAGACATGGGTTTTGGAGGTTTGGAAGAAACCATAGAGAATTTGGAATCTGCAGATATTGATTTTTATGGAGCTAAATTGGTTGGCAATGATTTTAGTTACATTGAAAAAGATATTAACGGTTTAAAAATAGCCTTTATCGGTTTTGATGATGTCAATTCCAGAATTAATACTGATTATTTGAAAAAAACAATTGAAAAAATTGACGACACTAATGATTATGTGGTTGTTAATATCCATTGGGGTAATGAATACCATCCTTATCAATCAAATTCACGACAGCAAATGCTGGCACACATGATGATTGATAGCGGTGCAGATGTTATTATCGGTCACCATCCACACGTAATTCAAGAAATTGAAGTTTATAAAGATAAACCGATATTTTATTCATTGGGCAATTTTATTTTTGATCAATATTGGTCGCAAGAAACACAGGAGGGTTTGGCAGTCGGTATGGTGTTGGATAGAGGTGATATGGAAATATATCTTTATCCGGTTGAATCAAAAATTATGCAAGTACAGTTAATGGATTTTGAGAAAACTGACAAAACTATACAAAAATTAATAGACCATAGTCGTCTTGGTGAGTATAATTTTAGTAATAATTTTTTAAAAATTAATATAAGTGATTAAACTATGTCATGCAACAATTCAATAGATGAAAACAAAAAAGAAATAAATATTACCGAAAATTCAAACACAAAAGTTTTGAAACCTCGATTAAAAACCTTTTTTTTATATTTAATTTTACCGATGTTTTCGACGATAGTGGTAGCTATCTTGGTGTATGGAGGATTAATTTTTTCAGAAAATTTTATTTAATATGATAATTGATTCGCATTGCCACTTACAATTTGGAGCTTTTGAAAAAGACCGTGATGAGGTGTTGAAGCGATGTAAAGAGAATAATATGTTGATGAACGTGGTTGGTACACAAAGAGATACCAGTGCCTATGCAGTTCGTTTATCAAAAAAGTATGATAATGTTTATGCGAGTGTCGGTCTGCATCCAATACAGGAATATAGTACCAGGGTAATTGAAGAAAATGATGACTTTCTGAGCAGATCTGAGGATTTTGACAGAAAATATTATCAGAAATTATTAGATAATAAAAAAGTTATAGCAGTAGGTGAAACCGGATTGGATAGATTTCACATACGTGACAATGCCGAAGTTAAAAAGATATTTTTTAAACAAAAATTAATTTTTTTTGAACACTATCTTTTGGCAAAAAAAAATAATTTACCTCTTGTTATCCATGTTCGTGACGCGCATAGGGAAATGCTGGAATTATTAAATGGATTGGATTTACCGATTAGAGGGGTGGTGCATTGCTATTCGGGAAATTGGGATCAAGCAAAAAAATATTTGAGTATGGGCTTACATTTGGGTTTTACCGGTGTAGTTACGTTTCCTCCGAAAAAAAGCGACCCAAGTACGCAGCTTGATCTGTTAGAGGTAGTAAAAAAAGCACCTATTGATAGAATTTTAGTGGAGACGGATTCTCCATATCTGGCACCTCAAAAATATCGTGGAAAAAGATGTGAACCCTGGATGGTAAATGACGTAATAAAAAAAATAGCTGAAATTAGGGATATTTCTTATGATGAATTTAAAAAAAATGCAACTGAAAATACTTTGAAATTATTCACAAAAATAGATAAAAAAATAGGTTGACGGAATCAAAAAAATACAGTATAATATGTGCGTTCAAATTTGAACGTACTTTTTATGTCAAACTTGATTCCAAAAGGGAAAGATAGAAAATATATGTTGATGGGTCTGCGTATTGCGGGTGATTTTGGTGCTACGATTGCAGTACCGCTTATAATGTTTGTTTTACTGGGGCAGTGGTTGGATGAAAAGTACGGTTCCGGTCCATTATTTCTTGTATTGGCTTTTGTAGTGTCGGCTATACTTTCGGGAGTAATGATTTACAAAAAAGCAAAGAAGTACGGTGAGGAATATAAGGTACTGGATAAAAAAAATACTAATTAGAAAAATAATCTTCATTCTTAATTTTTCAATCCGTTAAGACTCAAGATTGAAAAATAAAGATTAGAGATTAAATTTGAAAAAAGCTTAATTTATGGCGAGTGAAATTCACATTCCGACTTTGGCACCAGAGGTTCTGTTTCAAATAGGACCGGTGAATGTTACCAACACAATGATAAACGCATGGATTGCGATAATAATATTTCTTATTTTGGGGATTTTTATAAAAAAAAGAATAAATTTAAGCCCGGGTAAACTACAGAACTATTCTGAATATTTTTTGGATAAGTTATTGGGTTATTTTGACCAGGTTACGGGAGATCGTAAAAAAACAATTGGCTTTTTACCGATTGTCGGATCGATCTTCTTTTTTATTTTATTATCAAATTGGCTTGGTCTGTTGCCGGGCACCGGGAGTATAATGGTAGGACACAGTATGTTGCTTAGACCGGCCAACACAGATTTGAACCTTACGGTTGCTATGGCACTGGTTGCGGTTGTTAGTTCACATATATTTGGTTTTGTTGCGATCGGTTTTTTTACTCATCTGGGAAAATTTATTCAAATAGGCAATATTTTAAAGAGTTTCAAAAAAGGCCCAATGGCTATTTTTACAGCTATAATAGAATTTGGTGTTGGTTTACTGGAAATAATTTCTGAAATTGCCAAAGTCTTATCACTGTCTTTACGTCTGTTTGGGAATATATTTGCCGGTGAAGTATTGATTTCAGTAATAAGCGCTCTTGTTGCAGCTCTTGCACCAGCTCCATTTATGCTTTTGGAAGTTTTGGTCGGTATTATCCAGGCCAGTGTGTTTGCAATGCTTACATTGGTTTATTTAACGGTTGCTACGAGTAAACCGCATGGGGCGGAAGAACATTAACAACAGTTCACAGTGATCAGTTCACAGTTAGCAGGATTATATCCTCTGTTGGTTGTGAACTGAAAACTGCGAATGGACATTATTAATCGATGCTAGCCGCGAGGTTAAAAATCCAAGTCCCCTCGAACGGCTCTGGTGTCATAATTATTATTCATATGGAAGGATTAGATCATGCATCAATCGTGGTAATGGCAAAAGCCTTTGCTATTGCTATTGGTGGTTTGGGACCGGCCTTCGCTATCGGTAGAT
Source organism: Candidatus Magasanikiibacteriota bacterium (assembly GCA_014729395.1). Classification (GTDB taxonomy): domain Bacteria; phylum Patescibacteriota; class Patescibacteriia; order Magasanikbacterales; family UBA922; genus WJJZ01. The sequence goes on from WJJZ01000004.1 coordinate 57,851, forward strand.
TAGTTGCCAAAGCTATGGAAGGCATCGGCCGCAACCCGGAAGCAGCCGGTAAAATATTTGTTCCCATGCTTTTGGGTGCCGCTTTTGCCGAAGCGATTGCGATTTATGCTCTAGTGGTTGTGTTTACACTAAGTTAAGTTGATCAAAGAAGGGCAATGAAAAAATATTGTCCTTCCTGATGAGTTTATCTTTAATTTTGGATTTCAAATTTTGAATTTTGAGTAAATTTCAAATGATTTAATTTTAAACTTGTCCTGAAAGTTTTGAATGATTAATTCATTAGTAATTAAAAATTCAATCAAAATTCATAATTCAAAATTCATAATTAAATTATAATAATATGCCAGAAAATACTGAACATACAAGTGAAGTACTTCATGAAGACCAGGTAGTTACTGAAACTCATGAAGAAGTTAGTCATTCTACCGCCGGCGATGATAGTGTTTTGGCTTCATTGGGTATAAATGGTCAGTTATTTGCTTTTCAGTTGCTAAACTTTGCCATTGTAGCGGCAATTTTATGGTTTTTGATATTGAAACCACTGACTAAGAAAATGGAAGAACGTAAAAAAATGATTGATGACAGTATTGAAAATACTCAAAAAGTGGAGACAAAGTTGCAGATGAGCGAGCAAAAATATCAAGAAAAAATTGATGAAGCTAAAATGGAAGCAAATAAGGTAATTGAAAAAGCTCAAAAAGAAGCAGAAAGCTTGAAAGCAGATATGAGAGAAAAAGCCAAGAAAGAAATAGAAACCTTAATTAACCAGGCAAAGCGAAATATCCAAATAGAAAAAGAAGACATGGTAGAAGAGTTGAAAAAAGAAACCGCTGATTTAATAGCGGTAGCTGTTGAAAAAATTATTGATCAAAAGTTGGATGCGAAAAAAGACCGTGAGTTGATAGAAAAATCAATCAGTGATTTACAAACTAAATAATTATGAGTAAGATTTCAAATCGACAATATGCCAGAGCCTTGTATGAGGTGAGTTTGGAAATGGAGCAGAAAAATATGGAAATAACTGAATTAATAACTGCGTTTTTGGCCGTTTTAAAAAAAGACCATAAAATTAAGCAGGTGGATAACATAATTAAGGAGTTTATTAAAATTGAGAAAGAGCAGTCAGGTGTAAAAGATATTGAAATAACCGCATCGGACGAACTTGATAAAAAGACTGTAGAAGTGATAAAAAAAGCTTTTGGTGATAAGGTAGAGGAAACTTTGGTGGTAGATAAGACTATTTTGGGTGGTGTGAAAGTTAAATTAGGTGATAAGATTTTTGACGCCAGTTTAAGAACGCAATTGGAAAGATTAAAATATGTTTTATATTTCAATAATTAATTCAAATAATTAATTCATATGAGGGAAACTAAGGAAGGAAATGTTAAACCACTACAGATTGAATTAAATAATATAAATATTGATGGTCTTGTACCAGAAGGTTTTATAAATAATTTTCAAAAAGAAAAAAAAGATATTATAAAAAATGAAGAAGAGAGAATTGCTAGAGTAAAAGAATATAACCCAGATGAGGAGATTGATTATCGAAAAAGAATGGAATTAGCTATTCGTGAATGGGTAGATAATAAATTTAAATCTATTTACTATAAAAGATATAAAGATTTGATTTCTAAATATAGGCCTGATTTTGAACCTTACAGTTTTAATAAGTTTATTAGATCGGGTGCATTGGGGAGATTTAAATTTATTGACAAACTTGGTATAAAACCTGGTTTATATGTACTTAAATCTTTACCTGAGGAGAATTCATATAGAAAATACAGAATTGATGGTATTACACCAAATTGTTATTTAAGATTAGAAGGAAAGCGTGGTCATTATTTCCCATCTGGCGATTTAAAAATTGTGGAAGAAGAGGATTTGACTAATTTTAATATTAAAGAGGTTGGGGAAGATGATAAAAATTTAAAAGATTCAAAAAAGAAAGAAGAGATTCCAAAAATAAGAAGAATGACCGGAGATGAACACAAAGATGTGCAAGCGAATAGTGGGGAAGATGTCGAGGAGGATGTTCTTGAGCCAGTAGAAAAAATGAAACAAGTCGTAAAAAAAATAAAAACAAGAGAGCAGGAAAGAATCAAGAAAGAACGAAGTGAATTTAATAAAGAAGCTGTAGAAGTTTATCAGATGGCAAGAAGGACAAGTAAGCATGATTTTATTAAATGGTTTATTGATAATTATATTAAATAGAAATATTTAGTGCCCTGTGGGCTTTGTAAATATAAAAAATATGTCAACGAATACAATTGTAAATGAATTAAAAAAACATATCTCATCATTCGAAAAACAGGTTGAGGTGGAAGAAGTCGGAACAGTTATTGAGGTAGGAGATGGTATTGCCAGAATGGATGGTTTGACAAGCTGTCAGGCTCAAGAGATGCTTGAGTTTCCGGGTGGAGTCTATGGGGTGGCTCTTAATTTAGAAGAAGAAACCGTTGGAGCCATTATTTTGGGTGAATATAAAAATATTAAAGAAGGTGATACTGTCAAAAGAACCGGCAGAATTTTGTCTGTCCCTGTTGGCGAAGCGGTTGTAGGCAGAGTTTTGAATGCTTTGGGTGAGCCGGTTGATGGCAAAGGAGAATTAAAGACAAAAGATTATTATCCAATGGAGAGAATTGCGCCGGGTGTTATGACTCGTGAACCGGTTAGCGAACCTGTGCAAACGGGAATTAAAGCGATTGACGCTATGATCCCAATCGGGCGTGGTCAGCGTGAGCTTATTATTGGAGACAGACAAACCGGTAAAACCGCGATTGCAATTGATGCTATTATCAATCAAAAGGGTCAAAACATGAAATGTATTTATGTGGCGGTTGGTCAAAAAGAATCAAAAATTGCCAGAATTGTTGCCAAATTGGAAGAAACCGGTGCTATGGAATACACGACTATTGTTATTGCCGGTGCATCTGATCCGGCCAGTATGAGTTATTTGGCTCCGTACGCAGGTGTAGCCATGGCGGAATATTTTGCTGACAAAGGCGAGGATGTATTGATAATTTACGATGATTTGAGTAAACAGGCTTGGGCCTATCGTGAAATTTCTCTGCTTCTTAGAAGACCTCCCGGACGTGAAGCTTATCCCGGTGATGTATTTTATCTACATTCAAGATTACTAGAGAGAGCATGTAATTTAAACAAAGAAAACGGCGGCGGTTCTATTACGGCATTACCGATTATTGAAACTCAAGCCAGTGATGTATCCGCTTATATTCCGACAAATGTGATTTCCATTACAGACGGTCAAATTTTCTTGGAAACAGATTTGTTTTACAAAGGTATCAGACCGGCTCTAAACGTTGGTATTTCCGTATCTCGTGTTGGTGGTTCGGCTCAGCTGAAACCAATGAAAAAAGTAGCCGGAAAGATGAAGTTGGCAATGGCTCAATTTAGAGAGCTGGAAGCTTTCGCTCAATTCGCCAGTGACCTGGATCCGGAAACAAAAAAACAGATTGAGTTAGGTCAAAGAATTACAGAACTTATGAAACAAGCCCAATATTCACCGATGTCGGTTGAGGATCAAGTAGTTGTTATTTATGCGGTTAATAATGGTTATTTTGATGATGTAGAGGTAGATAAAGTATCAGAATATGAGACTAAGTTAGTAGATTTTATGAATAAAAGTAAAAGAAAATTATTAGATAAAATTGCCGGTAATGAGTGGAATGACGAGATTGAAAAAGAATTGAAAGAGGCCTGTGAAGAATTTAAGAAAAGCTAGAAAAAGCTAGAGAGGCCTGAAAAGCCGGAAAGGCTAGGATAGTATGCAAGATTATCATGATTTATTAGTCTGGAAACGAACTGTAGAATTTACCAAATTAATTTATCGTTTAACTCAGAAATTTCCAGAAGA
>WJJZ01000005.1 GCA_014729395.1 Candidatus Magasanikiibacteriota bacterium
TAATATTTTATTTTAGATCTAGCGGATTGTCAAGGATTATGTATTAATAAAATAATTTATTAGTAAATTGTTTAAATTTAGGTTAAAATATTTGTCGTACAATATCAATATATATCTATAATTCAAATATTAAATTATTCAGTACAATAATAAATTAATAATTAACCTATAATGAGAACTCAATATGTTTAAGTACTTTTTTTTATGTTATAATACGCCATATATGCGATTCATTATAATATTCACAACAATATTATTTTCTCTTTTTTGGACTGAACCACTTTACTCTGAAATGACCGGCGGTAATTACGAAATTTACGGAGATGTTTTTAGTTTTGTAGACACAAGTTATTCCACCAGTACTGATTATGGGATTTATGATTCAGGTGGTGAGTTTTTTGCGACTTCGACCAGTGGCGGGACATATGAATTGCGTGGCGGATTTCAAGCCCTTGAAAAGGGTTTTCTTAGTTTTAGTATAAGTTCGTCAAGTTTGAATCTTGGTACGCTTTCAACTACCGCAGTTGCTAATTCCAGTCTTAATGCGAATATCTCAACTGATTCTGAAACTGGTTATAGCCTAACTGTTGTCGAAGACGGAAATTTGAGAAGTGGTGCCAATGATATTGATGATGTGCTTGATGGAACTGTTTCAGTGGGTGATGAGGAATATGGGATCAGGACATCCGGAACTGATGGTTTACTGTCTTCCGATACTGCCATGGATGGAACAATTACTGTTGCTTCTGCCTCTGGTCAAGTAACAAGCAGAAATACAGAAGTAATTTTTAGTGCTGTGATTGATACGGGTAGTATTGCGGGGAGCTATTCGCATGTGGTTACTTTTACAGCGACTGTGAATCCATAAAAATTAATTTGGATTTTTTTGAGGTTAATACCATTTATCACTTATCAATTATTATATTAAAATGTCAAAGTGATAAGTGATAAGTGATAAGTGATGAAAAAAACAATTACAATTCTACTCTTTATATTCTTTCTTTTTTTTCCGCAAGATATTTTTGCGCTTTCCATTTTTCCACTACGTCAGACTGTAGTCATTAATCCGGGAGAAAGTAGTCAAGTTGAATTATTGGTAAAAAATGAGAAGGACGAAACGGTAGAGATTTTGCCGGAAGTTGATGCTTTTACAATTGATGGACAAAGCGGGGCTGCTATTTTCGGGGTTGATGATGTTGCCGTTAGCTGGATTAATCTTAGTAATGAGAGCTTGGTATTGGAGCCGGGTGAAGATAGTGGTTTTGTTTTTTCAGTTCAAGTACCTGCTAACGCAGAACCGGGTACGCATTATTTGGGATTATTTGCCAAGACGATTCCGAGTGAGGGACAGATAGGTGTGGGTTCGCGGGTTGGATCTTTGTTGTTTTTACATGTAGCCGGTACTATCAAAGAACAATTGATAAGGCAAGATTTTTCATCGGATGAAAGAATATATTTTTCTAAACCGGTCGAACTAAAATTAAAATTAGAAAATGTTGGCACAACCCATGTGGTCCCGGAAGGACGAATAATTGTAAAAAATTTATTTGGTGATGTTGTGGACGATATGGCGATTAACCCCAATAAACGCAAAGTTGTTCCGCACACAAGTTGGCATGGTGAATACACAATTGAGTCGCTTGATTTAAAGGATTTGGGACCTAATAAAATACAGCTGGTTTTAAATTATGGTATGACAAATCAAGTAATTACAGAATCGATCTCTTTTTGGTATTTACCGACTTGGGTTATATTAAGTATCTTAGGTGTGTTTTTGACTGTTATTGTGTTGGTTATGCTATTAAGACATAAACAATAATTTTACGATAATTTGACCATAATTGGACAATAATTATTGTAAAATATTTGTATAATTATAGTTTAATTATTGTATTATTATTGTCCAGTTATGGTTTTTTCAAAACAAAAATTAATATTTACCGGATTCATAGTTTTATTATTCGTATTTTTTTTGCAGCAAATTGTTTTAGCCGATACGGAGTCCGACAACGTCACCATTAACGCCACAGTTCCTGCAGTATGTGGAAATTTTGTAGTAGAAGCGGGTGAGGAATGTGATGATGGTAATTTAGATGACGGTGATGGATGTTCATCTAGCTGCGAGGAGGAAGGCGGTGGCGGGCCGGGTGATAGCTGGTCGCCTGTTATTTCAAACATTGTTGAGGACGTTTCCGCTTCGACGGCAGGTATAAGCTGGGATGCGACTGATGCTCACGGAATTAGGGTTTGTTATTTTGATTATGGATTGGACACGAGTTACTCCGAGAGCGGCTCGGTATTTGGCAGTTATGAAGTATTTTTAACAGGTTTGGATACAGAGACTGAGTATTTTTATCGAATTAAATGCTTGGATAATAATTTCAATGAAGAAACATCCACGGGTAGCTTTACAACATTAGCTGGGCCAGACAGCGAAGCACCCGTTATAAGCAATATTTCAATTGAAGAGGATATAACCAGCAGTACTATCACTTGGCAGGCAACTGATAATGTTGGGGTGCAGGAATGCAGTCTGGTGTATGATGATGACAATGGATTAGAGCCATTTGATAATACCGGTACAGTAAATAATCAAGGTGGAGATAACTACGACGTCAATTTGCTTGGTCTTACTCCGAGTACAGACTACTATTATAAAATAACTTGCGTTGATGCCACCCCCAATGATAGCAGTGCGACCGGAAGTTTTACCACCTTGGTGGACACAACTCCACCGCCGGATGTCTCAAATTTCAATGCCGCAGCAGGTGACACCGAAGTTGCTCTAACTTGGGATTACACCGATTCTATAAGTGATTTTTATGCTTTTGTCATCGTACGGGGTTTAAGTGAACCGACTGATATTAATGATGGAGACAGGATAGCCACGATTACCGATATAAATACAAATTTTTATACTGATTCGGGGCTAAATAATTTAACCGAATATTTTTATAAAATTTTTGCCGTTGACAGTTCGGATAATAATAGTAATGGCGTCTGGGATTCGGCGATTCCGCATACAAGCAGTGAAGCGGGTCTATGTGCTGATAACTTGGATAATGATTTAGATGGAAATATTGATTGCGCTGACAATGATTGCAGTGCGGATGTTGACTGCCAGCCCGACATAGAAATATGTAATAACTTAGAAGACGATGACTTTGATGGTGATGTTGATTGTGATGACAGCGACTGTGTTGGTTCTCAGTTTTGCGAAGAAGTTGTTGTAGATGTGGAAATTTGCGATGATAATTTGGATAATGATAATGATGGTGCGATTGATTGTGCTGATAGTGATTGTGAATGCCAAGAACCGGAGTCGGAAATTCCCGAGTGCAGTGATAATACCGATAATGACCAAGATGGTTTTATAGATTTGGAAGACCCGGGATGTACTAATGCTGATGATAATGATGAATTTAATGAGCCTATACCGAATATTTTGCCCGAAGAAAGAATTGATTTGCAAAATATTGAAGTCTGGTTGTCAGAAAGAACGGTGCAAGCTGTTTTTCTGGATAGAACAGTAAGTACTTTGTCAGGAGATCAAATTACTATTCTTATTAGTGCTGAGAGTTTGGCAGACAGACCGGTTGTTGGTCTTTCTTATTATTTAAATAGTGATGTATATAATTTTGTTTATAATCCGGTCGATAATATATATTCATTAGATATAGTCGCACCAAGGGCCGGTACTTATGAGTCTATTGTTGAAGTTCGGTATGAGGAACAAATAACCGATACTTTGAATTTTTTTGTTCGCACTCATAATTTGGGCCAGATACAAGACAAGAGAAATGGCAATAGTTTGGAGGGGGTCGAGGTTAAGCTTGTAAGACCGGAGCAAGGTGATAGAATATGGAGCGCAGAAAACTATCGCCAAGAAAATCCGCAAGTAACGAACAGTTTCGGAGCTTACGGTTATGTGGTACCAATTGGTACTTACAAACTTATTGCTACAAAAAATCAGTATAGGGTGTACGAGAGTCAGCCTTTTTATGTGGGTAACAATGTCATAAACAGAAATTTTGAATTGATTTACATACCGCCTAAATTAGAAGAGGTGATCGATGAGGACGCGGCTTTAATTGAAAATGTCGGCAACGTTGCTCGAAATATTTCAGAAAAAGCCACAGCGCAAGTTGCGGTTTTGCAGGAATTATCAGACGACCCAAAGGTGGAAGAAGCAACTAAAAAAGTTGCCGCACCTGCGGTGTTAACGGTCTCACTGGCGGCGGTAATGCCGTCACTGTGGAGTATAGTTCTGCCACTATTACGCTTTTTATTTTTACAACCATTACTTTTGCTTGGTCGTCGCAGACGAAAACGCTGGGGTATTGTATATAACAGTTATTCCAAACTACCGATTGATCTGGCAGTTGTTAGACTGTTGGATGCCGCTACCGGCAAGGTTGTGCGTTCCAGAGTAACAGACAAAGAAGGACGTTACTTGTTTATTGTGGATCCCGGTGAGTATCGTATCCAAGTCATCAAACAGGATTATGTTTTTCCATCCGAAATACTAAAAGAAGTTAAAACAGATAGAGAATTGGTGGATTTATATCACGGAGAAAAAATAAAAGTGACAGAACAAAATGTTAGTCTTACGCCAAATATACCGATTGACCCGGCTGATGTTAAGAAAACCCCTCGTCGAATAAAATGGGAAAAAAGATTCAGGGTGTTGCAACATATCATATCCATTGCCGGTATTGTGGCGACTATTATTTCTCTTTATATTTCCCCCACATGGTATCTTTGGGTATTTCTTGGAATTCATTTATTATTATACAGTCTCTTTTTCATTTACGTTAAACCAAAAAAACCAAAGGGTTGGGGGATAATATATGACAAGAATACGAACAAGCCAATCGGGAAAGTAATGGTGAGATTATTTACCAAGGACTATAATAAACTGGTTGCGTCCCAAGTTACGGATACCAAAGGCAGGTATTCATTCTTGGTTGGGCCAAATGATTATTATATTACATATCAGAAGCCGGGCTATAAACCTGTTCGTAGTGATGATATATCAATGAAAAAAGGTGATAAAGGTATTATTATTAAAGACCAGATAATGGAAAAACAATAATTTTCTTTTAACTCAGCGATTAATTAGTATTTATTATTCAGATTTATGTGAAATAAAATAATTTTTTATATATTTCCAACCTGTTTATGGCAGGTTGTTTTTTTATCCACAAAAATACATGTAAAAGACGAGCATAAATTCTCATTTTGTGCTAAAATATAATAGTAATCGAATATTTATTTAGCAAAATTTTTGTTAAGTAAACGATGTAGGCAAGCTTTACTATTGAAGGCATGCTCTTTTAATAAACGAATTGAAAACAAAGCCTTCGATGTAATACAAACCAGCATGATAGCTGAAAAAGGGAAAAATTCCCTAAAATTAAGAAATAATTTTAAAAAAGGATTTAAAAAATCCTTGCTTTGGGTTTGTCTTACCGGAAGTTTTATGGTTTTGCTACTGGCCGGGACCTTTGCCTTGCTTGCTAAAGTCGAATCAGCTACTCCGCCCACAATTATTAATTATCAAGGAAAACTTTTGGAAAGCAACACATCGGTTACCACTACAAAAGCAATGGCATTTTTGATTTATGATTCATCAAGCGGTGGTAGTCTATTGTATACTGCCGCAGGAACTTTGCTTTCAACCTCAACTATAAATGTAACACCGGATCAAGGAATTTTTTCCGTTAATTTGGGGGGTAGTGGTACAAATTCTCTTGATTCTGATATTTTCAAGGATAATGACTCACTCTACCTTGAGATTTGGATTGCCGGACAAAAATTAACTCCCAGAAAAAGATTGACCAGTTTGCCCTATGCAATCAACTCTCAATATTTAATGGGAGTAAGTGCCTCAAGTACTGTAATTGCCGGGGAGTATATACCAATGGCCGATTCAAGCGGAGCATTTACATTTAGCTCTTCTACAATTACCAGCTTGACTACTACAAATGCCACCAGCACGGATCTCTATATTGACGGCGGAATAAATTTGGGTGGGGTTTACAGAACCACCTGGCCTAGTGGTGGTAGCGGTACATCAGAATGGACCTTTGCTCAAAATTATGGCACGAATATGCTTACCCCATCTTCCACCATGGATGTCTGGATGCAGGGGGCTGCTTATGTGAGTAGTACTTTAGTAGTTGAAGGCAATACTACTCTTGAGGGTGATTTGGCTGTTACCGGAAATACTTCCGGAATAAATTTGAGCGATATCAGCGGCAGCTCGACTTTAGCTTATTTGGGAGGTAACCAAACATTTACAGGAGAAAATATTTTTAATGCCACTACGACATTTACGACCACTACTATTGCTTCAACA